>JBJMSU010000241.1:0-14073 GCA_045801465.1 Xanthobacteraceae bacterium | reverse complement strand
TCGGATACTTGGCGTTGGTGGCCGGTCCTTGCATGATCACCTTGGCGACATTCTTGGCGTCATGACCGGTCACAAATCGGCGGATCGGCGGGTAGTCCGGCTGTGTGCTCACGCTATCCTCTCATTGCAGTGACCGTCGTTGATCGAGGCTCAATCGAGCTTCACTCCCACGGCCTTGATCAACGTTTCCCAGTGCTTCGAATCCGATTGGATCAGCTTGGCGAATTGTTGCGGGTCGAGATCGACCCGTTCGAAGCTGTTCGCCGCAAAGAACTCGCGCGATTGCGGCAGTTCCAGCGCCTTGGTCACGTCGGCATGGATCTTCCTCACCAGCTCCGGCGGCATCTGCGCCGGGCCGAACAAGGCGAACCAGGCGGTTGTGGCGAAGCCGGGGACGCCCGCCTCGGCGATCGTCGGCAGGTCGGGACGTAAACTCGCTCGCTTCTCACCGGCGGCGGCAAGAATTCTCGCCTTGCCGGTCTTCTCATGCGCTTCGATGCTGCTCAGGTTCAACAGAAGCATCGAAACGTCGCCGGCGAGCAGACCCGTGGTGGCCGGCGCCGCGCCGCGGTACGGCACGTGCACGATGTCGGTCCCGGTGCGTTGCTTGAAGTCCTCCATGCTCAGATGCGCATAGGTGCCGACGCCGTAGGAGCCGTAATTCAAGCTTCCCGGCTTCGCCTTGGCGAGCGCAATCAGCTCTTGCACCGAGCCGGCCGGCAGCGCCGGATGGACCACCAACACGGGCGTGATCCGGCACAGCACGATGATCGGCGTGAAATCGCCGAGCTCGTAGTTGAGCTTGCTGAACAGGTGCGGGTTTGCCGTGAATGTCGAGTCGGGAGCGACCAGCAGCGTGGTGCCGTCCGCCGGCGCGCGCGCCACCGCCTGCGCACCGATCGCATAGTTTCCGCCCGGACGGTTGTCGACGATCACGGACTGCCCCCACGACTCGGACAAGCGCTGGGCCACGATGCGCGCCATGGTGTCCGTCACGCCGCCGGCCGGTACCGGCACGACCAGCTTGACGGTCGCGCTGGGATAGGTCTCGGCGCTTGCGCGGCTCAGCGCCAACAGGCCGACGACCATCGCGAGGCACAGCCTGGTCAGTGACGTCAGCATCGCGACCTCCTCGTTGGACCATTCCCATCCGGCCGGCGCTCGCGTACCCGGTCAGACGGGGCGGCACCCGACACCGCAGTGTCGTGACCGCGCGAGCGGCGTCAAGCAACTCTGCGTGGCCGCTCCGCTGCGGCAAACCGGTACCTTAAGGAAATTGGTCTTGACTTCCCGCTAGCCAGCCCTCCACTGGTCTGCAACGAAAACGTGAGTGCCGAAGGGCGGCGATCCGGAATTCGGCATGGGCGAAAATGATTCCTTCCTGCGCGCAGCGAGGACGAAGTATCGATGCTCGCGTTCGCGCTTAAACGACTGGTCCTCGCCATCCTGGTGGCGGTGGCGGTGTCAGCCCTGGCGTTCCTGCTTCTGCGCGCCTCCGGCGACGTGGCGGTTGCGCTCGCCGGCGAAGGCGCCCGCAGCCAGGACGTCGAAACCATCCGCCGCGTCTACGAGCTCGACCGCCCCCTTGTCGCCCAGTATCTCGAGTGGCTCGGCAAGATGCTGCGTGGTGACTTCGGGCAATCGCTGTATTTCAAGACCGATGTAGTGGCGTTGGTGGCGGGCAAGCTGCCGACCACCGCCTACCTCGCCCTCTTTTCACTTCTGTTTGCGCTCGCGATCTCGCTGCCGCTCGGTGTCGTCGCCGCGATCTATCCGAACAGCTGGGTCGACCGCCTGTGCCTGGTGCTGGCCGTGGTCGGACAGGCGCTCCCCAACTTCTTCTTCGCGCTGGTTCTCATCATGGTGTTCGCCGTGATGCTGCAGATGCTGCCGGTGTCCGGCAGCGAAAGCTGGAGGCATTTCGTGCTTCCCAGCATTGCGCTCGGCTATTACATCGCGCCGGCGTTCATGCGCCTCATTCGCGCCGGCATGATCGAGGTGCTCGCCTCCGACTATATCCGCACCGCGCGCGCCAAGGGGCTCACCGGCCCGAGCATCGTCATCAAGCACGCCTTGCGCAACGCAGCGGTGCCGGTCGTCGCTCTGACAGCCGTCCAGCTCGGCTTTCTGCTCGGCGGGTCAGTGGTCATCGAGACCGTCTTCGCCCTCGACGGGCTCGGCTATCTCGCCTACCGCTCGATCACCACTTTGGACCTGCCGGTGACGCAGGCGATCGTCACGCTCTTGTCGCTGATCTATGTGGGCCTCACGCTCGCCGCGGACCTCGTCAACGCCTGGCTCGATCCCCGCATCAGGATCGGTTGAGATGACCGAAGTCTCCGCCATTCCGCTCCTGCAGCTCGAAGCACCCACGCGAGGGGCGCTGTTGCGCCGGCGCATCCTGCGCCATAAGGGCCTGATGGCAGGAGTGACGCTGCTGGCATTGATCGTTGCCATCGCCGTTCTGGCTCCGCTGCTGGCGCCCTACGATCCCTACCAGCAGGACCTCACGCGCCGCCTGATCCCGCCGGTCTGGTACGCGAAAGGCGAGTGGGCACATATGCTCGGCACCGACAACCTCGGTCGCGACTACTTCGCTCGCATCGTCTACGGCGCGCGCATCTCGCTCCTCATCGGGCTTGCCGTAATGGCAATCTCCGGCTTGATTGGATCGGCGCTCGGCCTTGCCGCCGGTTATTTCGGCGGGCGGGTCGACATGCTGGTGACGTTCGTGGTCACGGTGCGGCTGGCGATGCCGCTGATCCTGGTGGCGCTCGCCGTCGTCGCCACCCTCGGCGGGTCGCTGCTCGTCGTCATCCTGGTGCTCGGGCTGCTCAAGTGGGACCGCTTCGCCGTCGTCATCAGGGCGGCGACGCAGCAGGTGCGCGGCCTCGACTACGTCGCCGCCGCCGAGTGCATCGGCGCCTCCACGCCGCGCATCATGTTCGGCGAAGTGCTGCCCAACCTGCTGCCGCAGCTCGTCGTGGTCGCCACCGTGGAGGCCGCCAGCGCGATCCTGCTCGAGGCCGCGCTGTCCTTTCTCGGCCTCGGCGTGCAGCCGCCGCTGCCGTCCTGGGGCCTGATGATCGCCGAGGCCAAGAGCTACATGTTCTTCTCGTTCTGGCTCATCGCCATTCCGGGCACGGCGCTCGCACTCCTCGTGTTCGCCATCAACATGGTGGGCGATGGGATTCGCGACGTGACGGCGGTGGGCGAGGGGGCCTGACGCGTGGGCGCGCTCCTCAACGTCGAAGGCCTCGTGGTCGATATCACCACGCCGCGCGGGACGCTGCACGCGGTGCGTGACGTCTCCTTTCGCGTCGATCGTGGCGAGACGCTGTGTCTCGTCGGCGAGTCCGGCTGCGGCAAGTCGATGACGGCATTCGCTCTGATGGACTTGTTGCCGCGCACGGCGAGGCGCCGCGCCCGCGCCCTCGTATTCGAGGACGAGGATCTCGCCCGCGCGTCGGCGACGCGGCTGTCGCAATTGCGGGGCAACCGCATGGCCATGATCTTCCAGGAGCCGATGACGGCGCTCAACCCGGCCTACACGGTGGGCGATCAGCTCGCCGAAGTGCACCGGCGTCACAAGGGCTCGACGCGCCGGGCGGCGCGCGAGCGCGCCATCGAGCTGTTGGGCAAGGTCGGCATCACGGCGGCCGGCGAGCGCCTCGGGCAATATCCGCACCAGCTCTCGGGCGGCCTGCGCCAGCGCGTGATGATCGCTATGGCGCTGATGTGCGGTCCGGCCCTGCTGATCGCCGACGAGCCGACGACCGCGCTCGATGTGACCATCCAGGCGCAGATCCTGCGGCTGCTCATCGAGCTGCAGCGCGATCTCGGCATCGCGATGCTGCTCATCACCCATGATCTCGGCGTCGTGGCGCGCGTCGCGCACCGCGTGGCGGTGATGTATGCGGGCGAGATCATCGAAGCCGGCAGCGCGGCCGGGGTGCTGGCGGCGCCGCGGCATCCTTATACGCGTGGCCTGGTCGCTTCGGTCCCGGTGCCGGGCAAGATCGCGCCCGGCTCCCGGCTCGGCTCCGTTCCGGGTGTCGTGCCGTCGCTGATCGGCGAGGTACGCGGCTGTGCCTTCCGCGAGCGCTGTGCGCACGCGCGCGATATCTGCGCCCAGCCGGTGGCGGCGCGTGTCGAGGCGGAGCACGAGTGGCGCTGCGTGCTTGCGCCGGCGGCGGCATGAGCGCGATCGTCGAAGCCTGCGGGGTGTCGCGCGCCTTTCCGATCGGCCGCGGGCTGTTCGCCGGCAAGCGCCTGCTGCGCGCCGTGATCGAGGTCGACCTGGCGATCGAGGAGGGAGAGGTGCTCGGTCTGGTCGGCGAATCCGGTGCCGGCAAGTCGACGCTCGGGCGGATGCTGCTCGGCCTGATCGCGCCGGACAGCGGGACGATTCGCATCGCCCGCGCCGACGTCGCCACGACTGGGCGCAACGCGCTGGCGCGGCAGATCCAACCGGTGTTCCAGGATCCCTATTCCTCGCTCAACCCGCGCAAGACGATCGCGTCCATCGTCGCGCTGCCGCTCACCGTGCTTGGGATCGGCTCGGCCAAAGAGCGGCGCGCCCGCGCGATCGCCATGCTGGCGCGGGTCGGGCTTCCCGCACGCTACGCCGATCTCTATCCGGGCGAGCTGTCCGGCGGCCAGCGCCAGCGCGTCGCCATCGCGCGTGCGCTCGTCGTCGAGCCGAAGATCGTCCTGCTCGACGAGCCGACCTCCGCGCTCGACGTCTCGGTGCAGGCGCAAATCCTCAACCTGCTGCTCGATCTCCAGCGCGACTTGCGCCTGACCTATCTTTTCATCAGCCACAATCTCGCGGTCATCGAGCACATCGCTACCCGGGTGGCGGTCATGTATCTCGGCCGCATTGTGGAGATGGCGGATCGTGACGCGATCTTCCGCGCGCCGCGCCATCCCTATACGCGCGCGCTGCTCGCTTCCGCACTCACGCCCGAACCCGGCCTCGGCGTGCCGGAGACCGGACTGGGCCTTGCCTTTCCGGACCCGCTCGATCCGCCGCCCGGCTGCGTGTTCCATCCTCGTTGCCCGGAGGCGGGCGCACGCTGCCGGACGCAAGCGCCGCGCACGCTGCGCGATCCCGGCGGGCTCATCGCCTGCCATCTGCATGACGGGGGCCTACAGCGGGATGACTTCCCTGGAACCGGCAGCCCGCTCTAGTTTATTGTTGGCGCATGATCTTTTCCGAAAACCGGTGCCCACCTTTCGGGATCATGCTCTAATGAGCCGAGACGCCGCAATCACGCGCGCCGAGCGCTATTTCGACACCGGCGGCTTCAAGGCCGACCTGGCGCGCCGCGTCGCTATCCCCACGGAAAGCCAGAATCCGGACCGGGCCGGCGAGCTTGCATCTTATGTCGAAACCGAGCTGAAGCCTGCGCTGGAAGCGCTCGGCATGACGTGCCGGGTCCTGCGGCATGCGAAAGCGCGCGGGCCGTTTCTTTACGGCGAGCGGATCGAGGCCGACGGGGTGCCGACAGTCCTGGGCTACGGCCATGGCGATGTCATCCGCGGCCTTGATGCGGCGTGGCGGCAGGGGCTTTCGCCGTGGCGACTGGTGGAGACGGATGGGCGCTATTACGGACGCGGCGTTGCCGACAACAAGGGACAGCACACCATCAATCTCGCGGCGCTGGCCGCCGTGTTGGCGACGCGCGGTCGGCTCGGCTTCAATGTCAAATGGCTGATCGAAATGGGCGAGGAGATCGGCTCGCCGGGCCTACGCGAAGTGTGCGCAGACGAACGTGATCTGCTGGCCGCGGATGTGCTCATCGCCTCCGATGGGCCGCGGCTCGCGAGCACGCGCGCGACGATCTATCTCGGCACCCGCGGCGCGTATCCGATCGATCTGTGGATCGAGGCGCGTGAAGGCGGCCATCATTCCGGCAACTGGGGCGGTCTCCTGTCCAATCCGGCAATCCAGCTCGCGCACGCGCTTGCAACCATCACCGGTCCAACCGGTCAGGTGCGGATTCCGGAATGGGTGCCCGACGGCGTTCCCGACGCGGTGCGCCGTGCACTCGCCGGCTGCGAGGTGGAGGCGGAGCCCGGCGAGCCTGCGATCGATCCCGATTGGGGCGAGCCGGGCCTGACGCCGGCGGAAAAGGTCTATGCCTGGTGCTGCTTCGAGATCCTGGCCGTGACGGCCGGCACTCCGGACAACCCGGTCAATGCGGTGCCGCCGCGCGCCTGGGCGCGCGGGCAGCTCCGTTTCGTCGACGGCGTCGATCCCGACCGGGTGTTACCGGCGCTACGCCGCCACCTCGACCGGCACGGCTTCGCCATGGTGCAAATCGCCAAGGGACGAGACGAGATTTTTCGCGCGACGCGGCTCGATCCCGACCACCCATGGGTCAAGTGGACCTCCGCTTCGATCCTCCGGACGACCGGAGCGTCGCCTGCGGTCCTGCCCAACACCGGT
This sequence comes from Xanthobacteraceae bacterium, assembly GCA_045801465.1. Classification (GTDB taxonomy): domain Bacteria; phylum Pseudomonadota; class Alphaproteobacteria; order Rhizobiales; family Xanthobacteraceae; genus DATFWC01. Next base: position 7,619 of record JBJMSU010000241.1, on the reverse strand, counting down.
GGCTCGCTGCCGAACGACATTTTTTCCGAGAACCTCGCCCTGCCGACCGTCTGGGTGCCGCACTCCTATCTCGGGTGCTCCCAGCATGCGCCCAACGAGCACCTGCCGCTCACGATCGCACGTGAAGGGTTAGCAATCATGACCGGCATCTATTGGGATCTCGGCGAGGCAGGCACGCCGGATCGCTCGCTCCGCTGAATGGCGGGGGCGGTTACTTGTAGCTCATTTCCCAAAAGCGCGGGACCTCGTCGGAATAGGGCGTGAAGACGAGGTCCTTGTTGGCCACGTAGTAGGTGGGCAGCGTGTAGAGCGGTGCCGCATAGGCGCGCTCGGCAATGAGCCGCAATGCCTTGGCGTAGGCGTCCTTGCGCACCGCGGCCTCGACCGAGGAATCGCCGCGCTCGAGCAGTGCCGTGATCTCCGGATCGCGATTGGTGTCGTCGGCGGTACCCTTGTGCCATACCGACACCGCGGCGGAGACATCGTTCACCGAAAACGAGCCCCAGGTCTGGTGCGTCATGGCCGCCTTGCCGGAGCGCATGGCATCGCGCATCGCCGGATACTGCAGGAAGCGCAGATTTGCCCTGATGCCGACCGCGCGCAGGTAACTGATCATCGCCTCGGTCTGGTCGCGCTCGCGGTAGGCATAGAGGTCGAGCTCGAAGCCGTCGGGAAAGCCGGCTGCGGCGAGCAGCTGCTTGGCTTTGCCGGGATCATAGGCATAGCGCGGCGCTCCTTCGTGACTGCAGCCGAATTGCTGCGGGAAGCAGACGGTGTCGACCACGCGCGCGCCTTCGCCGACGATCTGCTTGACCATGGTTTGACGATCGATGGCGTGAATGATCGCCTGGCGCACGCGGAGATCCTTCAGCGGCGGGGCAGGGGTGTTGTCCATGGTGTTCATCTGCAGGAACACGTAGCGCATGGTTTCGCCCGACAGGACCTGCAAGCGCTGGGCGGCGCGCAGCTGCTGCGCCTGATCCGGCTGCACGCCCATGAGGAAGTCGAGCCCGCCCGAGAGCATCTCGGCCACCTGGGTCTGGCGGTCGGGGATGAAGCGGATCTCCAGCTTGTCGACCGTCGCCGGCCGCTTCGGACCATCCGCGAAATAGTCCGGGTTGCGCTCCATGCGCAGGTATTTTCCGATCGCATGTTCGACGACCCGGAACGGGCCCGAGCCGACCGGCTTCTCGTTCATGCCCTTGGGACCGACGGCGGCATAATACCTGTGCGGCATGATCACCACCGGGCCGGCGAGGTACTCGATCGCCGCCGGAAACGGCCGCTTTGTGAAAATGCGAACGGCGTACTGGTGAATCTTCTCGGCGTGATCGATCCAATCGACGTTCTGCTGGGTGATGACCTTGTTCTCGGGCTTGGCGACGAAATTCAGCGTGTACACCACGTCGTCGGCATCGAATGGCGCACCATCGTGGAATTTGAGGCCTTTGCGCAATTCCACCTCGAGGGTCTTGTCGTCGAGCCATCGCCAGCCGGTGGCGAGTTGGCCGCTGTACTGGCCTGTCCTGGGATCGCGATAGATCAGGGTGTCCCATACCTGGTGGGCGAGGATGAAACCGATGCGCACGTTGTTGAAATAGGGATCGACGTTCTCCAGGACCTGATCATTGGCAAAACGGATCGCATTATTCGCCTTGTCGGCAAGCGCCGGTGCGACGAGGCTGGATGCCGCAATGACGGCCGCCACAAGCTTGATGCGCAGCATGGCTGGTCACCCCCAAAGCGCGATAGCTTCCAGCTATCGCTGGCGACTGATGCCGAGGCGTTCGGCGGTTTGCGGTTGCGTCGGCAACGGGTCGGGCGCCCGTAGCCGAGCACACGGACGACGCGAGTATCGTCCGCGGACGATCTGTCGCCCGCCGCCCCAGGTATCGCGAAACCTTCGGCCCATCAAGAACCTGGCGGCGACTCCGGTTGTTACATGGCGGCGCGATGCGGCACAATCCACAGAACGCCATGCCCGGAAATGCCCGAAGTCATTGAAGAAATCCACGTGTGAAGTAGTTCACACCGCGCTGGGCCGAAATGGCGCAAAGTGAAGTTCAACCGAGAAACGGCGGCGGGTGATAGGGCATAACGATGGCGCGCAACTCCCTCATTTTCGGCGATGCCGGCAGTCCACCGAGCCGGGCCAAGACGTCGGTCTCGCCCACGCACCACATTCCCATTGGCGGCAGGGAACGCGCAACGTGCATGCCCTCAGGGGGATTGTCAGGGCAGGTCATGGCGGACGATCATTCAGAAGGGTGTGACTTTTGCCGACGCGGGCGGGTGATCAAGAGAAACGAAGATATCGGTTTCTATCAGTGGACCGACAAGGGCTATCTGTATTGTCGCGCGACCGTGCCGATCGGGGTCTGTGACCATTGTGGGATGAAAAGCTGGGATGACGCCTCGGAAAGCATCATCGAGGATGCCGTCCGCCGCGCTTATGACCGCCGGTGACGCGTGGCAACATTGCTCGGCATTGCAGCGAGCCTTTGATTGCCCAACCCCGTTTGGGATCTTGCGTGGCGCACGATGGCCGCGCCGGGAAGCCGCGCCCTCCCCCATCGGCAATTTTTGGATGATAAGTTCGCCGCTGCGCGTATTTCTTGCATCGACACCTGCCGCATGGAATAGTCGTTTTACAGAGGAGAGGGGGCATGCCGCAGGGTTACGTTGCAGCGCGTGCGATCCAAGCCATCCACAAGAATGCGCGAAGTGTTCTGAGAACCAGCCAGCCTTTGGCGAAATTCCTGGACCGGGCACACGGCTTGACTCCTCGCCAGCGGGCGCAAGTGGTCGACAAAGCCATCATGCTGCTGGAAGGCTTTTACGTCCACCTGCCATTGAAACGCGCAATGTATGCGATCGACCCGGTGCGTCGCCTGCGGCTGCTGCGTTACCGTCTCCCGCAGTTTACCAGCGACAGACAATTTCATGCCGAGATGACCGACATCTTCATGTCGCTGCGCGATTTGCATACCAACTATCTGCTGCCGGAACCGTTCGCTAACGCGCATGCCTGGCTTCCCTTCAAGGTCGAGGCCTGCTTGGCGGGCGGGGTTCGCCGATACATCGTCTCGCAGACGGCAAAGCCGTTCATGAAACCGGAACACCGCGGCTTTGGCCGGGGCGTCGAGGTGGTGTATTGGAACGGCGTTCCGATCGAGCGCGCGATCGAGCGGGCGGCCGCGCAATCGGGCGGCGCCAATCCTGCGTCGCGGCGGGCGCTCGGCCTTGCCGCCCTGACCTCCCGGTCGTTGGGAAATGCGCCCGCGCCGGACGAGCACTGGGTGAAAGCCACCTATCGTGTCCCCGGCCGCGCCAAGCTTCGGGATACGCACTTCGACTGGCTGGTCGCCACCATGCCGCCCAGCCAAACCGGACAGCGTGGGCTGGCGCTCGAGGTCGAGAACCTTCGGCGACTCCGCAGAATCCTGTTCAAGCCGGAGGTCGACGAGCGCGACCCTTTTCTGGTGAAGGAGGTGCCGACGTCGGCGGGGCCGGTCGGGTATGTGCGGATCTTCACCTTCGACGTACCCGTCGCGGATGACCTGGTGGAGGCGTTCATCGGGCACGTGAAGCGTTTCAAGAACATCAAGGGACTGATCGTCGATGTCCGCGACAACGGCGGGGGAAGAACCCGGGCGGCCGAGCGCCTCATCCAGCTGATCATCCCGGACCGGCCGCAGATCGCGCCGCAGCGGCTGTACTTCATCAACACACCGCTGACGCTCCGGCTTTGCCACCTGCGGAAGTCCGACACCGAGCTCGGGCCGCACGGTCTGTCGTCCTGGATCGGATCGATCAAGCGCTCGGTGGAGACCGGCGCGACATTCTCGGCGAGCTTCCCCTATACGGATCCGGATGCATGCAACGACCACGGGCCCATTTACCATGGGCCGGTCGTCGTCATCGCCAACGCCCTCTGCTACAGCGCGACTGAATACTTCCTGGCCGGCTTTCAGGACCACGGCGGAATAGTCCTCGGGGTCGACGAGTCGACCGGCGGCGGCGGCGCGAGCGCGCGCTCCTATTCCGATCTGCGTGGCTATTTCCAGGGGGCGGAGCCGTTCGCGCAAAAACTCCCCAACGGGGCCGAGCTGCGGGTTGCATATCGCCGCGCCATGCGGGTTGGTCCGCAAGCCGGCAACGAGATCGAGGATTTCGGCGTGACGCCAGACCACTGCTACGAGATGACGCGCGACGACCTCCTGCGCGGAAACGTCGATCTCATCAACCATGCCGCAAGCCTTTTCACCAAAAAAAGACGCACAAAATAGCTGCGCCGGCGGCGATCGGGCGGACGGCTTCATCTCCGCCGCTGCAACGCCGGCGCCCGGGAGTGTGGTGGTGCCGAATACGATGGAAACTTACTACCGCGAACGTGCTGCGGAATACGACAGGTTCTACGAAGTGCCGGAACGGCAGGGCGATCTTGCCCGCCTGAGGACTTGGCTCGTCGAGCGTGCGTGCGGACGGACGATTCTCGAAATCGCGGCCGGTACCGGCCATTGGACGCAAGCAGCGGCATCGGTCGCGCGCGCCATCGTGGCGACCGATTACAACGGCGAGACTCTGGCGATCGCGGCAAGACGCGATCTCGGCCCGAATGTCAGCCTGCGCGTGGCCGATGCTTATGCGCTCCCGCCGTTCATTGAGATCTTCGACGCCGGCATGGCGCATTTGTGGTGGTCCCACGTCGAGAAGCAGCGCCGGCGGGAATTTTTGGCGCACTTTGCCGCGCACCTGCAGCCCGGTGCACTGATCCTGATGATCGATCAGACCTACGTGGAAGGCCTCACTCCCCCCATCGTCAGGCAGGACGCAGCGGGAAATCAGTATTCCCTGCGAAAGCTCGCCAACGGCTCCGCCTACGAGATCGTGAAGAACTATCCGAGCGACGAGGAACTGCACGAAAACGTCGCCGATGTTTGCGATCGCATTTCGATCATGCGGCTCGATCACTTCTGGGCGCTTAGCGCTCATGTCCGGCCATCCTCGATATGAACCCAGCCGAGCGCCGCTTGGGCGCGAGAGCGGGATGACACTAGGGCGTGTACTCATTAAACGCAGTTCCGGAGGTCCGCTTTCGGGGGCAAACCAGAAACAGTTTGCTCACGCTGAGTCCTTCTCAGTTTGACCCAAGGCGGACATTGATTTGCCTCGACACGGCAAGAATTTGGCGCTGTACTGCTCAACGGTTGAGCATCACGAATCGCGCAAATAAGCTCAGAGTGATGTCATGTTGCCGATCCTAGAATACGATTTGTATAAATATTTGGCGCTCGCAGTGATGCTGCTGGCGATACTATTCGCATATCGCAAGGGACGAGACGCGGTTTCTGCAAGCAGTCGGTCGCTTGCTTGGACTCACGTTCCTCTCATTGCGTTTGCGATAGCTTCACTCGGTCCAAGCGCCTTCGCTATCATGATCTATCTTGGCTACAAGTTCGGTTTAATTCAACCCGAACCCTCTGGGTATAGTTTTTCAACATTCATCGGAGACCTGCCATTTGATTTCGCAGTGATAAACTGGCCATTTGTCGCTTTATACTTGACTTGCCGCCTGTGGCCGAATTTCGGCTCGGCCCGGTCTGCGATGTGGCTTTCCGTGGTGGCGATGTCCCTCCCAAATGTTTTATTGTTTTCCCTGGCTTGGACGATGGTTTCCAACGTCTTCGATGCTGGGCAAGGCATTGGCGTTATCGAGGCCATGCTCAGTTTGCCAATCATCGCGATGATTTGGCCCGGCCCAGCTCCTAGTATTTTTGATGACGGCTTCGGCATTGCTTTTGTTATCTCTGCGCTCACGGCGCCCATACCATTTCTCGGTTTGATTGGTTGGCTTGTAGGACAATTGATTGGATGGACGGCGTCCAATTCTCGACGAAAAACAACTGTGCGGTCATAGTCCGCTTTTGGCACGGAGGAGACATGCCAGCGGCGCCGGACAATGTCCGCTGTTTGGGGGAGTACGGACTCGACGCCGGACCATGCCGGCTGGGCCGTTCATGACCCTAAGCGGACCTCGTCGAAGTCATCTCACGAGGTCCGGTGATGACCCTGAGCGCTATTTCGCGACCGCCGATTGATGCACTGCTGGATGCAACGTCGGCCACGATTGCCGCGCCCAACTGGCTTCATCTGTGGTACAACCAAATAGCGCTCAAAATTCCTGGAACTGTCGCGACGGCTTAAGTGCTGAGCGCCGGTCGCACGCAAGCGCCCGACAGCGACAAGAGAGGTAGCCGATGATCGATTCGAGCCGACGCACCGTTCTTACAACCGGTGCTGCCGCCGCCGCGGCAACCACCGCGCCGCGGGTGTTCGCGCAAGCGCCGCAGGCAGCAGTCCCGCAGGGCTTGCCGGCGGGCCTCAAGATCGGATTTTACGAGAAGGGCAATGTCCGCATCCGCTACGCCGAGATCGGCTCAGGCTTCCCGCTGCTGGCGACGCCGGGCGGCGGCTTGAACTCATGCATCGCGGTGTGGTCGCGTGCGGTGATCAATATCCCGGAGGAGTTCAAGAACGACTTCCGCGTGATCACCATGGATCAGCGCAACGCCACGGGCGGCGAGTCCACCGGCCCAGTCCCGGTCGACGATCCGTGGAGCGCGTTCGCCGACGACCAGCTCGGGGTGATGGATCACCTCGGCATCCGCCAGTTCTTCTTCTTCGGCAACTGCATCGGCGGCCCGTTCGCGATGAAGCTGATGCAGCGCGCGTCGCAGCGCGTCGTCGCCGCGGTCCTGAGCCAGCCGGTCGGACACCGGCCTGAGCAACCGGACTACATGTACAACGCCGGCCGCGACGTCTGGGCCAAGGAGCTGCGCGAGCGCCGGCCCGACGTGTCGACGGAGACCATCGAGAAATACCTGCACAATCTTTATCGCGTGCAGCCCGACTTCGTGTACAGCGTGTCGCGCGATTTCGCGAAGTCGTGCCAGACGCCGATGATCGTGCTGCCCGACGACGTGGTGGCGCACCCGCTGCAGACCTCAATTGACGTCGCCTCGCTCTGCCCGAACGCGGAGATCACCGTGTTCCCCTGGAAGGAGCCGCCGGAGTTGAAGGTCCGCACCATCAACCGCGCGCGCACCTTCCTGAAGCGGCATCAGACGGCGTAGCGAAGTCGAAATCACCGGGATCGTTGCGCTGTGCATTCGACGTCGGTGATGAGCCGATAAATGGACCTTTTGCTAAACGCCTGATTTCGGGCAACGATTGGCCCGAAGCGGACCCGCGAACCGAGATGTTCAATGTCGGCTCACCGGGGAGAAGCAGACTCGGTTTGGATGCGCGGCGACTTCCGAATCTGACCCAAAGCGGAAGTCGGGCAAACGCAGCCGCCAGTGTGCCCACAATGAAACTTGATGGGACATGCGCGACTAATCGCGTGAAGATCAAAGGAGCCAGAAAATGAAGGGTAGGACATCTTGGATCGGCCTGCTCATTGCCTGCAGTATCGCCGTCTGCAGTGGGGCCGCCGCGGCGCAACCGGAGGCTCCGCCCGCTCGTTACAAGATCGACGAGAAGTACACCCAGAAATCGCCGGACGGCGCGATAACGATCGAGCAATACCTGAACAAGGATACGGACGACTGGAAATG
>JBJMSU010000224.1:0-24674 GCA_045801465.1 Xanthobacteraceae bacterium | reverse complement strand
AACCCGAACTCCGCCATCGCCGGAGCCGCCGTCATCAGGGTCGCTGCGGCGGCGATGCTGATAAGAAGCTTCTTCATAGCATCCTCCTTCGCTTTGACACGGTGTTAATGTGCGATTCCAGAATTCGTTCCAGAACGAATTGTATTCGGCTGCGGAGAACACGATAAACTCGGGTTGCTTGCATCAGAATTGCACGGGCATGCGATTGCTTTCACAATGATGGCGCTGGCTGAACAGATGTTAATACTTATAATTTATTGTGACACTCATCGGGACATCTTGCAGTGGTGAGTAGCGAGCGAGGGTCGCTATTCCCGTATCATCTGCTTGCCATTGGCCGCCCGCTGTTCGCGACTTGCCAATCCGCCCTTTTTGCACGGCACGAACGTACCCCCGTGCCGGCCGTGTATGATGGGTCGGGGATCCGACGTTGCGTGAATGCAGGAGGCCGTAAATGAATCGGTGGCTTGCCGCCGTCCTCGTGGGTCTGACACCCACCGTGCCGATCGTGGCAACGGCCGCGCCGATCGTGGCGGCCGCGCAGCCGGCCTCGCCGCAGGCGGATGGACCGCGCGTGGCGCAGAGCGAAACGCGGAGCAAGAAGCCGCGCACTCGCGTACAACCCGAGCTGAACGAAGAGGATCAGCTGTCGCCCCGCCAGCTCGATCAGCGTGGGCCGACGCGGCCGGCGCGGCCGGCCGAGCAACCCGCTCAGCCGGATCCGACACGGCCGCAACAATCCGCCGAGCTGCCGCGGGCGATCGTCTGCAATGGGGTGTTCGGGAAGGAATCGAGCCACCTGAAGCTCGCCACGCGGTTCGACTCGCGCAATCTCACGTTTACCGAAGTGGACGGCCCGGAAGGCTCGCGGCTGATGGCCTCCGTGCTGTTCGCCAACGATCCGCGGCGTCGTCTGGAAATTCTCTGGCAGAACGAGGCGGCGCGCTCCGACACGCACCTGATCGTGATCAACGGACAGTCCACCTGGACGGCGCCCAAAGGATTGCGTCTCGGCCTCGCGCTGGCGGCGCTGGAGAAGCTCAACGGCAAGCCGTTCAAGGTGTCCGGCTTCGATCAGCCCAATGGCGGCTCGGTCAATGACTGGCAGGGCGGCGCGCTCGAGAAACTGCCGGGCGGCTGCCGCCTTGGCATCCGCCTTGTGCCGGATGCCAAGGCGACGGAAGCGGCGCGCAACGAGGTGCTGGGTACGGAATTCATGTCGAGCGACCCCAAAATGCGTGCCGTGCACCCGATCATCGCCGAGATTATCATCGGGTATTGATGGGCGGGCCGCCCAGCCCCGTCGTCACCAGCGGCCGTACGAGCGATACCAGCCGTAATGGTGTCCGTAGTGGCGGTGCCGGTGTCCATACCACCCGTAATGATGGCGGTGGCGCCATCCGTAGTGGCGGTGACGCCAGCCGTGGTGGCGCCATCCGTGGTGACGGTGGCGCCATCCGCCATGCGAGCTCACATCGCTGATGGTGTCGGCTTGAGCCGTCATTGGCCTGGCGGCCGTCGGCGCGGCCATCACGAAGGCCGGCGCGACGATCACGGCCGCGGCCGCGAAAGCAATCGCGAGTTTTCTCATCGTGTCCTCCTGTCGTTGCGACATAAGTCGTTGCGACAAGAGACAACGGCAAAGTCGAGAGCTTCGTTCCTTCGCACGGCTCTGTATAGTCAGGAATTGATTGCGGGCATCAAAGACATGGAGGATCTGTCTCTTTCCTGAATAGATGTTTGCCTGCGTGAACGATTATTAATGCTCAGAAATCATCTTGCGGAGGGAGTGGTTGTTCTTCTCAAGGCGATGTCGAAGCTACAGGCGCATCCATGGCGCCCACGCCAGCGATGGCGGAGAAAAGAGTCTCCGCGCCACGCGGCGGTCCTCGAACCCTGCCCTTCCTGGATCGAGTCACGGGGCCCGGCTTGGCCGTGCTCTAACGCGTGATCTGTCCCACCACCACGCGGTTCGCGGGAGCCACGATCAGGACCTTGTCCTGCAGCTTGACATATTTGTAGCCACGCACCGCCGGAATCTGCTCCTCCACCCCGCTCGGCAGTGCGCCGAGCTCCACGGTCCCGGGGAGGATGGTCGCCGGTGTTGCATCGATCTGCACGGAAGGAATCTGCGCGCTGTTCATGACGCTGTCGTAGATGTGCTGCTTCTGCTCGGGGCTCAGGGGCAACGGACGCGCCATGATGGGGACACGGTCGCGCGCGGCGACGTCGGCATCGAATTTCGCCGGCATGGTTTGCGGGCCGGAACCGATCGGACCGCTGGAGCTCGTGCCGCCATTTGGGCTGCTGGGCGCCTGCGGCGGCTCACTGCCGGCCGGCTGGGTGTCGCCTTTCGCCGCGCCGGGATTCTCCGCCGCCTGATTCGCCTGGGCATGGCTCGCCGTTGGAACCGATACCAGACCGAGCAGGCCGAGCGCGACCACGCCGTATGCAAGTTTGAATTTCATAGTCTCCTCCTCGCGCTTGCGCGAAGCGCTCACTGGCCACTTCCGACGGTGCTGCGCCGAGCCGGCGCTTCGAGTTGCCGCGCGTCCCGCGCCATCTCCAGGCAGGTGAGCACTTGGACATAGCTCGGCATGCGCGTCATCGTGGTGAGCTGGACGCAGCGGGTGCGGTCAGCCGATGGAAACTGCGCCCATTCCTTGGCGAGCTGATCGCGTGCGCCGAGCTCGGATCGGACGCACACGTCCGAGCCGTGTCCACCTGCGCCGGATGTCGGCGCAGCACCGCGGCAGGTCGGATTGACGTCGAAACTCGGAACGCTGTCCGCCACCCCCATCATCAGGGGCGCCGCGACGACCATGGCGGGAAGCGGAAGGAACATTGTCGCTCCTCCTGTCATGCCGCCGGTTTGAAGCTCCCTGCCGCAAGCTCGTGCAGGAACTTCAGATCGAAAAGCGGCACCAGAGTCACAGGCTTGCTAGCGCCCCGCTTTTCGAAGTTCGTGTCAGAGGGTGCTCCGACGCATCACGATCTTCGGAAGCGGGCCCTAGTAGATAGAAACCAACGCACAGCCGCCGGCCCGGGTTGCACCGGATCCTTTGCCTCCCCGGGTGCGTTGACATGGCGCCATGCGCACGATCCCGGCTCTCTCGGCGTTCATCGCGATCCTGGCCAGTGCCGCCGCCGCCAAGGATCTGCTCCCCTATGAGGACGGGCGCTCCGGCACCGCGACGGTGGTGCCGGCGGACTGGCGTGAACTGCCTCCCGACGAGCGCTGGCACGGCACGCGGTTCGTCTCGCCAGACGGGAGTTCGTGGCTCGCCGTCTATGCGGCGCCGAAGACCGGAAGCATCGAGGCGCATATGAATGCCACGACGCAAGTCGACGGTGAGACCATCACGTACCTGGTACGGCGGCCCGGCTGGCTGGTCGTGTCCGGACACAAGGGCGATCGCATTTTTTATCGCAAAGCGATTCTGGCCTGCGGGGGTACGGTCTGGCACCACATCGCGTTGGAGTATCCGGCGCGCTTGCAGCGGACGTACGATCCCCTCGTGAGCGTCGTCTCTCGGTCCCTGGAGCCCGGCGCGGACGCTTGCGGCTGAACGCGGCAGGCCGGCCGAGTCCGAACGCCCGTGGCGATCCCCATCCGGCCGGCATGGTTCCGTTCGCGGATTGTTCCCCAAGTTGCCGCAGCGCCACAGGCCGAAGAATTGTTTCCGCCGGGAAATACCGGGAGAAGAAATCTGGTAACAAATCAGCGATACATTGTCTGCCGCGGGACAAGGGGATGCAGACGATGGCGGATCGGACCGGGCTGCGGATCATCGGTTTCATCGCCGCCAGCATCACTGGCGCCGTCATGCTTATCGCAGCCGTGATGGTCCATAAGAGCATGGCGGGGGCCTTCCCGCTCGAGGTTCCTTACGCCACGATCGCTCCCCGCTGATTCCAGCTGCAAACGACTTGACGAGCCTGACCGGCTGCAGCCGGTATTAACCTTGATTCCTTGCGACACGCCGACGCCGCCCTCGCGCCCTGGAACCACGCACTGGAATCGTGCGTTGATACGCGTCTAAGTCGATCCAACACGTGTGAACCGAAGGGCTCCCTGAGGCGACTAACAGCCAGGGAACAGGGGACGATCATGGCAGACCGCAAGAGCCTCGGCATCATCGGGTTCATCGTCGGTGGAATCACAGCGACCGTGATCGGCGTCGGCGTGATCGTGGTGCAAGGACACCTGAATGGCCGCCTCACTCTCGACAACGGTCCGCGGCCGGTCATGTCCGCCTCGCTGCCGATCGTGCTGAACTAGCACTCAGATTTCAGCGCGAAGGACCTCTCCTTCGAGACGCCGCCTTGGGCGGCTCTCCGTCACGCCTTGAATCGCGCCGATAGACCCAAGCCCGGCGATGATGAGAAGGTCTCGCTGTCGGCTATTGAACAGCGCAGCTCTCGGCGATGACACCGTTGAGATCCTCGATCGTGCCATCGAGGCGGTCGACCTCCTCGTCACGATCCGGCCCGGTCTTGCAGTTTGCGAAAACGGCACGGGCCCTGACGACGACGAGGAATTGCGCGCGATACGCGGCACATTTCTCCGCTGCCCGGGTTTTCGCCAAACCTTTCAGCCGCGCCCTGGTCTCGCTTACGCCGGCCGAGGCGGCAGTGAGATCGCGTTTACAGGCGGAGGAATCGATCGTACCGGCGTGCGCCGGTACAGCCACAAGTAGTGCAAGTGCAAGCGCCAGCACGGGCGCAAGGCCGACAGCGCAGCAGAGGGGCCTCATCGGGCGGTCTCCCGGGAGTCGAAATGAGTACGCGCGAGCGATCCCGAAGGTTCACGGCGTCGCCGATTTTTCTTGAGGCCTGCGCACACGCGACCGGCCGCAGCCGGCCGGCTGGAGAGGATTGGCGTTAGCGCAGCGTGGCGTAAACCGCCCGCGCGCTGGCATCGAGAGCGAGCCGCCCTTCCACATGATCGCGCACGACCAGGTAGGCGATGGTCACGACGGTCAACGCAGCACCGCTGAGGATGAATCCGAGGATGCCGAGAGCACTGCGGTCGGCCATGGGTCAGCTCCTGTTGCCTCTTCTTGTGTTCTTGTGCCCCCGTGCGGCTCTTTAGCTTGGCAATGCAATTCGGACTCACTAGTTCCGCGGAAACGCCGCTCGAGCGCAACCTTTCGCTCACAAGCGCGCGAGCGCCGCGGCAGCCGACCGATCCGCTGCGGCAAGCATGCGACAGGCCGCTGCCAACCAGCAGCGGCCTGCATCGAAAGGCTGGCGCTGACGAGCCGCCGTCTACTGATCAAGCTCCGCGACGACGACGCCCGTCACAGGATCGACCAGCAGGACGCGGTCATCCAGGATCGCATAGCGATACGACCGGACCGACGGGATCTGCACGCCGAGAGTTCGCGGCAGCGCATAGAGCGGCACCGTCGCCGGTACACGCGAACCGATGGTGAGGTCGAGGCTTGCCGGCGTGGTCACGACGCGCTCGGTGGCGGTCGGTGCGGCGCCCACGGTTTCGACCGCGAGCGGGCGCGTCACGATCCGCTCACCGATGAGCGGCGCGGGCGGCGTAAGGAGGCGCTCGGTGACGATCTCTTCGCGCACCGCCGGCGCCGTTACGACGGGTGCGGCGAACGTCGGAGCCGCAATGGGCCCGGTGATCATGGTTCTCGGCACCACGCGCTCCTCCACGACGGTGCGATAGATCGTGCTTCGCTGCGCTGCAGTGAGGGCTGGCGGCGCGGCCACGAGGCGGGGCGCCGGCGCCACGCGAGCCGTCGCCCGCGCGGTGCTGACCGCGGGACGCAGTGCAGGCTTGCGAACGGACGTGTTGGAGTTCACGACCCGCCGCTGTGTCGTGGCTGCGCGGGTGCGCTGGGAGGCGACGGCGCGTGGCGCCGCGATGCGCCGCGTCGCGATCGTATCCGATGACGAGCTTGTCGTGACGACGGACGAGCCCACGGTCTCGCGCGATCGAGCAATCGGTTCGACCGGCGTGGCGACGGCCGCTGCGTCCGGCAGCGCGACTGGCGCGCGGGGACCCGTCATGTCGAGCGGCCGGCGCGTGATCACCGTTCCGGTGGGTCCGCGCTCGACGATCGTCTCCACCGGCTCGGTGGTGATCTCGCGCGTGATGACCGTCTGCGCATGGGCGGCTCCCGCCCCCGCGACCAGCGCCAGCGCTACGGCGGCATGGTGAAGATGCGTGCTCATGATTGTTCTCCGTTGAGAAGCCGTCGCCTGAAGCAGGGGATCAACGCCCACTTGAAGAGCGGGGTTCCGGCGGAACCCGCCGTCAGGTGCGCTCAGCCCGAGGTGGCGGCCTTATCCACAGGAATGATCGAGCCCCGTGCGCTCGGGCGCGGCTGCTGACAACTGCGGCAAGGCGCGGAACGAAACATGGCACGATATCCGGCGAAAACAGCGGCGCTCTAACGTCCGCGCCAAGTCGGGAGACTGTTCGATGCTGACGTTTCAGCTCGTCGGCGCAGCATTCCTGCTGCTGTGCTTGGCACCGCTGCTGGCGCGCGATCCAGAGGGGCGCCGCTCGTCACGGTAACCTGCTGATAGCGGAAGCGGCCGCTCGTGTTTCAATGACGAAACAATCGGCGAAATTTGAACGAAACAGAGCCGCGATAGCCTTTTTGTATGGTGAAGCGAGCACATCGCCTGGTTGCGCTCCGCAGGCGACGCTTGGTCGCGCGCAGCGACCGCGCCCCTGTTCGAGGGCGGCAACCGCCGAGCGCCCGGTTCCGCCACCCGGCGACAGCGCCATCATGCCGGATGGGGCGGGCCGTCGAACAGCTTCAGCTTCGCCTTGAGGACATCGATGCGCTTGGATGCTTCGGCTTTGGTCAGGCGTTCGCTGAACGCCTCCGGCTCGTGCGCCTCCTCGGCCAGCGTCTTGAGATAGGACGCCTGCGCGCCGGTCATCGGATCGTCGCCGGAGACCCAGTCGTCGGGATCCTTCGCGGTGTTGGACGGCGGGTCAGGATCGAGCTTGGGATTGGTGTTCGACGCCATCTCGGCCTCGTGTTCGCGGAATGTTCGCCACACCAACGCCGGCGCGCCCGCAGCGGTTCCCACGGAACCACCAGCACGCCGCGACCATTCAGTAGCCGGGATTCGTGATGATTCTGCGTACTGTGCTCGTGTCCGCGATCGTCTCGGTCGGCATTGCGCCGGCCGCAGCGGAAACCATCAATACGCCCTCATGCCGGCAGGACTTGGCGGCTACGTGGTCGAAGATGGAGGAGATGCTGGCGCGCCTGAAAAGCGCGGCCCGCGCCGGTCAGGACGAGAAATGCGACACCTACCGCCATCACGCGGAGGTGGTGGTGCGCGCCCGCGAAGTGTTCGAGCGCTGCAAGACCGGACGTGACCGCGTCGGCGATATCGCGCACATGGACGGGGCGCTCGACGACGTGACTTCCGTCATCGATCGCGAATGCAACCCCGCGCCCGGATCGGCGCGGCCGCACGTTCGCGCCCCCCACGCGAATGTCGGCGAGACCTCCACGCGCTAGGCGGCCAAGGCGCCCTTCGCGGCACCCCCTGATAGTTCGGAAGCACGGCGGCACTAGCAAGCCTTTGATTCGGATGGCTTTCGATTTGAAGCTCCTTCCTGAGCCTGCGGTAAACGTTGAGGAACTTCAAATCGGCGGCACGCGCCCACATATCAGCGCATGGTTCGCGATCCGCTGAAAGACGCCGAGATCGAAATCGTGTGTCCGCGCTGCGGCTATCGCACGGCGCGCACCCCTGACCGGTTGCGCCGCGACGTCAAGATCCTGTGCCCGCAATGCGGCGAGGAGATCGTGTCCGAGCCACCCGACAGCCGCCGCGGCTCCTGAAATTCCCCCGCAACTCGGATGCCGCGTGGCCGCGGCCGCGTAGCCCAGCCGGCGCCGCTTTGAACCTCGGGCCGGCCCGCTGCGACCAATGATCAGGTTAACCATGTTTTGTCCGGGGGGACGCCCATGAAAACGCTCCGCATCGCCCTTCTCGCCCTGCTGCCCATCCTGGCCATGACGGTCGAGACCGCGCCGGCCGGTTCGGTGAGCCAGGGCTGTGGCGTCCAGGCGATCGATCCCGGCTTACGCGCGGCCTTCGAGCGCTTCGACCGCGCCCAGTCCCGCTCTGCCGCCAAGATTTGCGCGCTCTATCTCAACAGCACCGGCCATTAAGTTGGGCTCGCCGAACCTGATCGGACGCGTGCTGATCCGCGGCCGAAGACGCTTTGACTCGGTGATCCACGGTGGCGTGCGACGTTGCCCACGAAATCATCACAACCGCGCTGATGGCGGGCAACCCAGCCAGCCGCTCGCACGGCGTCTTCTTGAACGGTGCGGCCAAATCGGGGAGCCGCATCGGTGCAGAGCTGAGCCGCCACGGCGGCGGCAATAGCGATTCGCATCGGAGATGAGACAAGATCGCCCCGTGGCTGCCGCGCGTGGCGCGGAGCTTGCATGGCGACAGACAGGGAGAGGTAACGAGACGTAGCCTGCAGGTTGCGACGCAGGACGCGAAGCTGACCCGCACGTCGCAGGAGGAGAGTGCGGCATCGGAACCCTGCATGTGTCTTGGCAGCAACAGCTTGCGAGATTTCGTATAAGCGTCGCGATGATTAACAAGCGGTTGATTGCGCCTGCCGCAGAACGGCGGAATCTATCGCCGGGGGACTGGGGAGAAGGGAATGATTCCCGCAATCATGGTCGGGCTTTCGCTCGTCATCGGGGTTACGGTCGACAATCAGGACCGTCTGGGACCGCCAGGCGCGGCGCCCACGACGCACATGTCAACTCAGCAGAAGAATGCGGCAGTGCGGCCGCTGGTCCGGTCTGCCACCGAATGCGTGGCGCGTACCGTGTCGGCGAGCGCACGCTTCGAGCACGCGGCCGAGAACGGGGACATCAACGAGCTGATCGTCGATTCAATGACGTCGTGCGTCGATGCGATGCGCGCCATGATCGACGCCTATGATCGCTATTACGGAACGGGATCGGGAGAGACATTCTTCGCCGGTCCTTATCTCGACGTCTTGCCGGCGGCGGTGCACAAGCTGCTCGATCGCGACGTCAGATAGCCTGTGCAGAAATTAAGTGCGGGCCGGTTGAGGGGCATGGACCGGCCCGCACACGGATGCAGCGTTGCGGCCGCACCCGATTCATCCGCCATTACTGACGGATGATCTCGATGACTTCGCTGGTAGCGGGATCGACGAGCACGACCTCGTTGTTCACCACCATGTAGCGATAGCGTCGCACGCTCGGAACTTCCTGCACCACCGTCGATGGGATTTCCTGCAGTTCGACGGTCTGGGGGACGCGCACGCCCGGCCTGACGGCGAACGACGGCGGTGCCGTCGACACCCGTTCGCGCGTGACCGTCCGATAGATCGTGGTGCGCTGGGCCGGCGTGAGCTCGACGCGCTCGCGCGTGATCACACCAGGACTGTCACGTTCGATAATCGTGGTTTGCGCGCCGGCCGCCGTCGCGCCGGCCAAGATCAATATGGCCGTCGCACAGCCGAAATAGGACTTCATTGTGGCCTCCTTTTTGTTTGCAACGATGCGCAATCGCATCGATCGAACCGATCGCGACTGTGCCTCATTACGCCGCAGCCGCAGAGAGTTCCCGCCTCCCCGCATTTGCTGTCCGCGCCTTACGCATAACGACACGCTACCGGGCTGGTTCCGGCGTTGACGCGACCGCGTTGCCGTCCGTTCCCGTGTCTTATGCGAATGGGAAGCTGTTCGAGCCTGGCGGCGGCTCGCGTAGCCACGACCGTGACCGCCGCGGCGAGCACGCATGTTTCCAAGACGAAACAAAGCGCGACATCAGCCGGAAACAGGCGGAGGCTAGAAAACCGTCAATGAGATCCCCTCAGGGCACGCAGCCATGAAGACGTCTCGATTCCTCGCCCCCGCCCTCATCGCCGTGATGGCACTGGCCATGCTTCCGGCATCGACCGCCGTCGACAACAGAACAACCTGCGGCATTGCGTTGACCAGCGATGCTCATTTCAAGCAGCTCGAGCGCATCCGCTCCGCCGGCGCCGCGAAGATTTGCGCCATGTATTTGAACACCATCGACGCACAGCTCATTCGCTAGTTTTCTACCCCTCCTGAAGCGCGAGCCGAGGGAGGGCTTTTGCACTACCATCGTTGACCCCAACTTCCCTCCCCGCTCCACCCTTGGGGAGGTTTTTTTTGTCTGACATTTGAATGTTGCCGGGCCGTGGCCAGCACGCCACGCTCGATCGCCGAATGTGTTGGCGGCGCGCTTCGGTCTTGACCGCTTTTCTTTCAAACGGCACCGTCCAGTGCGGCCGATTGAAGTTCCTGCGGTACCGTATGGCGGAACCGGCACGTTGGACCGCAGAGACCGGCGCAGCAGGATTGCAGGAGGCGCGACATGGTCCGGCTCATCCGATTGGGATTTGCTTGCGTGGCCGCGATCGCCTGCGCATGGGCGACGTCCGCCGGAGCCGCCAGTTTGCTGGAACTGAACTTCTGGCTCTCCGGCCCGCGCTACGACGCGGTGGTGCCGGAGTGCGAGCATCCGGCCGTGCTCGGCAAGATCATGGCGCGGTTCGCCGAGAAGGAGCGCAAGTTCTGGCAATCCGACCTGCAGATCGTCGGATTCGACCGTATTCACGAGACCGCGTTCCGGCCGTGGGCGCGCGGCGCGCCGGACAGCATCCCGCGCCGCTATTGCAGCGGCATGGCGCTGGTGTCCGACGCGCGTCCCCGCACCATCCACTACTGGATCGGTGAGGACACCGGCTGGATCGGCGCCAGTTGGGGCGTGGAATGGTGCGTCGTCGGGCTTGACCGGAACTGGGCCTATAATCCTGGGTGCCGCATGGCGCGGCCATAATGGCCCCTGATCTTGCGCCTCCTTGCGTTCGCATTTTGTTCTTGAACTGTTCCGGCGTTTGGTGTAGCCTCGCCATCTGCATCCAGCTGGTGGGAGAGAGATCATGTTAAGAACACGATCGACAGTGCTGCTGCTGTGCGCGGCATTGCTTGCCATCTTCGCCGCCCCTGCCACTGCCCAGGACGCACGGCAGAACACGCCGGGCCAATTCGATTTCTATGTTTTGTCCTTATCGTGGTCGCCCTCGTACTGCGAAGCGAGCGCGGAGCGATCCGGTCGCGCACCGGACCAGCAGTGCGGCGAGCGGCCCTATTCGTTCGTGGTGCACGGCTTTTGGCCGCAATACGAGAAAGGCTTTCCGGAATATTGCCAAGTTCCGGCGCCGCGCCTCGACCGCAACATCGTCTCGTCCATGCTTGATCTCATGCCGGCGCCGCGGCTCATCTTTCACGAATGGGACCGGCACGGCACCTGCTCCGGCCTTTCTGCCCGCGCCTATTTCGAGAGCGCGCGCAAGGCGCGGGCCCAGGTCAAGATTCCGAACGAGTACCTGGAGCTGAAAACGGCGCTCACGGTCACGCCCGACGAAGTGGAAGAGGCCTTCGTCAAGGTCAATCCCGGCCTCAGCCGCAGCGCGATCGCGGTGGGTTGCGACAGCCGGCGGCTGCGCGAGGTCCGCATCTGCATGACGAAGGAGCTGCGCTTCCGCGACTGCGACGAGATGGACCGCCGTGCCTGCCGGCGCGAGCGGCTCGTGATGCCGCCGGTGCGCGGCGCCAAGGGCACCTCCGCGCAGAATTGATCGGCGGATCGACCTTCACCGCACATGCCGGCGCGCTTGCCGGCACAGTGCGTCGGAGAAGATGGCGGGCGGAGCGCGCGCCTGCTCTAATCGCCTGAGCCCGCGCCGGGGCCGTTTGTCAAGCGCGATGACTTTTCTTCGTCGTCCCGCTTTAGCTTGTCATTGGAGCATGATCTTTTCCGCAAACCGGTGCCCCTTTTCGGGATCATGCTGTGCCGTCGATTTGAATTCCTACAGTGGGTTGCTGCAAACTCGTTTACGAACTTCAAACCGAAAGCGGCACTCGAATCATTGAGTTGCTGGTGCCGCTCCGAATCCGAGTTGGCATTCGGATTCTGCGCATGGACCCGCGAGCTTCGGGTTTGGGCACTAGCATGAACTATCGTCATGCCTTTCACGCCGGCAATTTCGCCGACGTCATCAAGCATGCGGTCCTCGCCCGCATTCTCGTTCATTTGCGCGCAAAGCCGGCCGCGTTCCGCATCATCGACACTCATGCCGGCGCAGGCCGCTATGATCTCACCGGCGCTGAAGCGAGCCGGACCGGAGAATGGCGCGACGGCATCGCCCGCCTCCTTGCGGCGCATCTCGCGCCGGAGGTCGACACTCTGCTTGCGCCTTACCGCGACGTGGTCGCGACGTTGAATCCCGACGGTGAGCTGCGCGTCTACCCAGGCTCGCCGGAAGTCGCCCGCGCAAGCCTGCGGCCGCACGATCGCCTGGTTGCGTGCGAGCTGGAACCAAACGCTGCGCGCGCGCTCATGCACAACGTTGCGCGCGATGAGCGCGTCAAAGCCGTCGTGATCGATGGGTGGACCGCGCTTGTCGCGTACGTTCCACCCAAGGAGCGTCGTGGCGTGGTGATCATCGATCCCGCGTTTGAAGCGCCCGATGAGACGACTCGCATGGCCGACTGCTTTGCCGCCGCTTACCGCAAATGGCCAAGCGGAATTTATCTTCTCTGGTATCCCATTAAGCAGCGGCATGCTCCCAACGCGTTGGCGCGCGAGCTGAAGCGGCTCCCCATCCGCAAGCTCCTGCGCGCCGAAATTACGGTCGCTGCTCCAAGCGACCTCGACCGCCTCACGGGCTGCGGCCTCGTCATTGCCAATCCGCCGTGGCTGCTGGAGCGCGAGCTCGCGGTCCTGCTCCCGGCGCTCGCGACCGTCCTCGCGCGCGACGGCAGCGCCACTGCGCGGCTCGACTGGCTCGCCAGCGAAAAGTGACGGGAGGCGCCCCTCGCCTCTTTCCAGCGCGCCCGCATTTGTCTAGTTTTTCCTGCTGGCTTCGACGTTCTGCCCCGAGGGGGGCCGGCGGAACTGAGTGTCCCGGCGCAGGCCGACGCCTTTCCCCGATTGCGAATGTCCGGCCGAGCCGTCGCGCCGTGGGGGCCGGCGGTGAAGCAACTGGGAAAGGAGACTTCCCCATGGCGATGACCGGCACGGTCAAATTCTTCAATGGAGAGCGGGGCTACGGCTTCATCAAGCCGGACGACGGGGGGCGCGACGTGTTCGTCCATGTCACCGCCGTGGAGCGCGCCGGATTGAAATCGCTGAGCGAGGGTCAGCGCATCAGCTTCGATGTCGAGCCCGACAAGAAGGGCAAAGGACCCAAAGCGGTCAACCTCGTCATCACCAGCTGATCTTGTCCGGCGGCGCAGGCCCAAGACCCGCTGCCCGCTTTCCTCGACGTCCCGTACGGCCCCGCCCGCTCTCGATCAGTGCCGCCGCTTTGCAGTTCCTACAGCGTCTGCGGCAAACTCGTGTAGGAACTTCAACGCGAAAAGCTGGACACTAGCCGCTCATGATGATTCTGCGAACCGCTCCCGCCTCGCCGTTCGGCCGCAAGGTCAGGATTGCGGCGAGCCTGCTCGGCATTGACGGCGACATCAGCATCGAGCGCGCCGACACTATGGATCCGGCCGACTCGATGCGCCGGCAAAATCCACTCGGCAAGATCCCAATCCTGCTGCTCGAGGATGGAACAAGGTTGTTCGACTCGCGCGTGATCATCGAGTTTCTCGACCATCGCGCCGGCGGTGGCCGCATCATTCCCACCGAGCCCAAAGCTCGCTTCGCGGCATTGACCCTGCAGGCGCTGTGCGACGGACTGATGGAGGCTTCGCTCCTGCTGGTCTACGAAGGTCGCTGGCGCAGCGCCGATCGCCACGAGCCGAAATGGGTCGATCACCAGGCCGCCAAGGTCGACCGCGCGCTCTCGAGCCTCGAAGCCGATCCGCCGCTGATGCAAGGCATCCCGCATGTGGGCCAGATCGCGCTCGCGTGCGCGCTCGGCTATCAGGATTTGCGATTCGCCGGACGCTGGCGCGCCGATCACCCGCAGCTGCTGACTTGGCTCGACGGATTCGCCGCCCAGGTTCCCGCGTTCGCCGCCACGCGCGTGAGCACGTGAAGACGATACCGCATGGCGATGCCCATCTTCGGGAATAGAGCGGCAGCCGGCCGGCGCGACTACAAGAAAAAGTCCCCGAACGAAGCAGACCCAAACCAATATGCCACCTCGTAAGGGGATGCCGCGGGCTGCGAGTCGACGGGTTCCCAGTAGGTCACGCCTGAGACGTCTGCACGCGAATCGAGATTTGGGTCGGCCACATCAGCCGCAGTGACCTGGACCCAGCCGGCGCCATGGAAATCCCATCCGACGTCAAAACCGGCCAACGCGTTCGGGTCGATGCCGGCAGCAATTCCCGGCAGCGCGGACGCGGCGACAGGTGCGTCGGCCGAAGAAGCATGACCCATGGTCAGCGATGCGAAAGCGAGTAGTGCATCGCCGGAAAATGAATGGTCGGCAGCCGGCAATGACGAGACCAGAGGCCCGTCGCCAGTATGGGAATTGCCGACGTTCGGAAATGAAGCGCCCGGAGACCCATCGCCGGTGCGTGGATTGCCACCGATCGGAGAGGGCGAGATCGGGGACCCGTCGCCGGAAACCGGAGGCGGCGTATGGCCGAAGACCGGGACGCCGTCGCCTGTCAGCTGTTGCGGGTTCATTGTTCGGTCTGCCTGGTGTTTTTGCCACGGTCTCGATCGAGCGGAAGCCCTAGGCTCTCAGACTATTGGAAGTCACAATCGGACGCAATCGGCCAGACGCGAGCGCCTGCCGGCATGAGTTCGTTGCCCAATTCGGTCGATCGGTCGTCGCCTGGATCGGTCTCCTTCCGGCCAGGAACGACAAATCCAGATCGGCAAGCCGGCGCCGCCGGGTGCCAGCACCTTTTTCCAACGACAAAGCCCCGGGCGCTCGCCCGGGGCTTTCTCGCACGCAGCGTTGGCTGCGATTCAGAACCGCGCCATGACCTCTTTCGATCAGAACCGGAAGTTCAGACCGAGCTTGCCGGTATGGATGCCGCCGACGTCGTGGTCGAAGCAGGTGGTCGAGCCGGTAAATGCGCCACCCGTGATCACGCCGCATGAGCGATCGATCTCGTCGAGAGAGATGAACATGTACTCGGCCTTGACGCTCCAATTGGGAGCGAACGCCCATTCGATGCCGCCGCCAGCCGTCCAGGTAGTCTTGGTGTCGCTGAAGCCCGTCGTAACCAAGCCGGGGCCACAGGGCGCAAGGGCGCACGTGTCGACCACGGTGTGCTCGACGTCGACGAAAGCGGCGCCGCCCTTGGCGTAGATCAGGACGGTGTTGATGGCCCAGCCGAGGCGGCCGGTGACCATGCCATACCAGTCGCCGATCCGGGTGGTGGCGAACACCGACTGCCCGAGGCTCACGGGATCGGCGGCTGTTCCTTTGAGGCTCAAGAAGCCGGCTTCACCCTCGATGCCGACCACGAAGGAGCTTCCCGGCCATTGATAGTTGCAGCCGAGCGTGCCGCCGCCGAGGAAGCTGGAATCAAGCTTGGTGTCCCAGCTGTGATTGAGGCCGTCGCTCCACGGTACGCCGAAGTTGGCCGTGCCGGGCAGTCCGCCGATGTCGGTGTTGATGACGTCGCGCTCGGCGACAGCGCCGCCGACGAACCCGCCGATGTAGCAGCCTGTCCAGGTGAAGACCGGAGCCGGCGCCATGGCTGGAGCCTTGGTATAAGGTCGAGCGCCCAGATCCGCCGCCGCCGCTGGGAGTGTCAATCCGGCCAGAGCCAGTGCCCCCATTCCGAGTGTGATTGCCCGCTTCATGACTCAGCCTCCGTTCTATTGAGGTCCTTGAATAGCAGTGACTGCGCGCACATTGGCGCGAGGCAACTGGGTCGTCTAGTGCATAAAAGACACAATGGCCGACGAAAAAGACTCTCGATACCAATGCGATGCCTGGGTGTTCGGGGCGATGGCCCGAGCGCCTCTGCCGTCGCGCAACACTCCTCCGGAACTCACATCAGATCGGCGCAAAACGGGCCTGGCACGGAAAATCGCGCTCCGAACAACGTTCACAGGTTGTCAGTCACGACAAAATCACGCCTCCTTCACAAAAAACCCGCCTGGCGGCGGGCTTCCTGCGGGTCAATGGGAAGATCATCGACCGGTAAACGGAGTCGTCCAGTTGAATTTGTAATTCAATTTGGCGCGGAGCACGTGCGACTTGTCGTCGAACGCCGCCGTCGAGGCCGGCAATGGAGGGGTGGCCGGCTGAGCCAGCGTCGTGGTCCCAAAGTCCATATACAGGTACTCAACGCCGAGCGACCACTGTGTCGTGAACGCGTATTCGACGCCTCCGCCGGCGGTCCATCCCGCCTTGGTGTCCGAATCAGCGAACGTGCGCGTGAGAACGCCGGGGCGGGTTTCCGTGTAGGCGTGCTTGAAGCCGCCAAAGGCCACGCCGCCGGTGCCGTACAGGAGCCAGTGGCTGGCCGCCAAGCCGACGCGCGGGCGCACCGTACCGGCCCAGTTCTGCTCGGTGCTGAACGCGGCGAAGTCGCCAAAGACATTGCCGCTGGTGAAAGTCGCGGCGTCCGTTCCATGGCGCCAAGCGAGGTCGCCCTCAACGCCGAACACCAAGGAACCCAGTTGCCAGTTATATCCGATCTGCCCGCCGCCAATGAAGCTGTTGGGGTCGAGCGTGGTCCTCGCCGCCGGGAAAGCGTCGCGCGTATAGTCGAGATCGGTGCGCCCCCAGGAATAGCCGGCATTGCCGCCGATATAGAGGCCTGTCCAGTTTTCCACCGGAACGGGAGCGAACACGGGTGCCCTGGCGGGCACGCGGCCAACGTCGGCCGCTGCGGCTGGTTGCCCAGCCGCCGCCAGCGCCGTCAAAGCTGCGGCCGCACGTAGGACTCGCTTCACTCCAGTCTCCTACCCCGCATCCGGTGTAAATTTATGCCTTCCCGGCCCCTCCGCTCAAGTTAAAACGGGCATCCGGTCTGGCGGCATTGCGAAATAATCCGGCAGAGTGACCAAAAAACAACATCGGGCGCCGCTTCCGCGCGGAGCGCCCAAATTGGCGCAATTCTTGCCGCCCAGAGGTTTTCCGCGCCTCAGAACCGCCGGTTGAGGCCAAAACGGACCAAATGGGAATCGATGCCGCTGCTGATCCCGGACAGGACGTACGTCTTATCGCTGAGACCGATGAACAGGTATTCGGCCCTGGCCGACCACATCGGTGCCCATCCGACCTCGATTCCGCCGCCGGCGGTGAAGCCGAGGTGCGTCTTGGCGTCGCTCAAACCTGCGATCTGCAGGCGCCCGCCGCCATAGGCCAAACCTGCCGTTGCATACACCAGCAGGTTTTCCAATGCGTACCCACCGCGTGCGCGTACGGTCCCGAACCACGGATTGGAGAACTTGTAGGGAGCGAACGTATCCTGCGCGCCGGAAGCCTGGATGTCGGCCTCGCCGCCGACTACGACTTGCCCGGTTTGCCAGCTGTAGCCGGCTTGTGCCCCTCCGGCGGCGCCGTGCGGCGTCAAGCGAAGATTGTCGACGGTTCCCCACAGGTAACCGAGATTGATCCCGGCATAGGCGCCCGACCAGTTGTAGCTCGCGACCGCACGTGGTGCGGTCAAGGTTGACAGCGGACGGCGCTCCACGTCGGCGGCAATCGCCGGCCAGGATGCGAATACAAGCGCTAGGGCCGCGAAAACTCGATACATTGTTCCGCCGTCCCGGGGCTCGCGATCCGCCCTTTTTTTCTCCCGCAAGGGATATCAGGCCTTATCCGCGTAGAGCGGTCAGCGCCTGCCGCGTGCTGTTCTGGCGGAAAAATGTTGCGGAAACGGCTATTCCGCTGGGCGGAAAATGGGCGGTTCGATGATTCCTTTGCTATGGAAAACCTCGCGTTAATTTTCCGCCGTGGCAGGAATACTGTTCATTTTGCCTGCCGCTCTCTAAATGACTTCTGAAACCTGCCAATGTCGGCGTCTGCGCACCGGCGACTGCGACCTGTCCACCAATGGCCACATTGACCAAGAACATCGAACCCGAGGTCGACCTCAAGGAAGAGGACGAGGAGTCCAGCCTGCCGGAGGTCGAGGCGGCTATCGACCTGGCCGACCTCTCGGGCCCGCTCGCCGCCGGCCGCGCGGCCATCATCGCCCACGCCAAGCACGCTCCGGCCGCCCCCGGCGTGTACCGCATGCTCGATGCCGCGGGCGAGGTCCTCTATGTCGGCAAGGCCAAGAACATCAAGAAGCGTGTGATCGCCTATGGCCGACCGACCGGTCACGATACCCGCATCGAGCGAATGATCGCGGCGACGGCCTCGCTCGAATTCATCACCACAGCAACCGAGACCGAGGCGCTGCTGCTCGAAGCGAATCTGATCAAGCGGCTGCGCCCCCGCTTCAACGTGCTCATGCGGGACGACAAGTCGTTCCCCTACATCCTCATCACTGGCGACCACGCAGCGCCGCAGATCATGAAGCATCGCGGCGCGCGCGGCCGTCGCGGGGATTATTTTGGGCCGTTTGCATCGGCCCAGGCGGTCCACCGCACGCTCACGGCGCTCGAGCGCGCGTTCCTGATTCGCTCCTGCTCGGATGCCGTATACGAAAGCCGAACCCGGCCGTGCCTGCTGCACCAGATCAAGCGCTGTTCCGCGCCCTGCACCGGGGAGATCGCGCTCGCCGACTATGCGGCGCTGGTGCGCGAGGCGAAGGATTTTCTAGCCGGCCGCAGCCATGCGGTGCGCGAGACGCTCGCGCGCGAGATGGAGCGGGCCGCCGAGGCGCTCGATTTCGAGCGTGCCGCCGCCTATCGCGACCGCCTCGCTGCGCTCTCCGCGACCCAGGCGCATCAAGGCATCAACCCGCGTGGCGTGCCCGAGGCCGACGTATTCGCCGCCTATCAGCAGGGCGGCTTCACCTGTATCCAGGTGTTCTTCTTTCGCACCGGCCAGAACTGGGGCAACCGCGCCTATTTTCCCAAGGCCGATCGGTCGCTGTCGAGCTCCGCCGTGCTCGGATCCTTTCTGGCTCAGTTCTATGACGACAAGCCGTGTCCACGCTGCATCCTGATCTCCGAGGATATTGCCGACCGGACGCTGCTCGCCGAAGCACTGACGACCAAGAGCGGACGCCGCGTCGAGGTGGTCGTGCCCCGGCGCGGCGAGAAAAAGGAACTGACCGATCATGCGCTGGCCAATGCCAGGGAAGCGCTCGGCCGCAAGCTCGCGGAAACGTCGTCCCAACAGAGGCTGCTCGCCGCGATGGCCGAAAGGTTCGCCTTGCCGCACCCACCGCGGCGGATCGAGGTCTACGACAACAGCCACATCCAGGGGAGCAATGCCGTCGGCGCGATGATCGTCGCCGGGCCCGAAGGGCTGCGGAAGAACCAATACCGCAAGTTCAACATCCGCACCGCGCAGCTCTCCCCCGGCGACGACTACGCGATGATGCGCGAGGTGCTCACGCGGCGCTTCAAGCGCCTCGTCACCGAGGCGCCGCGCAGCGCCGCGCCGGCCCGGTCACTCGCGCCCGCCGCGGCGCTCGCATCGCTTTCTCGCGTGTGGTCGAGTGACCAGGCGACCTCGGGGTCCGAAGCCACCTCCCTCGACCCGGCGATGTCCGACGAGGCCGAATCGCCGTGGCCGGATCTGGTCCTGATCGACGGCGGCCAGGGCCAGTTGACCGCCGCCCGCGAGACACTGGAAAGCCTCGGGGTCGCCGACGTGCCGCTCGTCGCGATCGCCAAAGGGACCGAGCGCGATGCCGGCAACGAGACGTTCCACATGCCGAATCGCCCGCCGTTGAAGCTGCCGCCGCGCGATCCGGTCCTCTATTTCGTCGAACGGCTGCGCGACGAGGCGCACCGCTTCGCGGTCGGCTCCCATCGCCAGCGCCGCTCCCGCGACATCCGCGAGGCGGGATTGAAGGAAATTCCCGGAATCGGGCCCATGCGGCGGCGCGCGCTGCTGCACCACTTCGGCACGCTCAAAGCCATCGAGCGGGCCTCGATGGCCGATCTTGCCGAGGTGCCGGGAATCAACGCCGAAACGGCGCGCAGAATCTATGAGTTCTTTCATGAGAAGGCCGGGTAGCTGATCCGACATCGCAACATGAACCAACAGTTGACGCCCGGCTGGTCCGGGTGTTCTGTCCTGCCATGACCGAGATGACTCGACCGCTCCTGCCGGCGCGCCCTCTGGCACTGCCGAACCTCCTGACCTACGCCCGCATCGCCGCGGTGCCGGTCGTCGTGGCCTGCATGTATTGGTCGGGCATCCTCGACGGCGGTCTGTGGCCGCGCTGGGTGGCGCTGGCCGTGTTCATCGCCGCCGGCATCACCGATATCCTCGACGGCTACTTCGCCCGCAGCTGGGGCCAGCAATCCGCGCTCGGGCGCATGCTCGACCCGATCGCCGACAAGCTGCTCGTCTCGGCCAGCCTGTTGATGCTCGCGGCCGTTGATACCATCCGCGGCTGGTCGCTGCTCGCCGCGGTGGTGATTCTGTGCCGCGAGATCCTGGTGTCGGGCTTGCGCGAGTATCTTGCCGAGCTGCGCGTCAGCGTGCCGGTCACGCGGCTGGCCAAGTGGAAGACGACCGCGCAGCTCGTGGCCGTCGGCTTCCTCTTGGCCGGCGAGGCGGGCGATGAAATCCTGCCCGTCACCACCAGCATCGGTCTCACCTTGCTGTGGCTCTCGGCCATCGTGACGCTGTATACGGGCTGGGATTATTTCCGCGCCGGACTGCGGCACGTGATGGACGAGTGAACGTGAAGGTCCTGTACTTCGCCTGGGTGCGCGAGCGCATCGGCAAACCGGAGGAGGACATCGAGCCGCCGGCAGGAGTAGCGACGGTCGGCGATCTCGTCGCCTGGCTCGCACAACGTGGCGAGCAATACGCCTACGCGTTCGAGAACCCGAAAATCATCCGGGCCGCCATCGACCGCAGCCACGCGACGCCCGATACGGCGATTTCCGGCGCCAGGGAGATCGCCTTTTTTCCACCGATGACGGGAGGATGAGCTTCCAGTTCCTCTTCCGGCATGATGCGGAGAGGTGATTGTGGAGCCGATGTGGATGCCGATCCGTCTGCAGCGCGAGGACTTCGATGCCGCCGCCGAAGCGGCGGCGCTCGTTGGCACGCGCACCGGCATCGGCGCGGTCGTCACCTTTACCGGCATTTGTCGCGGCGCCGAGGACGGCGAGCCGATCGCGGCGCTCAACCTCGAGCACTATCCCGGCATGGCGGAAACCGAGATCGCGCGTCACGTCGAGGAGGCGCAAGCGCGCTGGCCGCTCATTGGCGTGACGGTGATCCATCGTTACGGCCGTCTCACGCCGGGCGAGAACATCGTTCTCGTCGTCACGGCCGCCTCGCATCGTCAGGATGCGTTCGCGGCCGCCGAATTCCTGATGGACTATCTCAAGACGCGCGCGCCGTTCTGGAAGCAGGTCGAGCACGCCTCAGGGACGCAGTGGGTGGACGCCAGAGCGGCCGACGACGCTGCCGCCGCGCGGTGGAGCACGCCGCGCCGTTCGCGCCAGGCGGCGGAGTAGAGGCCGCGCCAGGAGCTAAGTGATGATCCGGCTTATCCTGGCTGGCATCGCGGTTTTGGCCTTGGCGAGCAACGTCGCGTCGGCGGCCGAGGTCAGCTATTACCCGCTGCCCGCCGGCACCGGCCCGCACGATGTCGCACCCGCCGCCGATGGCGCCGTGTGGTACACCGGCCAGCGCAAGGGCGTTCTTGGCCGGTTCGATCCCAAGACCGGCAAGGCTGAGGAAATCCCGCTCGGCGCCAATTCCATGCCGCACGGCGTCATCGTCGGCCCCGACGGCGCGGCGTGGGTGACGGACGGCGGCCTCAACGCCATCGTGCGCGTCGATGCCGCCAGCAAGGCAGTGAAGCTCTTCGCCTTGCCGAAGGAATTCCCCTACGCCAACCTCAACACGTTGACCTTCGACCAGAACGGCGTCCTCTGGTTCACCGGCCAGGTCGGCGTCTACGGGCGCGTCCTGCCCGCGTCCGGCAAGGTGGAGGTGTGGAAGGCGCCGAAAGGCTTCGGGCCCTACGGGATCGCCACGACGCCGGCTGGCGACGTCTGGTACGCCTCGCTCGCCGGCGATCACATCGCCAAGATCGATGTGGACAGTGGCGCCGTCACCGTGGTCGAGCCGCCGCGCAAAGGAGTTGGGCCGCGCCGCATCTGGTCCGATTCCAAAGGCATGCTGTGGGTGAGCCTGTGGAATTCCGGCGAGGTCGGCCGTTACGATCCCGCCGCCAAGTCATGGAAGACGTGGCAACTGCCCAACAGCACGCGCGGCTGCTATTCGGTCTATGTGGACGACAGGGACAAGGTGTGGCTGACCGACTTCGTGGCCAACGCCATCGTGCGCTTCGATCCGGCGAGCGAGTCGTTCGAGAGCTTCCCAAGCGACAAGAAAGGCGCGAATGTGCGCCAGATGCTCGGGCGTTCGGGCGAGGCCTGGGGTGCCGAATCGGGCACCAGCCGGCTGGTGGTGGTGCGGGACTAGAGCGAGCGTCCCCGTCGCTCGAACGTCCGATACGGCCGTGAGACACGTACGAACGACAACATATGTTCAGGAGGAACGACCATGTGGGAGCGACGGAAGTTTTCCTTCGTGACGCTGTTCGCGTTGGCGTCTTGTTGGCTGGCCTGCGGCCCGGTTCGCGCGGCCCAATCGACAATTCCCGGAACCGGGGCGGTGACCGGAACGGTGACGGCGGGCAAGCCGTTCACGGCGGCGCAAGTCTACCTGCGCAGCGCGGAGAAGCCGGTCACTTTCATGGTCTATACGAGCGGCGGCAAATACCAGGCGATCAACGTGCTGCCGGGCGAATACGAGGTGACGGTCGCACGTCGCGGATTTAGCTCCGATCCGCAGAAGATCACCGTCACGTCGGGGGAAACGACGAACGCGGACTTCGTTCTCAAGGACGCCGACCCGACGCCGAAGCCCGGCATCAATGGTCCCTCCACCGTCGTCGGCTATCCGGGCCGCGCCACCATCACCGACAAGGACGTCGAGTTCCACACCGACTACGACAAAGTCTATCCGCCCGGAGCCGGCCGCGAGGTCGCCGAGCGCGTCTGCATGTCGTGCCACGGCGTGAATTTCTTCTCGCTGCGCCAATGGGACCGCACCGCGTGGAATGCCGCCATCGACATGATGAGCAAGCGGGTCGACGGCATGGATACGTCGGTTCCGCCCGGCAAAATGACGCTCCGCGAGCGGCAACTCCTGCTCGATTACTTCACCGCCAACTTCGGTCCGAATGCCAACAAGCGCGCGCTCGCGATCGACGCCGACATGCCGCTGGACGAAACGGCCTTGGGCAAGGCCCTGTACATCGAATACGACATGCCCAAGGTCGGCGCCAATGGTCGCCCGATCGGGCAAAACCCCTATTTCGACAACGACGGCAACGTCTGGATGACCGATCGCGGACAGCCGAATGCGATCGTCAAGCTCGATCCGCGCACGGTGACGTTCGAGCACCATCGGCTGCCGGAGCGCGGCATCCCGCACGGGATCACCGTCGATTCCAAGGGCATCGTGTGGTGGGGCGAGACCGTCGGCTTCAAGTTCGGCCGGCTCGATCCCACGACCGGCAAGATCGACCGCTACCCGATCGATCCGAGCGGCTACCTCAAAGGCCGCGGACATGATCCGATCGTGGATGCCGAGGACAACATCTGGCTGACGGTGATCAGAGGCAACAAGCTCGCCAAGTTCGACGCCAAAACGCAAAAAATCTCGCTTTACGAGCCGCCGACGCCGGGCTCCTACCCCTACGGCGCCGACAAGGACAAGCAGGGCAACATCTGGATCTCGCAGTTCACGCAGTGCCGGATGGCGAAGTTCGACCCCAAGGAGGAGGTGTTCATCGAATACCCGGCGCTCACCGCCTACGAGGATCAGTACTGCCTGATCCGTCGCGGCAGCGTCGATGGCAACGGCACGGTCTGGTACGGCGTGTTCAGCCACGGCAAGATCGGCAAGATCGATCCGGCGAGCGGCAAGACCGTCGAATACAAGATGCCGGTGGCCTTCGCCGAGCCGTATGACATCTGGCCCGACCGCGACAACAACATGTGGATCGCCGACGGGGCGATGGGCGGAGCGATCATCAAGTTCGATCCGGTCACGGAGAAGTTCACCTTCTATCCGACCGTGCAACGCGGCGACCTGCCGAAGATCGAGATCACCCGCGAAGGCGCGATCTGGTACAACCCGCGCTCGGCGCTCAAGGGCGCGGTCGGCGTGCTCTATCCCGACATGAGCAAGATGACGACATTCGAGGCGCGCTACTGAGTCGAGTGCGATTGAGTTGGGGAGAGCGCCACATCGTCATGGCCGGGCGGGCCGCCACAGCGGCGAGGGTTGTCCCGGCCATCCCGCTTGGTTTGGCACCGCCTTGCCAGCCTGAGCGGGATGCCCGGCATCGCAGACAAGTTTACGCAGTCTGCGCAAGCTTGACTGCGCGCCGGGCATGACGACTCAGAGACCTGACCGATGCAGTTTGGCGTGCAATTTTTTCCCAGCGTCGGGCCCGGGCAGAAGAGCGCAAAGGACTATTTCGCCGAATCGCTCGCGCTGGCGCAAGAAGCCGACGCGCGCGGCTTCACCCACGCACGCACCA
>JBJMSU010000186.1:0-2997 GCA_045801465.1 Xanthobacteraceae bacterium | reverse complement strand
CGCGCGCGGCCAAGGCCCAGGCCAACGGGTACTTCGACCGCTCCCTGGTCCCGGTCACCGACATGAACGGGCTGACGATCCTCGACAAGGAGGAGCTCATCCGGCCCGGTACGACGGTCGAGACCCTGGCGCGGCTGAAGCCGTCCTTCGCGCAACTCGGCGACCGGGGCGGCTTCGACTCGGTGGCCCTCGAGAGGTACCACTGGGTCGACGAGATCGACCACGTGCACCACGCCGGCAACTCCTCGGGCATCGTCGACGGCGCCGCCGCCGTGCTGGTCGGCAACAAGAAGGCCGGTCGCCGTGCCGGCCTCAAGGCCCGCGCCAAGATCAAGGCGTTCGCCAATATCGGCTCGGAGCCCGCCATGATGCTCACCGGGCCGATCGACGTCACCCGCAAGGTGCTCAAGCGCGCCGGCATGGCCCTCGACGATATCGACCTCATCGAGATCAACGAGGCCTTCGCCTCCGTCGTGCTGCGCTACCTGCAGGCGTTCGATCTCGATCCCGCCAAGGTCAACGTCAACGGCGGCGCCATCGCCATGGGCCACCCGCTCGGGGCGACCGGCGCGATGCTGCTCGGCACGCTGCTCGACGAGCTGGAGCGGCGCGACCTCAACACCGGGCTGGTGACGCTGTGCATCGGCGCCGGCATGGGCACCGCGACGATCATCGAACGGGTGTGACTTATCGATGCCCAGGATCGACGTCGTCAATCTGAAGATCGACTCTTCCACCAACTATCCGGAGCCGTACCGGAAGGCGGTGGAGGGACGCTTGCGCAAGCGGCTCGGCAATGCCGTCGGCCTCGATCAGTTCGGCGTCAACCTCACGACGCTGAAGCCGGGTGCCTGGTCGTCGCAGCGTCACTGGCACGAAACCGAGGACGAGTTGATCTATATGCTCGAAGGCGAGCTGGTGCTGTGCGAAGACGACGGCGAGACGGTGCTCAAGCCGGGCGACGCCGCCGGCTGGAAGGCCAATTCCCGCATCGGTCACTGCCTCATCAACCGAAGCGCGCGGGACGCGGTGTTTCTGGAGATCGGCACGCGCTCAGCGCAAGAGCGCGCCGAGTACCCGGACATCGACATGCGGGTGGAGCGCGACGCGTCCGGAGCGCGTTATCTGCACAAATCGGGCGAGCCGTATTGAGGCTCGTGTCTCCGCCGTCGGACGCGGACAAGTCAGGAAGCGCAGGGGAGAAGGCGATGAGCGAGAAGAATTTCAGCCTCGACGTGGACCAGGACGGCATCGCGCTGGTGAGCTGGGACATGCCGGGCCGGTCGATGAACGTCATCGACTTGGCGGTGATCGAGGAGCTCGCCGCGATCGTCGAGAAGGTCACCACCGATCCCGCCATCAAAGGCGCAGTCGTCACGTCGGCCAAGGACACGTTCTCCGGTGGCGCCGATCTGACGATGTTGGAAGGCCTCAACCAGGTCTTTGCCGACCTGCTGCGAACGCAGGGAGAGGAGGCCGCGGCCGCAATGCTGTTCGAGGAGAGCCGCAAGCTCTCGCTCCTCTATCGGCGGCTGGAAACCGGCGGCAAGCCGTGGGTCGCCGCCATCAACGGCACGGCGCTCGGCGGCGCCTTCGAGCTCTGCCTCGCCTGCCACCATCGCGTGGCGGCGCAGAATGCGAAAAGCCGCGTCGGGCTGCCCGAGGTCAAGGTCGGCCTGTTCCCGGGCGCCGGCGGCACGCAGCGCGTCGCCCGCATGATGCCGGCGGGCGATGCCCTGCAGATGCTGTTCAAGGGCGAGCAAATCCGCCTCGATCGCGCCAAGGCCATGAAGCTGATCGACGCCATCGTGCCGCCGGAAGAGCTGGTCAACACCGCGAAGGAGTGGATCAAGGCCGGCGGCAAGGGGCAGGCGCCGTGGGACGTGGACGGCTTCAAGCTGCCGGGCGGCCCGGTCTATTCCAAGGCCGGCATGATGGTGTTCCCGCCCGCCAACGCGATCTACCGCCGCGAGACCTACGATAATTATCCGGCGGTGCGTGCGATCCTGCAGTGCGTCTACGAGGGCCTGCAGCTGCCGATGGACCAGGCGTTGCGCGTCGAGTCGCGCTGGTTCGCCAAGATCCTGCGCTCGCCCGAAGCCGCCGCCATGATCCGCTCCCTCTTCGTCTCCATGCAGGAGCTCAACAAGGGTGCGCGCCGTCCGGCGCACGTGCCGCCGAGCAAGTTCACCAAGGTCGGCGTGCTCGGGGCCGGCTTCATGGGCGCCGGCATCGCCTACGTCACGGCGCAGGCCGGCATCGAGGTGGTGCTCATCGATCGCGATCAGGAGTCGGCCGAGAAGGGCAAGGCGTATTCGCACAAACTGATCACCGATCAGATCAACAAGGGCCGCGCCAAGACCGCCGATCGCGACGAGCTGCTCGGCCGCATCACGGCGACGGCAGATTACGGCGCGCTGGCCGGCTGCGACCTCGTCATCGAGGCGGTGTTCGAGGATCGCGCCGTCAAGGCCGAAGCCATCGCCAAAGCCGAGGCTGCCATCGGCGAGAAGGTGTTCGCCTCCAATACCTCGACGTTGCCGATCACCTCGCTCGCCGCCGAGTCGCAGCGGCCGGCAAACTTCATCGGCATTCATTTCTTTTCGCCGGTCGAGCGCATGATGCTGGTGGAGATCATCTTGGGCGAGAAGACCGGCGATGCGGCGCTCGCCGTCGCGCTCGACTATGTGCGCGCGATCCGCAAGACGCCGATCGTCGTGAACGACTCGCGCGGCTTCTACACCTCGCGCGTGGTCGGCACCTATATCCGCGAAGGGCACTTGATGCTGACCGAGGGCGTGCCGCCGCCGATGATCGAGAATCTCGGCCGCATGGCCGGCATGCCGGTGGGCCCGCTGTCGCTCAACGACGAGGTGGCGGTCGATCTGGCCTGGAAGATTCTCAAAGCGACGGAGACCGATCTTGGTGCCGATGCGGTGGACGCCAAGCAGAAGGCGCTGTTGCAGGAGATGGTCGAGAAGCGCGGCCGCTACGGCC
>JBJMSU010000154.1:0-32799 GCA_045801465.1 Xanthobacteraceae bacterium | reverse complement strand
GGACGGAATTCTGGTCGGGCATCACGACGAGTGGCTCAATTCCGATATCGCGCGCGGTCCGGACGGAAGGTTCCTCGGCACGCGCGGTCCCGCCATTCATTCGCTGACGCTCGACGAGGTGAAACGCTACGACGTTGGACGCATCAAACCGCGAACCGGCTATGCGGCAGAGTTTCCCGAGCAGCGCCCGATCGACGGCACGCGCATCCCCACCCTGGAAGAGGTCTTCACGCTGGTGCGGCGAGCGAACGCCGACCACATCCGCTTCAACATCGAGACGAAGATCACGCCGACCTCCGGCGCCGACGCGCCGGCGCCTGACGTCTTTGCTGCCGCCGTCGCCCGCGCCATCACCGGCGCAGGCCTGACCAGACGCGCCAGCGTCCAGTCGTTCGACTGGCGCACGCTCGTCGTCCTGCAGCGCATCGCGCCGGAGATCGAGCGCGTGTGCCTGACGGACGAGCAGCCCGGCGGTGACACGATCGAACGCGGCAAGCCGGGCCCATCGCCGTGGACCGCCGGCCTCGACGTCGACGATTTCGGCGGCTCGACGCCGCGGCTCGTCGCGGCCGCCGGCTGTCCCGCCTGGTCGCCCAACTTCGCCGACCTCACGCCGGACAAGGTGGCCGAGGCGAGATCGCTCGGCATCAAGGTGATCCCGTGGACCGTCAACGCGCGCGCCGACATGGAGCGCGTCATCGACCTGGGCGTCGACGGCATCATTTCCGATTATCCCGACCGGCTGCGCGCCGTGCTCACCGCAAAGGGCATTCCGGTCCCGCCGCCGGTCGCGGTGCCGTAATTACTCCAGGCCGGCCCCGGCGCCGGCGTCAGCACGATGGTGACCGGCCGGCTCGGATAATCCTGCGCCGGCGTGGGCTCGCTCGCCGCGACGGCGAGGAGAGCCGCCGCCACCCGTCGCGCCGCCATCATCTCGCGCTTCATCGCCGCACTTTTCAACGCTGTTGTTCCGGCGGCATAATCGTTCGTCCGGCCGCGTCGCCGTGGTCGGGCCTGAAGGTTCTATCATGGCGAAGAAGCCCTACGACATCGGTCTCGACAAGAACCCGGCGAACTTCCAGCCGCTGACGCCGCTGACGTTCCTGTCACGAGCGGCCGCCGTGTTCCCCGATCATCCGGCGATCATTCACGGGCAAGGTCGTTCGAGCTACGGCGAATTCTACGCGCGGGCGCGGCGGCTCGCCTCGGCGCTGGCCCGGCGCGGCATCAAGCGCGGCGACACGGTCTCGGCGATGCTCGCCAACACGCCGGCGATGCTCGAGGCTCATTACGGCGTGCCGATGACCGGCGCCGTGCTCAATACGCTGAACACACGGCTCGATGCCGCCATCATCGCCTTCTCGCTCGATCACGCCGAGACCAAGGTGCTGATCACCGACCGCGAATTCTCGCGCACCATCAAGGATGCGCTCAAGCTCGCCAAGGTCAAGCCGCTGGTCGTCGACTACGACGATCGCGAATTCACCGGCAGCGGCGAGCGGCTCGGCCGCATCGAGTACGAGGAGTTTCTACAGGAAGGCGATCCCGACTTCGCGTGGCGCATGCCCGATGACGAGTGGGACGCGATCTCGTTGAATTACACTTCCGGCACGACGGGCGATCCCAAAGGCGTGGTCTACCACCACCGCGGCGCCTATCTGCTGGCGCTCGGCAATGTCGTGACCTGCGGGATGGGCAAGCACCCGGTCTATCTCTGGACCCTGCCGATGTTTCACTGCAATGGGTGGTGCTTCCCGTGGTCGATATCGGTTGTCGCCGGCACGCACGTCTGCCTGCGCCAGGTGCGCGCCGCCGCCATGTACGATGCGATTGCCAACCACCGTGTCACCCATCTATGCGGGGCGCCGATCGTGATGGCCACGCTGCTCAACGCCGCGGCGAACGAGAAGAAGCCGCTGCCGCACGTCATCGAGTTCTTCACCGCCGCCGCCCCGCCGCCCGAAGCCGTGCTGGCGGCCATGAAGGCGAACGGCTTCAACGTCACCCATCTCTACGGCCTCACCGAGACCTATGGTCCTGCCGTGGTCAACGACTGGCGGGGCGAATGGGACGCGCTGGACCCGAGCGCCCAGGCCGCCAAGAAGGCGCGCCAGGGCGTGCGCTACCAGGCCCTCGAAGCGCTCGACGTGCTGGATCCGGAGACGATGCAACCCGTGCCGCGCGACGGCGCCACCATCGGCGAGGTGATGTTCCGCGGCAACGTGGTCATGAAGGGATACCTCAAGAACAAGGCAACGACCGAGAAGGAGTTCAAGGGCGGCTGGTTCCACTCCGGCGACCTCGGCGTCATGCATCCCGACGGCTACGTCCAGCTCAAGGATCGCTCGAAGGACATCATCATTTCCGGCGGCGAGAACATCTCCTCGATCGAGGTCGAGGACACGCTCTACAAGCATCCGGCCGTGCAGGCCGCCGCCGTGGTGGCCAAGCCGGACGACAAGTGGGGCGAGACCCCGTGCGCCTTCGTCGAGCTCAAGCCCGGCGAGAAGGCGAGCGCCGACGATCTCATCGCCTGGTGCCGCAAGAATCTCGCTGCCTTCAAATGCCCGCGCTACATCGTGTTCGCCGAGATCCCCAAGACCTCGACCGGCAAGATCCAAAAATTCAAGCTGCGCGAAATGGCCAAGGAGGTGTGACCTGCCGATGACCTGCGCTCCGAACTATTGCCGCACGCTCCTCCTTGCGTCCGTCCTCGCCATCGGTGCGATGACGCCAGCGGCGGCCGATTACTACGCCGGCAAGACCATCGAGTTCATCATCGGGACGCCGCCCGGCGGCGGCTACGACATCTACGCGCGCCTGGTCGCCCGCCATCTTGCGCGATATATCCCAGGGAAACCGACCATCGTGGTCAAGAACATGCCGGGCGCCGGCAGCGCCAAGGCCGCGCAGTTCATCAGCATGATCGCCCCCAAGGACGGCACCAGCATCGGCGCCATCATGCCGGGCGCCATCATGGGCCCGCTGCTCGACGACCGCGCAGACGCGCTGTTCGATCCCACCAAGGTGCTCTACGTCGGCACCGCCAACAGCGGCACCCGCGTATGTGTCGCCCTCAAGGGCACGAAGATCAGGACGTTCGACGACCTGCTGCGGGAGAAGGCCGTGTTCGGCGGCGTGTCAACCAACGATTCGACGCAGGAATACGGCTATCTGCACAAGCGCACGTCCGGCGCCCGGTACGACGTCGTGTCGGGCTATCGCGGAACGCCCGACATCGCGCTGGCACTGGAGCGCGGCGAACTCGACGGCGTGTGCGGCTGGGACTGGTCGAGCGTGAAGTCGCAGAGGCCGGACTGGATCCGCGACGACAAGATCAACGTGCTGCTGCAGGTGAGCCTCGATCCGCATCCGGAGCTGACCCGCATGGGCGTGCCG
Source organism: Xanthobacteraceae bacterium (assembly GCA_045801465.1). GTDB lineage: Bacteria > Pseudomonadota > Alphaproteobacteria > Rhizobiales > Xanthobacteraceae > DATFWC01. Next base: position 29,400 of record JBJMSU010000154.1, on the reverse strand, counting down.
AGCGTCTGGCAGTACGTCAAGAGCGAGGAGGATCGCAAAGTGGTCGAGCTGGTGATCAGCCAGACCGTGTTCCACCGCTCCTATATCGCGCCGCCGGGCACGCCCGCCGCGGCGCTCGAGACCTTGCGTACCGCCTTCGATGCCACGATGAACGACAAGGAGCTGCTCGACGAGGCCGAAAAGCTGCGCATCGACATCGCGCCGCTGCCCGGCGCGAACGTGCAGGCGCTGGTGGAGAAGCTCTACGCCGCGCCGAAGGAGATCGTCGCGAAGGCCAAGCAGGCGATCAAGCCATAGCTCTCCGATCGTCAGGCGGCTTGCTCCTTTGATGGTCCGATCAGAAACGCCCATCGTGCTTCGTGCACAGTGATGCCGCCTGATGAATCCCGATCCGGCGGCCAGCTTGCCTTGCAAGTAAAGATCGTCTAATCGACATCCCCCCAACCATCGCCGAGGGAGGCGACCATGTTGGACATCGTGCGCTTCCCGTACTGGTTCCGCGATATTTGACGCGGCGCTGCCCCGGTTGAATCCCGGGCGCGGCCCGATCCCATTCGAAAACCCAGCTCGTATCGGCGGCAGCCGGATGGCTCGCCGCTGGCGAACGAACGCACAATGTCCATGACGGAGACGGGCTCTCGTCTGCACGCGCGTGCGGCCGAGACGCGGACTGCTCTCATAGAGCGGCGCCTGGCGAGATATTCACCCGGCGCGCAAGCCTCCGTGCGCGCCCTCGCCGGTCGCCATCCGCGCCTGGCCGAACTCGCCGTGAGCTTTCCGGTGTTGCTGTTCGCGCTCGCTGTTCCGCGCCGGGGACTCCACGTCAGGCCAGCCGTCGCACATGTGATCGAAGGCCGTTCGCTTTCGCAGGTCGCGCAAGCCGCGGGAGCTCCCCTTTGGCTGCGGAAGCTGCCGGTCGATGGCTTGGTACGCCCGCTGCCGCTGTTGCCGGAAAATGAGTTCTTCGACCGAAGGATTGTAAACCACCTGCCGCGCTCGCCCAAGCTTGCGCCGCTCTGGCTCGAGGCGGTGGCCGATGCCGCGGTTTGGGGACACGAGCTCCTTGCCATATGGATTGCGCGCGAGCTCACCCGCAACACGAACAGTATGAACCTGCGCCGACTGCGGCTGATCATCCTGTGGGCCTGGTTCTCCCTTCGTCCCGGGACGCGTGGGCACCGTCTCGCCGACAAGCCTTGGCATCCTGGAATGCGCTTGAGCAGCGCCCTCGACGCAGCGGAGGATTGGCGCGAGAAAGTGGCGTTGCGTCTCCACCTCGGCGAAGCGCCGCTCGCCGACATGTGGGTAGAGCCGGGATGTGTCGACGGATACGAGTTCACGCCGCTCGATTCGGCCGACAGCATCGCCGAAGAGGCGGCTCGGATGCAGAACTGCCTTTGCAGATTCGGTGACCACGTCGCTCACAATCGAGCACGTTTCTGGAGCATCAGAAGGGGCGGGCAAAGGGTGGCCACGCTCGAGGTCGCGAGGATGCCCGTTGCGCCGTTGCTGATCGTGCACGAGCTGCGAGCGGCCAAGAACAAGGAAGCACCTGTTGAGGTCTGGTGGGCGGCGACCCGCTGGCTGCACCAGCATGATCTATCGCGCATCGCTATCCAGCGGCTCGACTGGGGGAAGGCGCAGTTCGACGCTTCCGCGTGGCGGCAGCTCTGGCGCCCTTACTGGCTTGCGAAACGCCGTATCCCTTTTTGGCTTCCATTGAAGCCGTCTTACGAAGCGCTGTGGGCTCTGTAAGGCAGGAGGCGATCAGCCGGCATAATGGTTTCCCACCGCCGTGACGCCGCCGTCCACCGGAATGACGGCGCCGGTGATGAACGACGCCATCGGCGAGGCGAGGAACAGCGCGAGGTCGGCGACCTCCTCCTTGCGTCCCATGCGCCCCAGGGGCACGGCCCTGCGCACGCTGGCCTCGGCCTCCGGCGTCGGCGCCAGCCGCCGCATGCCCTCGGTGTCGGCGATCGGTCCGGGAATGACGGCATTGACGCGGATGCCGTCGGCTGCCCATTCCAGGGCAACGACGCGCATCAGCATGTCGGCGCCCGACTTGGCGGCGCACACGTGAGATTGCTGCGCCCGCGCATGCACGGCCTGCGGCGCCGAGATCATGATGATGGCCGCGCCGGGCTTCTTCAGATGCGCGTGGGCGGCTTTGAGCACATGAAAGGCGCCAATCAGGTCGATATCGACCACCGCCTTGAAGGCGTTGGGCGACATGTCGAGCGCGCTGGCCGGGAAGTTGCCGGCCGCACCCGACACCAGGACATCGAATTCGCCGATCGCGTCGCGGGCGGCGGCAAGGGCCGCGGCCACGGCCGCATAGTTGCGCACGTCGGCCGCATAGCCGGCCACCGTGGTGCCATGGCGCCGCAGTGACGCCACCGCCGCATCGACCTTCTCCTGCGCGCGGCTCATCACCGCCACGTTGGCCCCATGGGCCGCGAACGCATCGGCAATCGCCAGATTGATGCCGCTGGTTCCGCCCGCCACGAACACGGACTGGCCATCGAAGCGCAAAGCCGACATGCGGTCCCTCCCCTCGCGTTCATTGCCGGCGATCGAATTCGCTGGTTGCGAGTTCTAGCAGTTCAGGGACATCATCGGGTTTGCCCATTGGGCCGAAAGCCGAACGCGCGGGAGAACCGTCATGAGCTGCTGGCGCATCGTCGCAATCGTCGTTCTCGCCATGCTCGCCGCACTGCCGGCACGCGCGCAGGACAAACCCGAACTTGGCAAAGTGCGCCTCGCGGTCGGCGGCAAGCCGGCTTTGTTCTATCTGCCGCTCACGGTCGTCGAGCGCCTCGGGCTGTTTCGCGAGCAGGGGCTGGACGTCGAGATTTCCGATTTTGCCGGCGGCGCCCGCGCGCTGCAGGCGCTGATCGGCGGCAGCGCCGACGTGGTGACGGGATCGTTCGATCACACCATCCAGATGCAGGCGAAAGGCCAGCCGGTGGTCGGCGTGGTCCAGCTCGGCCGCTATCCCGGCTATGTGCTCGGGGTGCTCGCCACCAAGGCGCAGGCCTATGGCGGCCCGAAAGATCTCAAGGGCACGAAGATCGGCATCACCGCACCCGGCTCGGGAACCCACTTCATGGCGCAATACGTCATGGTGCGGAACGGCCTCAAGCGAGACGACGCGTCGTTCGTCGGCGTCGGGGCTTCGGCGAGCGCCGTCGCCGCCGTGCGTCGCGGCGAGATCGATGCGATCGTCAATGTCGATCCGGTGATCTCCCTGTTGGAGAGCCAGAAGCTGATCAAGGTCGTCGCCGATACGCGCACGGAGGACGGCACGCGGGCGATCTTCGGAGGCATCTATCCGGCAGCCACGCTCTACGCACCCGCCGCTTTCCTCGAGAAGAATCCGCGCACCGTGCAGGCACTGGCCAACGCCTTCGTGCGCGGCCTGAAATGGATGGCGGGCCGCTCGGCGGACGAGATCGCCGCCGTGATGCCGGAGGAATACGCGCTCGGCGACAAGGGGCTCTACATCCAGTCGATCAAGAACAGCCTGCCGATGTATTCGCCGGACGGCCGCTTCAGCCGCGAGGGCGCGGAGGTCGCCTACCGGGTGCTGAAGGAATTCGACCCCGAGGTCGCCGGCGCCCGCATCGACGTGACGGCGACCTACACGGACGCGTTCGTGGCTAAGGCGCTGGCCTCGCCCTGAGGCTCAGCACCGCACTGCCCGCCCAATGCAGATAAACTACTGGACTCGCGCAGCTTTAAACTCATCTGCGCGGGCGAAAATATATCTTGAAATAGCTTCGGAGCGGAGATATCATAAGATATATCGAAAACGTCGGAGAAGAAATAATGTTTGGTATGAGACATTGTGGACCGGACGCCCGCCTGTGGGTGGGCGGACGCGGGTGGCGGCGCCGGCATGGCGGCGGCTGGGGCGGGCGTCACGGCATGGGCGGCGGCGACATGATTCGCGCCGGGCGCATGCTGGCGACCGGCGACCTTCGCCTGATCGCCCTGGCGCTGATCGCCGAGCAGCCGCGTCACGGCTACGAGATCATCAAGGTGCTCGAGGACAAGACCGAGGGCTGGTATGCCCCGAGCCCCGGCATGGTCTATCCGACCCTCACGTACCTGGAGGAGATGGGCTACGTCACCGCGCAAGCCGAGGGGGCGAAGAAGCTCTACACCATCACCGACGAGGGCCGCGCCTACCTGAACGAGAACCGCGACTTCGTCGACGCGGTGCTGGAGCGGCTGTCCGCCGTCGGCGAGAAGATTTCGCGGATGCGCCGCCGCTTCGGCTCTGACGAGCGCGAACACGAGCGCAATGGGCTGCCGCAGCTGGTGCGAGCGGCCCTGGAAAACCTGCGCGACGTTGCCGCCAAGCGCCTCGCGGACGATGTCGATGCAGAAGCCAAGGTGGTCGACGTGCTCGCCCGCGCCGCCCAGGAACTGCGGCGAATTTGACCTAAGCCCCCGCGCATCGCCACGGACCGACGCCTCGAGTCGTGCTCGTCGTGCCTTCGCGGCCGGATAAGGCGAGCGCTGCCACGCGCCCGGCCTTCCGGCGGAGCCGGTCGAGAAGACCATCGATCGCGCATGCCATTTTCGCGCCGGTTGCGCCACGGACGGATGTCAGCTATCCGTTGACGATCGTAAGCAATTGGCTTACACTGCTGATGATCAAGTCGTTCCGAAGCAAAGCTCTTGCCGACCTCTGGTCTACCGGCCGCACCGGTAAAATTGATGGCAAGATGCACAAGCGCATTCTTATTCGGCTCGATCGGCTGGACGTCGCAGCAAGGCCGGAAGAAATGAACATTCCCGGTTTCGATTTCCATGCGCTCAAAGGTTACAGGCCGACTCGCTACACGGTTCACGTCAATGGCCCCTGGTGCATCACCTTCGAATTCGAGCATGGCGATGCGGTGCGGGTTGATTTCGAGCAATATCACTGAGAGGTGAATAAATGATCGAGTACGCCGCCCGCCGCGACCCGAAGCGGTGCCCGACACATCCGGGAGAACTATTGCGCGAAGACGTGATCCCGGCGACGGGCAAGACGAAGACCGAGATCTCAGGCCTGCTCGGCATTTCGCGCCAGCACCTTTACGACATTCTTGAAGAGCGCAAGCCGGTCTCGCCGTCCGTGGCGGTTCGTCTCGGCAAGCTGTTCGGGGACGGCGCGGGCCCCTGGCTTCGCATGCAGGCTGCCTACGATACCTGGCACGTGGAGCGCGCACTCGCCAGCGAGCTGAAGAAAATACCCACCTTGCCGATGACGTGAGCGAAAGCTGGGCGATCCGCAACGACGTTGGGCGCCCCGCTTCAAACCTAGCCGCCTTCCGCGCGCAGTCCGAGCCGGCGTACCAGGCCGCCCCACTTGGTCTCCTCGCGGTCAATGTCCGCGGCGTGCTCCTCGGGGCTCGAGCCGATCGGATCGCCGCCGTCGTCGGCAATGCGTGCACGGATCTCCGGATTGGCGAGCGCCGCGCCTTGCTCATATGCTGCGCAGTGAGCCGCGCCAGCGTGTCGTTGCCGCCACCCGGCGCGAAGGGGACGACCAGCATGATCGGGCGGGACGGATAGTCCTGGGCGGCCGCGTTCACGGCGCCCAGACAGCCCGCCGCGATCACGGCCGTCGCGGCGATTCGTGCGACGGCGCGCGCCGGAAATGCGCCGGTGCGCATCACTCCACCTTCAGATGGAGCTTCCGGATCAGGCCTGCCCACTTGGTCTCCTCGCGATCGATGTCGGCGGCATATTCCTCCGGCGTCGAAGCGAGCGGGTCGCCGCCTTCCGCATGAATGCGCTTCTTCACCTCGTCGCTGGTCACCAGCGCCCGCAGCTCCTTGTTGAGGCGCTCGATGATCGGCGGCGGCGTGCCGGCGGGCGCGAGCAGGCCATAGTGCAGCACCGATTCGAACCCCGGCAGCCCGGACTCATTCGCCGTCGGCACGTCGGGGAGCAGGCTGAAACGCTTGTCGCCAAAGACCGCAATCGCCCGCAACGTGCCGGCCTGGAGATTGCCGAGCGCCGGCGGCAGCACGCCGAACGCGATCGGCACGTGGCCGCCCACCAGGTCATTCATCACCTGCCCGGTTCCCTTGTACGGGATGATGGTGGCGTCGGTGTTGGTGATCGACTTGAACAGCTCGGCCGAGAGATAGCCGCCGGTGCCCACGGCCGACGTCCCGATGTTCAGCTTCGCGCCCTCTTGTTTCGCGATCGCGACCACATCGGCGATGGTCTTGGCCGGGAACGCCGGATTGGCGAGCAGCGCGACCGGCATCGTGGCGATCAATCCGATCGGCGCGAAATCCCGGCGCGGATCGAAGCCCGCATTGGCATAGAGGCTGGGATTGATCGCGATCGAGCCGGTATGACCGAGAAACAACGTATGCCCATCAGGCGTGCTGCGCGCGGCGGCACGGGTCCCGACCAGCCCGGAGCCGCCGGCGCGGTTATCGACCATTACCTGCTGGCCGAGCGCGGCGCCAAGCTTCTCGGCAACCACCCGCGCCATGGCGTCGACACCGCCGCCGGGCGGGTATGGCACGATGAGGCTGACGGTGCGGGTCGGATAGGTCTGGGCGGCGCCAGGGAGCCCGAATCCGAGGGTCCCAACGGCGGCCACTGCGAGAAGGATCATCCGCGTCGGCATCGCAAAGCTCCCATTCCGTGTCACGGCCGGCCCGATCATGCCGCGGCGGCAAAAAAAGAAAAAGCCACCGGCTCCGGTGCGGGCCGGTGGCTCAAAACTCGGGAAACAACAACGATCGAGCGAGCAGCGCGCTCAGTGGACGCTGGCGCCGGCTTCCTGCCGCAGGCGCGCGAGCTGGTCCTTCACTTGCAACTTGCGGCGCTTCAACTCGGCGATTTTGAGGTCGTCGGTTGACGGATGCGCCAGCGCCTCGGCGATTTCGTCCTCGAGCGCCCGATGCCGCCGTTCCAGCTCCGCAAGATGCGTTTGGATGGACATGTGGGAGGTCTCCTCAGGTATTTGGCCTGACTAACTAATTATGTCACAAATCGACCTGCAAGTCGACTTTGGTTCGCTTTTGCACCGCAGCAAAATCGCCGGAACGCAAATTCCTCATCAGCATTCGCTTGAAGCCGGAGCCCGCAAAAGCGATACTTCCGGAGGGATTGACGCGGCGGCAGGGCGGCAACTTGTCACTCCCACCAAGCGACCGCAATGACGCAAGACGAAGAACGCGAGCTTCGGGCCACGCTGGCGCGCCTGATGCAGGAGCACCGGGACCTGGATGCCGCGATCGAGGCGCTGGAGAACGCTCCGGGTCGGGATCGCCTGCAGATTCAGCGGCTTAAGAAACGCAAGCTGCAGCTGCGCGACCGCATCACCTTCATCGAGGACCAGCTCACGCCCGATATCATCGCATAGCCTGCACAGGCAGATCGGCGCTCGGCACCTCTCACCCAGCTGCGGACAGAATCGGCTGCGGGCCTTGGGGCCGATCCGCTGAGCCGAGCCGATCTTGCGTGCCAGATCTTCGGCGAGTGCAAGTGCTACCGCAGCGCAGCGATCCATGCCGGGTTCACCAACACGCGTTGATCCGGGCGGAACGGAGCGAACAGCTCCTCCGATGCGCCGCAGGCGTCCGTCACAGCCAGCGCTTGCGGCGGCGGAAGCTTTTCAGGTTCTTGAAGCTCTTGCGCTGCTCGCCGGCGCCGCCGAGGTAGAATTCCTTGACGTCTTCGTTCTGGCGCAGCGCCTCCGCCGTTCCGTCGAGCACGACCTTGCCCTGCTCCATGATGTAGCCGTAGCTGGCGACCGACAGCGCCGCGCGGGCATTCTGCTCGACCAGCAGAACCGTCACGCCGAGGTCGCGGTTGATCCGGCGGATGATGGAAAACACTTCCTTCACCAGCAGCGGCGACAAGCCCATCGAAGGCTCGTCCATGAGGATCATCTTCGGCCGCGCCATGAGGGCGCGACCGATGGCCAGCATCTGCTGCTCGCCGCCCGAGAGATATCCGGCCAGGCAGGTGCGCTCGCGCAGACGCGGAAAATAGTCGAGCACCATGTCGAGGTCGCGGGCGACCTCGCTGTCGCGACGGGTGAACGCGCCGAGCCTCAAGTTTTCACCGATGCTCATGTCGGCGATGATGCGGCGGCCTTCCATCACCTGAAAGATGCCGTGACGCACGATGCGGTCGGGATCGATCCCGTCGATGCGCCGGCCCTCGAAGACGATCTCGCCGCGCGTGACCTTGCCGTCCTCGGACTTGAGCAGGCCCGAAATGGCTTTCAGCGTGGTGGACTTGCCGGCCCCATTGGCGCCGAGCAGCGTCACGACCGCGCCTTGCGGAACCTCGAGGCTCAAGCCCCGCAGGACGAGAATGACCTCGTCGTACATGACTTCGACATTGCGCACCGCGAGCAGCGGCGCCGCGCCCGCGGCCGGAACTGGGCCCATCTGGTTCGGTTGCACACTCATGCTCAACCACGCCATTGTCGGCAGCGCGCTGCGCCTTATTCCTCACCCTGAGGAGCCGCCACCGATCTCGGGTTTACCCGAGATCGGCAGCTTAGGCTGCCCAAGTCGGCAACAGCCGACTTGGGTGGCGGCGTCTCGAAGGGCAAGGGTCGGGCCGCCCCATCCTTCGAGACGGCCGCTAACGCGGCCTCCTCAGGACGAGGGCGGAATATCACCAGCCGCGCCACTCGGGCTTGCGCGGCAGGTCGATGGTCGTCACCTTCTCGAGCTTGATCGTGCCGTTCTTGATGAGATCGCCGAGCGGCGCATCCGTCGCGCCGGACACCTTGGTGCGATAGAGGCTCACCGTCAGCGTCGAACGGTGGTCGGTTTCGCTCCAGGTCGAAGGATTGCACACGCCCTCCATGCCCGCCGGCACCCAGTCCTTCTTCTGATAGAAGCCCTTCTTCACGTTGGGCCCGGTGACGCCGCCGTTCTTGCCGGCCCAATCCATGGCTTCCTTGAGATACATGGCAGCGCAGACCGCGGCCACGTAGTGCACGGGTCGATACGCCGTGCCGGCGGCATCGGAGATTTTCGAGACCTCCATCAACGTTTTCATGCCGGGCGCATCACCGCCCCAGATGACGGCCGTGCGCAATGGAAACACGACGCCATCGGCAGCCTCGCCGGCGGCTTTGGCGGCGTTCTCGTCCATCCCCCAGACGTTGCCGAGGAACTGCACCTCGGTTCCGACGTTCTTGCAGGCTTTGAGCACCGAGATGTTGGAGCCGGCGGTATTGCCGAGATACGCGTAGTTCGCGCCGGAGTTCTTCAACGTCAGGCACTGCGCCGTGTAGTCGCCGGGGGTGAGCGCGAACTGGACCGGTGGCAGGACGTCGAAGCCGAGCTCCTTGGCGAGCGCCTCGCCGGCCTCCTTGGGCGCATTGGGATACGGATGGTTTGCGCCCATGTGGACGAATTTCGGCTTACCCGGCTTGCCCTTCGCCTTCCAATCCTGCGCCGCCCAGGTCAGCATCGCGCGCAGCGAGTCCGAGTAGCTTGGACCGTAGAAGAAATTGTATGGCGCCGGCTTTGCCTTGCCGCTGGCGCCGCTGGGATCGGTCAGTGCCGCCGCATAGGATGCCGAGACATAGGGGATCTGGTCCTGCGCCACGAAGCCGGTGAGCGCCTCGGTATCGGCAGTGCCCCAGCCGAGAATGGCCGCGACCTTGTCGCCGACCCATTTCTTGTACTGGCTCACCGCGCGCGGCACCTGATAGCCGTAGTCGACCGTGTCGACATTGACTTTGGTGCCGTTCACGCCGCCTTTCTGATTGACGAAAGCCATGGCGTCGGCCGTGCCCTGGCCGAACGGCACGCCGACGTCCGCCGTGGCGCCGGAATAGTCGGCAAGATGGCCGACCGCGATCTGAGCGTCGGCCGCGGCGCTCGCCGCCGCCAGCAGCAAAGCCGTCGCAACGCCCCGCAAGAGTGCGCTTTTCATCATCGGGATTCCTTCTGCGTCCGTTTCTTGAGGTCGTTCCAGTCAATAGGAGAACGGGTAGAGTTTCCAGTAGGCTTTGATCCGTCGCCAGCGATGGGCAAGCCCGTCGGGCTCGAAGACGAGGAACAGCACGATGACGAGGCCGATCGCGATCTCGCGCAGGAAGGCGATGTTGTTCTTGAGCGCCAATGCCTGATCGATCGGGCTGCCGCGCACGAGAGCGCTTAAGCCTTCCATCGCCTCGGGGAGCAGGACCATGAAGGCAGTGCCCATCAACGTTCCCATGATCGAGCCTAAGCCGCCGATGATGACCATGGCGAGGAACAGGATCGAGCGGTCGATCGTGAAGCCCTCGTTGGAGACGACTTCCTGGTAATGCGCATAGAGCGCGCCGCCGATCCCGGCGAAGAAGGCGGCGAGCCCGAACGACAGCGTGCGATACTTCGTCAGATTGATGCCCATGATCTCGGCCGAGAGATAGTGGTCGCGGACCGCGATGAGGGCGCGGCCGTCGCGCGTGCGCATGAGGTTGGTGACGAGCAGATAGCAGACCACCGTGTAGGCGAGAACGACGTAGAAATACTGGCGGTCGCCGCGCAAGGCATGGCCGAACAGCGTGAACGGTGCGGCGCTGGCCGGCACGACGCCGCCGGTGAACCATTCCGCGCGCGAGAAAAAGTCGAGCAGGATGTACTGCGCCGCCAGCGTGGCGATCGCGAGATAGAGGCCCTTCAGCCGCGCGGCCGGCAATCCGAAGATCAGTCCGACGGCCGCGGTCACGACCGCCGCGAGCGGGATGGAGAGGAACACCGGGATCGGCAGCTTCGAGCTCAAGTACGCGGAGGTGAAGGCGCCGAGGCCGAAGAAAGCCGCGTGACCGATCGAGATCTGGCCGGTGAAGCCGACCAGGATATTGAGCCCGAGCGCGGCGATGCCGAGATAGCCGATCTGGATGAGGATGCTGAGCCAGTACTGGCTGAGCACGAGCGGCGCGCCTGACAGCAGGATGATGCTCGCGATCGCCACATAGCGGCCCATCGCGGTCGGGAAGATGGTCGTGTCCGCCGCGTAGGTGGTGCGGAAATCGCCGGCCGGAAGAAGGCTCTGAGCGGTCATCAGCGCCAATCCCTCAAACCCGCTCGATGTCTTTGGTGCCGAACAGGCCGTACGGCTTGATCATCAGGATGACGATAAGGACATAGAACGGCGCGATCTCGTAGAGATTGCCCCAATGCAGGTACTGGCTGTCGACGAAATGCGCCAGATTTTCCAGGAGGCCGATGATGACGCCACCGAGCACGGCGCCGCCGATGCTGTCGAGGCCGCCCAGGATTACCGCCGGAAACACCTTGATGCCATAGACGGAGAGCCCGGCGGAAACGCCGTTGACGACCGCCACGACGACGCCGGCGACCGCGGAGACCACCGCCGAGATCGCCCACGCCATGGCAAACACCGTCTTCACCGAGATGCCGAGCGACTGCGCGACCTGCTGGTCGAACGCGGTCGCCCGCATAGCGAGGCCGTGCTTCGACGAGTGGAAGAACCACGCCATGGCGGCCATCATCACCACGGACACGACCAGGCTCATGAGGTAGACGGTCTGCATCTGCAGCCCGAGCACGTTCACGCTCTGCGACGTGAAGATCGGCGGAAACGGCTGCAGGTTGGTGCCGAAAATCCATTTCATGGCGGCTTGGAACACGGTCGAGAGCCCGATCGTCACCATGATGACGGAGATGACCGGCTCGCCGATCATCGGGCGCAGCAGGCAGACCTGCAGCGCAATCCCGAACACGAGCATGAAGGCCAGCGTGATCGGCATGCCCCAATGGAACGGCAGCTGGTATTTGGTCAGCAGCCACCAGCACACCCAGGCGCCGATGAGCAGGAATTCGCCTTGCGCGAAATTTACGACCTGCGTCGCCTTGTAGATCAGCACGAACGACATCGCGACCACGCCATAGAGCGTACCGACGACGAGACCGTTGACGAGGAGCTGGACCAGGAGCTGCGTGTTCATCGCCGTTGCTCCCGTGCTCATTCCGCCGCCACGAGCCGGGACGCGGCGTCGTTCGCGGCGAGATCCACGACCGCAAGCGTGGTGCGAATGCGCTGAGTCGTGCCGTCCTGGAAACGGATGACGGTGTCGACGTCGATGTCGGATCGGTCCGCGTAGATGGCGCGGATGATATCGTCGTATTTCTCGCCGATGACGCTGCGGCGCACCTTCCGGGTCCGGGTCAGCTCGCCGTCGTCGGCGTCGAGCTCCTTGTAGAGAAGAAGGAACCTGGCGATCCGCTGGCCCGGCGGCAGCGAGGCGTTCACCGCCTCCACCTCCCGGCGCAGGAGCGAATACACCTCCGGACGCGATGCAAGATCGGTGTAGGTCGTAAATGAGATGCGGCTCTTCTCGGCCCACTTGGCGACGATGGAGTAGCGAATGCAGATCATGGCCGCGAGATAGGCGCGGCCGGCGCCCAGGATCACCGCCTCGGCGATATAGGGGGAGAACTTGAGTTTGTTCTCGATGTACTGCGGCGAGAAGCGGGTACCATGTGCGGTCGCTGCCAAGTCTCTGATGCGGTCGATGATGACGAGCTGTCCGCCTTCATTGAAATATCCCGCGTCGCCCGTATGCAGCCAGCCGTCGCGCAGGTCGGCGTCAGTCTCTTCCCGATTCTTGTAGTAACCGAGGAACATGTTGGGATGGCGGGTGACGACCTCGCCCACGCCATTCGGGTCGGGCGCCTCGATTCGCAGCTCGATGCTGTTGTCGAAGGCGACGCCCACCGAGTCGAAGTCGACCTCGCCGTCGCGATGCAGCGTATAGGCGCCGATCAGCTCCGTCTGCCCGTAGAGCTGGCGCAGCGGCACCCCCAGCGCGCGGAAGAAGCGGAAGGTGTCGGGTCCGAGCGCGGCGCCGCCGGTCGCCGCCGAGCGCAGCCGGCTGAAGCCGAGGCGGTCGCGCAGAGCGCGGAACAGCACGACCTCGCCGATCGGCGAATGGCGCCCATGCGCGAGCGCCGCAAGTCCCGTCGTCATGCCAACCCGGTAAAGCGCCTGCTTGAGAAACGAGGAGTCCATGATGCGGGCACGGACGTCGGCCGCGATCGCTTCCCAGACGCGCGGCGCGAACAGCACGAACGTTGGAGCGATCTCGCGAAAATCGTGCATCATCGTGTCGGGCTCTTCGATGAAGTTCACCTTCATCCGGCACAGCAGCGCCGTCCCGAGGGCATAGACCTGCTCCATGATCCACGGCAGCGGCAGCACCGACACGTACTCGTCGTCCGGGCCTTTGGGATCGAAGGCCAGATAGCTCGCGCAATGGCGCAACAGGCGTCCGGCCGACAGCATGGCGAGCTTCGGATGCGCCGTCGTGCCGGAGGTGGTGCACAGCACGGCCACGGCATCGCCGTCCGTTGCATCCACCAGACGATCGTAGAGATCGCCCTCGCGGGCAGCCCGTTCGCGCCCCTGCGACGCGAGCCGCTCGGCCGGCATGAGCCGGCCGTCCTGATATTTGCGCATTCCGCGCGGGTCCGAGTAGACGATGTGGCGCACGCTCGGAATGCGGTCGCCCAAACCAATCAGCTTCTCGACCTGCTCCTCGTCCTCGGCGAACACGAGCTTCGCTTCCCCGCAACGGAGAAGATAGGTGACCTCCTCGTCGAGCGCGTCGCGGTACATGCCGAGGCTCATCGCGCCGACCGCATGCGCGGCGATCTCGCCCGCCACCCAGTCCGGCCGGTTAGCGCCGATCAGGGCAACGACGTCGCCGCGGCCAATCCCGAGGCCGGCGAGACCGAGCGCGAATTCGCGCACACGGCTCTGGTAGTCCGACCAGGTGAAGCAGCACCAGCGCCCCAAATCCTTCTCGCGAAAGGCGACGTCGCTGGGATACTGGTGGGCATTGAGCCGCAGCAGTTTAGGGAACGTGTCGGCCCGCGCCGCGCGCTCGGCGTAATCCATCATGCTGTTATCTCCGCCGGACGAAGGACCTCGTCCGGATCGACCAGCAGCTCGTCCTCCTCGCCGAGATAGGCACGCTTGACATGAGGATCGTCGAAGACCTGGGCCGGCTCGCCTTCGGCGATCTTGCGCCCGAAGTCGAGCACCATGACGCGATGAGAAATATCCATGACGACTCCCATGTCATGCTCGATCATCACCACCGTCATCGCGTATTCCTCGTTCAAGTCCACGATGTAGCGGGCCATGTCCTCCTTCTCTTCGAGATTCATGCCGGCCATGGGCTCGTCGAGCAGGATGAGGCGCGGCTCGAGCGCCACCGCGCGGGCGAGCTCGACGCGCTTGCGCAAGCCGTAGGGAAGCGTGCCCGCCATGGCCTTGCGCACCGGCTGCAGGTCGAGGAAGTCGATGATCTCCTCGACCTTGCGGCGATGCGCGAGCTCCTCGCGGCGGGCGCCTGTCAGCCAGTACAGGGAGCCAGTGAGAAAATTGCTCTTGAGGAGGTGATGGCGCCCCACCATGATGTTGTCGAGAACCGTCATGTGACGGAACAGAGCGAGATTTTGGAACGTCCGGCCGATGCCGAGCGCGGCCCGGCGATCCGCCTTCAGCCGGCTGATGTCCTGTCCGCGGTAGAAAATCGCTCCTTCGGTGGGCCGGTAGCGGCCCGAGATGCAGTTGACCATCGAGGTCTTGCCGGCGCCGTTCGGCCCGATGATCGAGAACAGCTCGCCGTCGCGAATCGCGAAGCTCACGTCGGTCAGCGCCTTGACGCCGCCGAACTGCAACGTCACCCGCTGCGCCTCCAGGAATGGGTTTTCCTCGGTACCGGGATCCATGGCTCGGCATCCTACGCCGCTGCCACGCGGCGCGACAATTCTTCTCCCACACAGTGGTGCGGTGAAGCCAAACATGTGCTGGCGAGCCGCCTACACCGGCAGGAACAGCGCGAACGGCTCCTCGACGGTTCGTCGCAAATGCCGGCGGTATTCCTGGTAGCAGGCGTGGCCGTCGACGATGCGGCCGAACTCGGCACTGGTAAGCGTCGCCAGCGGCACGAAGGCGATCGGCGCCGAAACCGGCATCAGCTGGGCGCCGCGCCCGACCTGCAGCGTGGCGATGATGCCGTACATCTCGCCTTTGATGGTGGGGCGCGCCACGATGATCAGCCGGTACTGCCCGAGCCGGTTGGTGATGAGATAGATGTGGCCGGATTGGTTGGGCAACGAAACAAAACCCTGCTGGCTGAACACCGCGTCCTGGCGCTCCGATTCGCGAAAGATCAGGCTCGACGACGTGTCGTCCCAGCAGATCTCGGTGCGGTACGCATAGATCGCGCTGCTGTCGCTGAACGACGGCCGCAGCGTAAGGTAGTTGCCCTCGATCCAGGAGACGGCGGGCCGCGAATAAAAGCCGAGCTCGGCCGGTGCGAGGCCGGTCTTGGCGGGCGGCGGTGCCGGCGCATCGACGGTCCGCCGGCGTAGCGCCACGCCGAGCGCCTCCTCCAGCCGGATCGTGGTGGCGAGCGTGAACGGCCGGCGCCCGCAGAGCGCCTTTTCGAGCGTGGAAATGCTGATCTTGGCCTGATCAGCCAGGCGCTTGCGCGAGATCCGGCGCCGCGCCAGCTCTTCCCGAATCACGGCCGCGACCGACCGGCTTTGCTCCTCGGACAGCTGCTTTTCCGGCGCGAGCGACATGCTTCCCCTCACAAACCTTCACATATCCGCACGAACGCGGATTCGGCAAGGCTCAGGCCGGCGCTTCTTTGCCGATCAATCGCGAACATGACGCTCCGCGTTTTTGCGCCGTCGCGCCACAAAGGAGCGCGGACCGGAGGGACGGGCTCGAGCTTCACGGAGCGACGCGGATGACCATGTCAGTGCAGATGGCTGCGGCGAGCGACTCGCCGCGGTTCGATAGGTTCTCGGCGCTGCGACCACCGGCAGCGTTGTTTCTTGCCCTTGCTTCCGCACTGGCGGCTTTCGTGGTGAACGGCAGCCCGGCGCGGGCGCAGGCCACGAAGACCGCGTCGGTCCCGGCCCTGGTGAGCCCAAGCGAGATGCGCGCCGGCTCACTTCTGCTCAAGGCGACGGAGGATGGCCGCTTCGTCGCGGCGCCGCGGCTCGGCACCGATATCGACATGGTCGTCAGCGGCCCCACCGCGCGCGCCCGCATCACCCAGATGTTCCACAATCCGACCGATGGCTGGGTCGAAGCCGTGTACGTCTACCCGCTGCCCGACAACGGCGCCGTCGATACGCTGAAGATGGTGATCGGCGACCGCATCGTGATCGGCGACATCAAGGAGCGGCAACAGGCGCGGCAGATCTACGAACGGGCGAAGACCGCCGGCCAGAAGGCAACCCTGCTCGAGCAGGAGCGGCCGAACATTTTCACCAACTCGGTCGCCAATATCGGGCCCGGCGAGGCCGTGCTGGTGCAGATCGAATACCAGGAGCCGGTGCGCCAATCGGGCGAGCAGTTCTCGCTGCGCGTGCCGCTTGTCGTGGCGCCGCGCTACAATCCGAAACCCGTGGCCCAGACTGTCGACTTCAAGCCGAACGATCGCGGCTGGGGCAGCCTCTCTGACCCGGTGCCGGATCGCGACCGCATCACGCCGCCGGTTCTCGACCCGCGCGAGCATGCGCCCGTCAATCCGACGTCCATCTCGATCCGCCTGCAGGCCGGGTTTCCGCTCGGCGAGGTGAAGAGCCACCATCACGCCGTGAAGCTCGAATCGCCTGCCGAGGACATCCGTGTCATCAAGCTTGCCGAAGGGCCGGTTCCGGCCGACCGCGACTTCGAGCTCACCTGGCGGCCGGCCGCCACCAGGGCGCCCTCCGTCGGGCTCTTCCGCGAGCACGTCGGCGATGCCGACTACGTGCTTGCCTTCGTGACGCCGCCGGCACTGCCGCCGACGCAGGACAAGCGCCCGCGCGAAATCATTTTCGTGATCGACAACTCCGGCTCCATGGGCGGGACCTCGATCGTGCAGGCGAAAGCGAGCCTGACTTACGCGCTCGGTCGCCTGACGCGAACCGATCGCTTCAACGTCATCCGCTTCGACCACACGATGGACGTCCTGTTTCCCGACACGGTAGCGGCGGACGCCGAGCACGTCGCCCGCGCCAAGAGCTTCGTCTCGGCGCTGCAGGCGCAGGGCGGCACCGAAATGCTGCCGCCCATGCGGGCGGCGCTGACCGACCGGCGCGACGGCGATGTCGACTACCTGCGTCAGGTCGTGTTCCTCACCGACGGCGCCATCGGCAACGAGCAGGAGCTCCTGGACACGATCGGCGCCATGCGCGGGCGCTCCCGCGTGTTCATGGTCGGCATCGGCTCGGCGCCCAATACCTTCCTGATGACGCGCGCAGCCGAGATCGGGCGCGGCACCTTCACCCATATCGGCTCGGTCGACGAGATCGAGGAGCGCATGCGCGCGCTGTTCGAGAAGCTCGAGAGCCCGGTGGCCACCAACCTGGTCGCGACCTTCTCGCACGGCCAGGCCGACATGACCCCGGCGTTGCTGCCGGATCTCTATCGCGGCGAGCCGGTGGTGCTGGCCGCCAAGGTTGGGTCGTTGTCGGGCACGCTCGAGATCAAGGGACGCATCGGCGAGCGGCCCTGGACCGTGAGCATGAAGCTCGACAACGCGGCCGAAGGGCAAGGTCTGTCCAAGCTGTGGGCACGGCGCAAGATCACGGACGCGGAAGTCGCGCGCACGCTGCGGCGGCTCAAGCCCGAGGAGGCGGACGCAGTGATCCTTGCGCTCGCGCTCGACCATCACCTGGTCACGCGGCTCACCAGCCTGATCGCCGTGGACAAGACGCCGAGCCGCCCGGATGGCGCGCGGCTGACGCGCGCCGACCTTCCGCTCAACCTGCCGGCGGGCTGGGACTTCGACAGGGTGTTCGGCGAACAGCCGCCGCCGGCCACGCAGCCGTCCGACACGCGCCGCACCGACCCTACCGATCGCACCAGGCTGGCGCAGCTCGACGCGGCCGCGTTCCGCGCCGTGGCCCAGTCGGCACTGCCACGTCCCGCCGCAGCGCCGGCCGCCAAAGGCGTGAGCCTGCCGCAGACGGCGACCGACGCGGAGCTGCGCCTGTGGTTCGGCCTGCTGCTCATGGGCGCGAGCTTTGTGCTCCTGATGCTCGGCCGCCGCGCGTCGCGCGCCGCGTCATGAACGCGACCGCACGCTTCCTTCCCGGCCTGCCGGGAAGCGACCGGGAGGAGGGTCAGCCGCCAACGCCGGGACCTGGGGCCGCCCTCCTCCCAACGATCATCGGTCTGCTCGGGCTCCTGCTCGCCGGCCACGGCATCTGGATCCATGCCAAGGCGGTGCTCGCGCAAATCCTGCTCGAGCGCGCCTTCGCACAGACGCTTGCGACCGGCCAGGCCGTCAAGCCGTGGTCATGGGCGGATACCTGGCCGGTTGCGCGCATCGAGGTGCCGCGCCTTAAGGCAAGCGCCATCGCGCTCAACGGCAGCAGTGGCCAGGCGCTCGCCTTCGGGCCCGGCCATGTGGAGCTCACCCCGACTGCCGGCGAGCCCGGCAGCGCGATCTATTCCGCGCACCGCGATACGCATTTTGCGTTCCTTGGGAGCGTCCGCGCCGGCGACGAGGTCCGGGTGACGCGAGCGGACGGGACGCTGTTCCGCTTTCGCGTCACGCACACCACCGTCGCGCGCTGGGACGCCTCCGGCATCGATCCGTTCGCGCCGGGGCGCAACCTGGTCCTGACGACGTGCTGGCCCTTGGACGCCAAGACCGCCGGCCCGCTGCGCTATCTCGTGCACGCCGAGCTGGTTGAGTGAAATGCTCTAACCTGTCTGCTTGCGCGCCGCCTTGCGCGCATACATGGCCTGGTCGGCGCGGGCCAGCACCGCGGCCGGTTCGTCGCGCGGCGACACCAGCGTGAACCCCGCCGAGGCGCCGACCGAGACCATCGCGCCGTTCCAGGAAACTTGCGCGGCGGCAATTGCCTGCTCCAGCGCCGCCGCCTTGGCCCCCGCTTCGGGCACACCGAGATTCCACAGCAGCACGGCGAACTCGTCGCCGCCGAGACGCGCGACCGTGTCGGAGGCGCGGATGTTATGGGCAAGTGTCGCGGCAACGGCCTTGAGCACGGCGTCGCCGGCCGCATGGCCATACGTGTCGTTCACCAGCTTAAAGCCGTCGAGATCGAGATAGACGAGGGCGGCGCGGGCCCCGTAACGCGTGACATAGGCCAACGCGCGCTTGAGCTCGCGCTCGAAACCGCGGCGGCTGAAAATATCGAGCAGCGGATCGACGTCGACCTTCGCCTCAAGCCCGGCGAGCTTGGCGCGCATGGACGCGAGCTCGGCCTGCAGCCGCTCGACTTCCGCCGCCAGGCGATTGACGACCGACGGAACTGCGGGCGCGGTGCGCTGTTCGGAGCCCTCGCGCTCGGCAGTGATGCGTCGCTCGGCCCGCGCCAGACGCAAACGCCCCGGATCGGATTTGACCGGCACTCCCGGCAGCTTCTGTTTCGGCATGCTGCCGGCTCACCGCTCGCGAATCGTGGGTCGTCGGAGAATAGCCGGGCCGCCTTGCGAGTCGAGGTGCGACACCTATAATGCGCCGCTTCCTTCGCCGACCCGAGGCGAATTTTTTGAGGCGCGAATGGGGGCAAATCCGGTCGCCATCATCATGGGGAGCCAGTCCGACTGGGCCACGCTCCGCCATGCCGCCGAGACGCTGGATGCGCTCGGGCTTCGCTATGAGGCGCACATCGTGTCGGCGCACCGCACGCCCGAGCGGCTCTATGCCTTCGCCAAGGGCGCCAAGTCGGCTGGCCACAAGGTGATCATTGCCGGCGCCGGCGGTGCCGCGCACCTGCCCGGCATGACGGCGGCCATGACAACGTTGCCGGTGTTCGGCGTGCCGATCGAGACGCAAACCCTCAAGGGGATCGACTCGCTCTATTCCATCGTGCAGATGCCGGCCGGCGTCCCGGTCGGCACGCTCGCCATTGGGAAGGCCGGCGCCGTCAATGCGGCGCTGCTGGCCGCGAGCGTGCTCGCGCTCGGCGATCCGGCACTTGCTCAGCGGCTGGAGGCGTGGCGCGCGCAGCAGACCGCCACCGTGGCGGAACGGCCGGCCGACGAGGGCCCGCGTTGAGCACACCATCGATGCCGCTGAAGCCCGGTGCTACCATCGGCATCCTCGGCGGCGGACAGCTCGGCCGCATGCTGGCGCTTGCCGCCGCGCGGCTGGGACTGAAGTGTCATGTGTTCTGTCCCGACCCGCAGGCGCCCGCCTTCGACGTGGTCCGGCGCACGACCCAGGCCGATTACGGCGACGAGAATGCGCTCGACCGCTTCGCCGAAGCGGTGGACGTCGTCACCTATGAGTTCGAGAACGTGCCGGCCGAAACGGCCAAATTTTTGAGCGAGCGGCGGCCGGTATTGCCCGACCCGCGCGTGCTTGCCACCACCCAGGACCGGCTCGAGGAAAAGAAATTCGTGGCCGGGTTGGGAATTCGGACGGCACCGTTTGCCGGCGTCGACCGTCTTGCCGCTCTCACCGAAGCGCTTGAGACGATCGGCCGGCCGGCCGTGCTCAAGACCCGCCGTTTCGGCTATGACGGCAAGGGCCAGGCGCTCATTCGCCCCGACACCGATCTCGCCCGCGCCTGGGAGGAGATTGGCGTACATCCGTCAATCGTCGAATCCTTCGTTCCGTTCGAGCGCGAAATTTCGGTGATCGCCGCCCGCGGACACGACGGCCAGATCGAATGCTTCGACGTCGTGGAAAACGAGCACCGCGACCACATCCTCAAACTTTCGCGAGTGCCGGCCGAGGTTTCGCCGGCCGTTGCCGCCGAGGCCCGGCGCATCGCCGAGACCATTGCCGCGACCTTCGCCTATGTGGGCGTGCTCGCCGTCGAGATGTTCGTAGTACGCGAGGGTGCCGGGCATGCCGTGCTGGTCAACGAGATCGCGCCGCGCGTGCACAATTCCGGGCATTGGACGCTCGACGGCTGCACCATCTCCCAGTTCGAGCAGCACATACGCGCCGTTGCCGGGTGGCCGCTTGGCAAGCCGCTGCGCCACGGCCGCGTGGAGATGATCAATTTGATCGGCGACGAAGCAGCCGAGTACGTCCAATGGCTTGGCGTGCCGGGAGCTTCGATCCACCTCTATGGCAAGAACGGTGCCCGCCCCGGCCGCAAGATGGGCCATGTGACGCGTGTATTCACGCCGTGATGCGGGCCATGCTGAACGACCCGTCGCAATCGAACGACCCCTCTTGCATGATTGGCGTGATTTTGAGGAGATCGCCCATGCCGACGAACACGGATGCCAAGGAATGGCTGGACAATTGGGTGGAAGAGAACCTGCAAGTGCCGCAGTACTACGAGGACAAGAGCGAGATGGCGGAGGACGCCGCCACGTGTCGCGCCGCAGCCGGGGTCGACGGGATCAGCGACAAGGCCCTGAATGCCGCGGCCGGCGGAGACCTGGAGAGGTATCTCCTGAACGCACAGAACGACTTCACGGGCGCTGAACTTCGGCGCAAGGGCCGGGGCGGCAAGGATTAGTCGCGAGGCGCGGTCATCGGGGTGCTTGCGAAACGGACGGGACGACTCACCCCACTTCGTATTGATTGCGGTGGACTTTTCCCGGCCGTTCTGCTAGAGGCCGGCGCTTGGCAGCGGCGCATCCGCGGCGCGCGGATTGAGATTCCCTGCCCGCAATTTTTAGGAACTCGATCGAAGAGGAACGATGCGTGCAGGTTCTCGTCCGGGACAATAACGTCGATCAGGCGCTGAAGGCGCTGAAGAAAAAGATGCAGCGCGAAGGCATTTTTCGCGAGATGAAGCTGCGCGGACACTACGAGAAGCCGTCGGAAAAGAAGGCACGCGAGCGCGCCGAGGCAATCCGCCGCGCCCGCAAGCTGGCGCGCAAGCGGGCCCAGCGCGAAGGCCTGATCCCGGGCAAGCCCAAGCCCACCCGGCCGACCTTCGGCGGCGGGGCCCCGCGGTAGTCCATTTTTTATCTCAGGCTGTCCGGCGCGGCGGGCGAGACTCCTCGCGCCGTCGGTTTTTGGAGCATCGGCATTCCGCCGGAGATCCTGCGCCGGCACGACAAACCCCACGCGATTTGCGATAATCCGGGCAGCACCCTCGGGATACGGGAATGAGGACGCGCGCGCCGATACGCATCGTGACCGACCGCCTCGCCGCGATGTTCATCATTGCCGCAGCGCTCGGCGGCTGCAGCGGGCTTAGCCTGTCGACGTCCGAGCCGGACTCCAATGTGGCCGCGACGTCCACCAATGTCGCCTCGCTCAGCGAGGTGGTCCAGCGCAACCCCAACGATCCGCAGGCCTACAATGTGCGCGGCGCGGTGCTTGGCCGCGCCGGCCGCAACGAGGAGGCGCTCGCCGATTTCAACAAGGCGGTCAGCATCAATCCGGGGTTCGCCCAAGCCTATGCAAACCGCGGTCTCGTCTATCGTCAGATGCGAAAATTCGAGCCGGCGCTCGCCGACTACAACAAGGCGATCGAGATCGATCCGTCCTATGCGGCCGCCTATCTGGGCCGCGGCATGGTCTATCGCCAGCAGGGGCAGGCCATGCAGGCACTCGCCGATTTCAACAAGGCGATGGAGCTCAAGCCCGACAATGCCCAGGCCTATTACAATCGCGGCCAGCTCTACCAGGCGCAGCGCCAGCACCAATATGCGATCGACGATTTCACTACGGCGATGACCCTCTCGCCCCAGCAGGCGGATCCCCGGGTAGCGCGCGCCCAGAGCTATCTTGCCAACAATGACCATAAAGCTGCCGCCAACGATCTCGACGAGGCGGTGCAGCTCGACCCTGAGAACCTGCAGGCTTGGACCACGCGCGGGCTCGCCTACGAGCGCCTGGGAGAAAAAGAAAAGGCGGCGGGCTCCTACGCCCGGGCATTGACCATCAGTCGCGACTACGAGCCGGCGCGCAAAGGCTTCGCCCGCGTCGGCGGCAAGCCCGGGCAGAGCTACGCCACGTTCTGATCAAGCCCAGGCGTGCTCGACCCCGTGCAACTTGAGCAGCTCCGCGAGATGCTTGCGCGCATAGAACATGCGGGTGCGCACCGTCGCCTCGGGGATTTCCAGAATCTGGGCGACGTCCTGCATTGGCCTTTCGTGATAATAGACGAGGTCTATGATCTCGCGGTGGGCGGCTGACAGTTGGGTGAGGCAGCGCCGCAGCAGCGCGCCCGTATCGTTCTTCTCGCAAACGGTCTCGGGGGTGTCGCACGGGTCCTCGAGCGCCTGGGCGGTGTCGTCGTCGAGGTGATCGAACGACCGGTTTCTCAGGTGCGACAGCGCCTTATGGCGTGCGATCCCTAACAGCCAGGTGGCGACCTGGGAGCGCCCCTCGAACTGACCAGCCTTGCGCCACACGTCGATGAAGACTTCGCTGACCAGATCTTCGGCTGCCGCCGTCGGACCGATCAGGCGCATGATGAAGCGGAAGACGCGCACGTTGTGACGGGCGAACAGCACTTGCATCGCGCGCTTGTCGCCACGTGCAATGTTGCGGATCAGAACGTCGTCCGCATCGGCGCGGACGGCGGTCCAGGTGTCGATGGTTCCTGCGCCGGACAGCGCGCAATCGCTCTGCATGGATCCCTCCCACAGCAGCGACCCCTGAAAGTTTTTTTTGTTGCGTGAAGGGATACCGGCGCGACATTTCCTCTGTTTTTCGCCCAGAAAGAAAATGGTTTCGTTGCACCGGCGTTTGTTACGCCACCAGCGAGCAACGACACATCCGCCATCGAGATGCCATTTTTTCGACCGCTCCCGGCCTTACTGCGCCGAGGAGCCGTTCAATGCGCCTGTTCGTCGGCCAGAAAGGAGACGACCAAGTCGACGGCGCCATATTCATCGTGATCGTTGTGATTGGCGTCGGCGATGCGAACGAAGCGCTTGGGGGCACGGATCAGACCGTACAGCCGCTCGCCGTAGGCCAGCGGGACAATGGTGTCGCGGGTCCCGTGCAGGACCAGCACCGGCGCCGTGACATTGGCGATGCGCTGGTCGGAGCGAAACTGGTCCTTCATCAACCACCGTACCGGCACGAACGGATAGGCGGCGGCCGCAATGTCGACGGCCGAGGTGAACGGCGATTCCAGCACGACGCGCCCCACCGGCCGCTCCGCCGCGAGCGCCACTGCGACGCCCGTGCCGAGGGATTCGCCCCACAGAGCGACGCGTTCAGCCGGATAGAGCCCGGTCGCAAAGCGATAAGCTGCAGCAGCATCGTGCAACAATCCCGCTTCGCTCGGATGCCCGCTCGATCCGCCATAGCCGCGATAGCCCAACGCTATGAGCCCGGCGCCGGCCGCGATCAGCTGGCGAAAGCGGCGGGCGCGCAGGTTCAAGCCGCCGCCGTTACCCTGGAAGTACAAGACCACCGGCTTGCCGTGGCGCGGCGGCACGTGCCAGACGATGACCTTCTCGCCGTCGGCGGTGTCGAGGACGACCTCCGCGGCCTCGGGAAATCCGACAGAGGCGGGCTGCCAACGCGTGGTGTCGGGCAGATACATG
Organism: Xanthobacteraceae bacterium; assembly: GCA_045801465.1. Classification (GTDB taxonomy): domain Bacteria; phylum Pseudomonadota; class Alphaproteobacteria; order Rhizobiales; family Xanthobacteraceae; genus DATFWC01. Next base: position 4,929 of record JBJMSU010000154.1, on the reverse strand, counting down.
AGCTTGCGCTGCGAGACGTACAACAGCGCAACGAAGCCCGCGTAGGCGACCGCCGCCGCCAGCAGCCACTTCAGGACGGTCATGGGAAGGTGAATAGCACAGGCACGGCTACAGCGACTTGACGATGTTCTCCGTCATCTTCTTGGCGTCGCCGAACAGCATCATCGTGTTGTCGCGGTAGAACAGTGTGTTGTCGATGCCGGCATAGCCGGAGGCGAGCGAGCGCTTGGAGAACATCACGGTGCCGGCCTTCCACACTTCCAGCACCGGCATGCCGTAGATCGGCGACTGTGGATCCTCTTCCGCCGCCGGATTGGTCACGTCGTTGGCGCCGATGACGAAGGCGACGTCGGCGGTGCGGAATTCCGAGTTGATGTCCTCGAGCTCGAACACCTCGTCGTAAGGGACGTTCGCTTCCGCCAGCAGCACGTTCATATGGCCGGGCATGCGGCCGGCTACCGGATGGATGGCGTATTTGACCTCCACGCCTTCCTGCTTGAGCTTGTCGGCCATCTCACGCAACGCATGCTGCGCCTGCGCCACCGCCATGCCGTAGCCCGGCACGATGATGACCTTGGAGGCATTCTTCATCACGAAGGCGGCATCGTCCGCCGAGCCCTGCTTCACTGGACGCTGCTCGGCGCCCGCGGCCGGACCGGCAACCTCGCCGCCAAAGCCGCCGAGAATCACCGAGAAGAAGTTCCGGTTCATCCCCTTGCACATGATGTAAGACAGGATCGCGCCCGAGGAGCCGACCAGCGCGCCGGTGATGATGAGCGCGGTGTTGCCGAGCGTGAACCCGATGCCGGCCGCGGCCCATCCGGAATACGAGTTGAGCATCGAGATCACAACCGGCATGTCGGCGCCGCCGATCGGGATGATCATCAGGACGCCAAGCGCAAAGGAGACGAGCGCTATGAGCCAGAACGCCGCATAGCTCTCGGTGCGCACGAACCAGACGACCAGCAGAATGAGCGCCAGCGTCAGCCCGATATTGATGACGTGGCGCGCCGGCAGAATGATGGGCGCCCCGGTCATGCGTGCCGACAGCTTGAGGAAGGCGATGACCGAGCCCGTGAAGGTGATGGCGCCGATCGCCACGCCGATCGACATCTCGACCAGGCTCGCCTTGTGGATCGCGCCCACGCTGCCGATGTCGAAGGCGCTGGGCGCATAGAGGGCGCCCGCCGCCACCAGCACCGCCGCCATGCCGACCAGGGAGTGAAACGCCGCGACCAATTCCGGCATCGCCGTCATCGGCACCCGCCGGGCGATCACCGCGCCGACGCTGCCGCCGGCGGCGAGCCCCACCAGCACCAGGAGCCATGCACCGCGGCCCGCCGGCGGATGTGATGCCAACGTGGTGACGATGGCGATCGCCATGCCGACCATGCCGAACAGATTTCCCTGCCGGCTCGTCTCCGGATTGGACAATCCGCGCAGCGCGAGAATGAACAGCACGCCGGAAACCAGATAAAGAAGCGCGGCAATATTGGCGTTCATGGAAATAATCCGTCAGCCCGCAGCCGGGGGCGGTGAAGAGTTCACACGTGACACGCGGGATTCACTTCTTCTTCTTGTACATCGACAGCATGCGCTGGGTGACCAGGAATCCACCGAAGATGTTGACCGACGCAAAGACGAGCGCCACGAAACCGAGGGCGCGCGCCCAGATCGGGCCCGTGTCATTGGGGACGAGCGCGACGCCAACCGCCAGCAGCGCGCCGACCACGATGACGGACGAGATGGCATTGGTCACGGACATCAGCGGCGTGTGCAGCGCCGGCGTCACCGACCACACGACGTAATAGCCGACGAACACGGCCAGCACGAAGATCGACAAGCGGAACACGAACGGATCGATGGCCTGTGCCACATGCCCCATGTCGGTTCTCCTTATGCGGCAGTGCTCTTGGGTTGGAAGCTCGGATGCACCACCGCGCCGTCGCGGGTGAGGGCCGTCGCCTTCACGATCTCGTCGTCCCAGTTGACGGCGAGCGCCTTGGCGTTCTTGTCGATCAGGATTTCCAGGAAGGCGTAAAGATTCCTGGCGTAGAGGCTCGAGGCGCTGGCGGCGAGGCGGCCCGGCACGTTGACATAACCGACGATCTTGACACCGTTGACGTTCACGACCTCGTCGGGCTTGGCGAGCTCGACATTGCCGCCGCGCTCGAGCGCGAGATCGACGATGACGGATCCGGGCCGCATGGACCTCACCATGTCGGCGGAGATCAGCCGCGGCGCCGGCCGGCCCGGGATCAGCGCCGTCGTGACGACGATATCCTGCTTCTTGATGTGCTCGGCAACCAGCGCAGCCTGCTTGGCCTGGTACTCCTTCGACATCTCCTTGGCATAGCCGGCGGCAGTCTCCGCCTGCTTGAACTCCTCGTCCTCCACGGCGATGAATTTGGCGCCCAGGCTCTCGACCTGCTCCTTGGCGGCCGGACGTACGTCGGTGGCGGTGACGACGGCGCCGAGGCGCCGGGCGGTGGCGATCGCCTGCAGGCCGGCGACACCGGCGCCCATCACGAAGACGCGCGCCGCCGGCACGGTGCCGGCGGCCGTCATCATCATCGGCAGTGCGCGGCCATACTCGGCCGCGGCGTCGACCACGGCGCGGTAGCCGGCAAGATTGGCCTGCGACGACAGCACGTCCATGACCTGCGCGCGGGTGATGCGCGGCATCAATTCCATCGCGAAGGCGGTGAGCCCGGCCTTCGCCAGGGCGGCGAGCGCGGCATCGTTGCCGAACGGGTCCATGATGGCGATGACGAGCACGCCGCGCTTGTAGTTCTTGGCCTCCGCTTCCGTCGGCCGGCGCACCTTGAGCACGACGTCGGCATCCTTGACGGCATCTGTAAGGGTTTTGGCGATGGTGGCGCCGGCAGCCTCGTATTCGGCATCGAGCATGCCGGAACCTGTGCCGGCGCCCGATTGGACGACCACGTCGGCGCCGAGGCCTTTGATCCGCTTGACCGTCTCCGGCGTCGCGGCGACCCGCGCCTCGCCCGCCCCGGCTTCACGCGCTATGGCAATGCGCATTCACGTCCGCCCCGTTTTATCCTGCCGCGGAAAACGCAAACGCCACCAGGGACAAGATGAAGGCGACGACACTCGAGGTCTTCGAGCCGCTCAACAGGCCGTGCACGGCTGCGCCCGTTGCAATCACGAAGACCGCGAAGGCGGTGAGCCAATGACCCATCACGCCGCCGATCGCGAGCCCGAGCAGCGTGTTGATGGCGTGGACGACCAACACCACGGTCAGATGAAGAAACCTGCGATAGGTCCCTTCATGTTCATCGTAATCGTTGCCTGCAGCGGTCGCGTACTCGACCTCGGCGTGGTCGGCCATCTTGCCCTCCAAATTCGAGAGTCTCGGCTGGCGCGGGGATTAGCTCAATTGCGCTCGCGGAGCAACGGCGGTCGCCGACGTGGCAATGCGATATTCACGCGCTAGGCCGGCTGTGAAAGGCCGGCGGCGGCAAGCGCCTCGGCTTGGCGTGCGGCGACGCGATCGAGGGAGAACCGTTCGATCGCCTCATTGAACAGCCGGTAGAAATTAAGCTCGGCGTGCAGGTGCAGAAATACTCCGCCGAGCCCGATGGCGGCGCGATCCATGAAGACGAATTCGCGTGGCACGGTCACGGGACCCTGCTGCTTGAGCGCCTGATGCACCCGGAAGGCCTCGCGCCGGCCGTATTCCGCCGGTTTCACCCCGTCGGCAATGGTGCGTACCCGGTCCTGCAACAAGGGCCCATAGATGAACCGCGCCCATATATTGAGGCTCTCGATCAGGTCGCGGGTCAGTCGCCGAAAGCCCCAGGTCTCATAGGCATGCACGACGAGGTCGTCGTCGCCGCGCAGAAGCCCATGGTAGAGGTCGACGACGCCGCCCACGAACTTGGCGGGAAAGATGCGGACGCAGCCATAATCGAGAAGGTTGATGCCGGACGGCACGCCGTCGCGATCGAACACGGTATAATTTCCGAGATGCGGGTCGCCATGGATGATGCCGTAGCGGCTGAACGGGAACCACCAGGCCGTGAACATTGCGGTGCCGAGGCGGTTGCGCACGGTGAGGTCGTCGGTCTTGTGCGCGAGCAGCCTGTCGCCTTCGAGCCAGTCGAGGGTGAGAAGGCGGCCGGTCGAAAGCTCGGGCCACACCCGCGGCACGCGGACGAGATCGACGCCATCGAGCATCGCGCCGTAGAGGGCGACGTGCTTGGCCTCGCGGAAGTAGTCGAGCTCCTCGCGCACGCGCGCGCTGATCTCCTTGTAGATCTCGGTCGTATCGATCACCGGGTCCATGCGGCGGTGGATCGCAAACAGCACCTGCAGCTGCGCAAGATCGGCTTCGACCGCCGACTGCATGTCCGGATACTGCAGCTTGCACGCAAGATCCGTTCCGTCGAGCGAGGCGGCGCGGTGCACCTGACCGAGCGAGGCGGCGGCAGCCGGGCGATGCTCGAAGCTGGCAAACTTTTTCTGCCAGTCGGGCCCGAGCTCGGCGTGCATCCGCCGCTTCACGAACGACCACCCCATGGGCGGCGCGTCGCTCTGCAGCTTGGCGAGCTCGGCGGCGTATTCGGGCGGCAGCAGGTCCGGAATGGTGGCCATCAACTGCGCCACCTTCATGATCGGCCCTTTCAGGCCGCCAAGTGCGGCGGCGAGCTCCGCCGCGTTGCGGTCGAGATCGAGGCCGAACATCCGCGCCGCCGCGAAACGGGCCGCAACGCCGCTCATGTTACTGCCGACGCGGGCATAGCGCCGCGCTCGGGCGGAGAAACGGTTGGCTTCGTTGTCGCGATCGGACAAAGGAGTCTCGTGCAGACGGTTCGCCACCATATGTAGGTGCTTTGACCGCGGCCGGACAGGCTCAAGCGGCGATCACGTCTTCGGCCAATTGTCGCGTATCCAGCGCGCCAGGCT
>JBJMSU010000145.1:0-10866 GCA_045801465.1 Xanthobacteraceae bacterium | reverse complement strand
CGCGCCGACGAGGTGATCGAATAAAGTCCGGTGCATGTCTGCTTGTGGCCTCTGTGACATCATCGGGTGATCCGGATATGTCCGGTTAAGAGGGTCAAAGCGGTCGGATATGCTCGGAGGACCGACTCTGACCGATAGTGTTGAAAAAATCTCTGCAGACTCGCTGTAGAATTAGAGATTGAAACCATCGAATCCACGTAAATGGATTTTTGAATCAAGATTCCGCATCTGCGCTTGATCTTGCATCAATGTTGCTCAGAGCTCCCCTTCAAAATCCTTTTTCAACAGTATCGACCCATAGCGGACGAACCTCCGCTTTTCCAAAGCGGCAGCCCATCGTACTCTCTGCTGCTCACGAGCCACAGCAACGGGAGAAGAGCTGTGACCCTCTGGCTTCGGATCTCCACCGTCATCCTGAGTGCGGTTCTAGCTGTCTTCAATCAGACGCGTCACGCGGGTGGGGCTGAACTGAAAATCCTGACACCCAGGTCGATGTGGACGGTTCTGAAGGAGATCGGGCCCCAGTTCGAGGTCAGCGCGGGTCACAAACTCAACGTGGTGACCGGCATCGCTGCGACGCTCGCCGATCGGATCATCGAAGGCGAGCCCTTTGACGTTTTCATAGGTCCGCCGGTGCAGATGGATCGCCTGGTGCAGACCAACAGGATCATTGCTGGAACGCGGACAGCGATCGCGCATTCCGGAATCGGGGTTGAAGTGCGTCGAGGCGCTTCCAAACCCGATATCAGCTCGGTCGACGCGTTCAAGCGGGCGCTGCTGAACGCAAAATCGATCGGCTACTTGAAGCAGGATGGAACCAGCGGTGCCTATTTACACCGTCTGTTTGAGCGGCTCGGAATCGCGGAAGAGATCAAGTCAAAGGTTGTACGGCCCGAGACCGACATTGTGTCGGAGCTTGTCGCGAAAGGCGAAATCGAGCTTGGCATGGTGGTCATCACGCAAATCATGACCACGACCGGGGTGGAGCTCGTTGGACCAATCCCACACGAAATACAGTCCTATGTCAGGTGGAGCGGCGCAATCAGCACAGGATCCACAACGCTGCAGGTCGCGAAGGATCTGCTCACATTCCTAACTGGGCCCACAGCACTACCGGTGCTCAAGGCGCAGGGAATGGAGCCGGGATGAAGACTCTGCTGGGAAATCGAGGTCAGGTCCGCTTCTGGCACGAAGCGGACGTTTCGCGGGGTCCGCTTCAAGGTCGGCTATCAAGTGATAAGCGGACCTTGACCGACAACAAATGGGTGAATTACCCAGTTTTATCGCCTGGAATCCGCGTATCACGGTGGCGCCGAATGACGAGCAACTCTTGACTCGGTGTCGCATTGTATCGCGGCGGATGGTTCGTCAGTCGGCTGTCGCGGACGTTCTGCCGTCCACGAAATTCGCCAGCTTTCGTCGCCGCTTCAGAAAAGCCTGTAGCCGGCCGGCGCAATCGTGTCGGTCATGTCAGCCCCCTTGACCCTTGCTGACCTTAAGAATAGCGCGCCGCCTCGCTAGTGCCGCCGATTTGAAGTTCCTACAGCGCCTGCCACAAGTTCGTGGAGGAACTTCAAAGCGAAAAGCGGCACTAGAACCATAGACTTGCTAGTGCCCCTTTGCTTTCCGAAGTTCGTGTCGGGAGGATGCTGGCATGTATCACGAACTTCGGAAGCGGGCATTAGTGTTCTCGGCCAGTGCCGAGTTGTCCACCGTAAGACCGGCCGACGAGGGCGGATGGCGGAACCGAAGGCGGGCTGCTGCATCCAGGAGGAGCGGTGAATAGGCGCATTTCACAAATTCAGCACGCTTCCTATTTAATGATTTGAGACGGAAGTCCGCAGGAGCTTGAGATGGAGCTCGATCCCGTCCTCCTCGCCCGGCTGCAGTTCGCCTTCACGATCTCGTTTCACATCATTTTTCCGAGCTTCACGATCGGGCTTTCCGCCTATATCGCGACGCTTGAAGTGTTGTGGGGCGCAACCGGCGCCGAGCGCTACAAGCGCCTCGCCGCCTTCTGGACCAAGATTTTCGCCGTTTCGTTCGGCATGGGCGTGGTCTCCGGGATCGTGCTGTCGTATCAGCTCGGCACCAACTGGAGCCGGTTCTCGGCAGTCGCCGGCAACGTCATCGGCCCGCTCGCCGGCTACGAGGTGCTCACCGCGTTCTTTCTCGAGGCCACCTTCCTCGGCATTCTCCTGTTCGGCGGAAGCCGCGTGCCGCGCTGGCTGCACGTGTTCTCGGCGATTGCGGTGGCGGTCGGCACGACCATTTCGGCGTTCTGGATCCTGGCCGCGAACAGCTGGATGCATACGCCGGCCGGCCACGAGATGCGCGGCGGCGTCGCCTATGCGACCGACTGGCTCGCCATCATCTTCAACCCCAGCTTCATCTATCGGTTCGCCCACATGCTCAATGCGGCATTCCTCACCACTGGTTTCGTGGTGCTGGCGGTGGGCGCGCGTCATCTCCTGGCGAACCGCCACGCCGAAGAGGCGCGGACCATGATGCGGATGGCGCTCGGCCTCACCGCGGTGCTCGCGCCGCTGCAGCTCTTCCTCGGCGACCAGCACGGGCTCAACACGCTCGAGCACCAGCCGATCAAGGTCGCCGCCATGGAGGCGCATTGGGACGGATCGAAGCCCGGCGATTTTCACGTCTTCGCCTGGCCGGACGAAAAGGGTGAGCGCAACTGGTTCGAGATTTCCATTCCGCGCGGCTCTTCCCTCATCCTCACCCACGATCCGAACGGTTTGTTTCCCGGATTGAAGAGCGTGCCGCCGCAGGAGCGGCCGCCGATCGTGCCCGTGTTCTTCGCCTTTCGTATCATGCTGGGAATAGGATTTTTCATGATTGCCGCCGCGCTCTACGGAGCGTGGCTGATGTGGCGCGGAACGCTGGAGCGGACGCGCTGGTACTTGTATGTGGTCGCCAATACCTGGTGGGTGGGGTTCGTCGCCGTCATTGCCGGCTGGATCGTCACCGAAACGGGACGCCAGCCATGGATCGTGCACGGAATCCTGCGCACCGCCGACGCAGTCTCGCCGGTTCCGGGGGGCAGTATCGCCACCACGTTGACACTGTTCGTGCTGGTCTACGGCGTCGTGTTCTCGCTGGGCATCTACTACATCAATCGCCTCATCGCGAAGGGACCGGAAGACCGCGAAGGACCGGGAGGCCTGGGGCATCGCCCGCTCGCCGCCGGGCACCGGCAAAAGGCGGTGCCAACCTGATCGAAACGGACCGCCAGGAAGGAGGCGCGCCGTGGCATGGGACCTGCCGCTGATCTGGGCCGGCATCATCGGCATCGCGGTGGCGATGTACGTGATCCTCGACGGTTTCGATCTCGGCGTCGGCATCCTGTTTCCGTTCGCCAGAAGCGAACGCGAGCGCGACCAGATGCTGACGTCGATCGCGCCCTTCTGGGACGGCAATGAGACGTGGCTGGTGCTGGGCGGCGGCGGTCTGCTGGCGGCTTTTCCCAGAGCCTATGCGGCGATCATGCCGGCGCTTTATCTGCCGGTCATCGCCATGCTGCTGGCGCTGGTGTTTCGCGGCATCACCTTCGAGTTCCGCACCGTCGCACGCCACAAGGCGCGCTGGGACATCGTCTTCGCGGCGGGCTCGACCCTCGCGGGTTTCTGCCAGGGCGTGATCCTCGGCGGCCTCATTCAGGGGATCAAGGTCGAGAACGGCGAGTTTGCCGGCGGCGCTTTCGACTGGGCAACGCCATTTGCGGCCCTGTGCGGGCTCGGAGTTGTGGCCGGCTATGCGCTGCTCGGCGCGACCTGGATGGTGATGAAGACGGAAGGCGACATCGCTTTGCAGGCGCGCGCCCAAGCCAAGGCCGCGCTGCTCGCGGTCCTGGCGTTCATGGCCGTGGTCAGCCTGTGGACGCCGCTCGCCTTCCCGCGCATCTTCGAGCGCTGGTTCTCGCTTCCCAATTTCCTGTGGCTGTGGCCGGTGCCGATCGTGACGGCACTGGTCGCCTTCGCGGCGTGGAAGTGGCTCGATCACAGAGCCGACGGGCGCCCGTTCCTGGCTGCCATCGTGCTGTTCCTGCTGGGCTACTTAGGCCTGGTGATCTCCACGTTTCCGTATCTGGTGCCGCCGACGCTGACGATCTGGGACACGGCCGCCGCCCCCGACTCGCAATTGTTCATGTTGATCGGAACGCTCGTCCTGCTGCCCATCATTCTCGGCTATACGGGTTTCATCTACTGGCTGTTTCGCGGCAAGCTGCGCGAGGGCGAAGGCTACCATTAGCCAATGGCGAGCAGCGAATGGCGGATGGACAGTAGCCGGTCACGTTCTATTCGCTATTCGCTATTCGCCAGTCTGCGGCCGGATCATGGCCCAGCCCACCCGCATCAGCGGCAGCCGCCCCTGGAAGGCGCGCTCGAACGCGTGCGGCACCTCCGGCACCAGATCGGGAAAGCGGGCGCGGATATGGGCGGGCGGCGCGCCGGCGGCATCGGCAATGGGCCACACGACGATCGCGCCTTTGGCGCGGACGTGAGCTTCGCTCACCCACGGCGCGCGCTCGTAAGCCGCATCGATCAGGACGCTCGGCCGCTGCGGCGAGGCGAGCGCCACCAGGCTGGCAAGACGGCCGTCGCCCACCACGATCGCCAGCGGCTTGCCGGTGCGGCGGTTGAAGCTCTCGGTGAAGAAGCGGCCCATGTCGGCGGCGGGCTCGTTGACCTTGAGCTCCATGGCCAGCGTCCACGGCAGCACGATGATGGAGACGACGGCGAGAGCGGGCGGTCCGACCAGCAACGCGGCCCAGGTCCAACCGGCAATATTTTGGTGATAGAGCCGAATGACATCGCCGGCCAGGACGATCACCGCAAGCCCCGACAAGACGACCAGCGCGCCCATGCCGCCAGGCAGATCGGCTTGCCCGCCGATGGCGGCGATCAGGGCGGCGACAACGGCGGGCGCGAGCGCAAACGCATAGACGAACAGCTTGGGGAACGGATCCACCGGCTGGCGCACGAACTCCGGCACGGCGGCCTTGCGGTCGGCCACCAGGATTCCCGCGACGATGACGAGGACCGCCAAGCCGGCATGTGCGCCAATAAGCGCCGCGAGCAGCTTGAACCATTCGATCACGCTGGCGGCGATCGTTGCGTCGGCCGCGGCCGCGAGTACGGCGAAACGGCGGTCGAGCAGCCAGACGAGGTGCGGCAAGGCGACGACGCATGCGATCAGCATGGCGACATAGGGATAGAAATCGCGGAGCGTCGCGCGGCCGCGCTCGGTGGCGAGCGTGAACACCACGATCAGCGCCAACAGAATGGCACCGAAGTAGGTGGTGAGCATGAGCAGGCCGAGCACGATGCCGAGCGCGATCCAGGAACCGCGGTGACCTTCGCCGACGGCACGCCAATAGGACAGCAGCGCCAGCGCGGTGAGCGGCATGGCGAGCACCGCCGGCCCGAAATCCGGCGACGGCACCGCGAACGCGGAGATTCCGACCATCAGCAGCACCGCCAGTGCCGCATGCGTCAAGCCGACGATCGCGCGGCCGAGCGCGAACACCGCCCAGAAGGTGGTCACGACGCACGCCTGCGACAGGAGATAGACACCGACCACCGAGCCGCCGGCCAGTCGGAAGGCCAGCTCGGCAAGCCAGTAGGCGAGCGGCGGCCCATAGGCGGAGCCGAGCTGCCATTCGTGGCCGACGGCGAGCACCAGCGGAACCTCGCCCGGTGGGCTCGCATAGAACAACGACGGCACCAGCACCCACAGCAACGCTTGCGTCAGCGTTGCGGTCCAGAACACGAGCCGCGGGCGCCCGCGCAATGCTTCGACGATAGGCGAGACGTAGAGCATCGAGGCTGAAGGTTGAAATGACAACGCGTTCGTCATCACCGGGCTTGTCCCGGTGATCCCGCTTAGGTGGGCAACAGTGCTGCGTCTGCAAGCGAGATGGCCGGGTCAAGCCCGGCCATGACGAGGAGAATGGCCAATTTCATCGGATTCGCAACTACAGCGGCAGCGGGATTGCCGGGTCCGCTGTCGGATCCACGCCGACCTCGCCGAAACAGGCCGCCACCGGAGCAAACGAGCGGCGGTGATGGATGGTCGGGCCGAGCCGCTCGAGCGCGGCGAAATGCTCAGGCACGCTGTAGCCCATATGACGCTCGAAGCCGTAGCCGGGATGGGCGAGACCGAGCTGCCGCATCAGCCGGTCGCGCGTCACCTTGGCGACGATGGAGGCGGCCGCGACCGAGAGCACCAGCGCATCGCCGTCGATGACGGCCTGGCATTCGCAGGCGACCGGAATCCGGTCGCAGCCGTCAACGAAGACGAGTTGCGGTTTGGTGGGGAGCGCCGCCACCGCGCGCGCCAGCGCCCACAGCGACGCCTGGCGAATATTGTCGCGGTCGATGCGCGCGGTCGAGCCGAACGCGATCGCTACTTCGGCGACGGCGCAGATCTTGCCGTAGAGCTTTTCCCGCTGCTCCGGCAGGAGCTTCTTCGAATCGTCGAGGCCCCTGGGAATGCGGTTCGGGTCGAGGATCACGGCGGCGGCGACGACCGGACCCGCCAACGGTCCGCGGCCCGCCTCGTCGCAGCCGGCGACCGGCATCAGGCCGCGCTTGATCGCCGCACGCTCACGCCGGAACGACGGCCGGAGAACCGGCTCATCGAGCGGCAAGCGGGCGGCAGCGGCGGTCGAGCGACTCATGAGGCCATTGTTGCCCGCCCGATTCCGGCGACGCAATGGAAAGTTCGTGGGCCGGTGGAATGCTGTGGACGACGATCGCAAGCCCCTGCCCTTCGCACGCCAGGCCGAGATCGTGCTCGAGCAGATGAAGCGGTGCGTGGAAGCCGCCGGCGCGTCGCTCGAGCGCGTGGTCAAATGCAACGTCTATTGCACGGCCGAAGAGTCCCACTTCGGGATCTTCAACGAGATCTACGCGCGTTATTTTCCGGTGGAGTCGCCGGCGCGAATCTTCATCCGCGTTCCGTCGTGGCCGGGGCCGTTCGATATCGAGATCGATTGTGTCGCGGTGCTGTGAGCTGGCTCAGAACAGGTTCAGCTGCTCGGCCTGCGGCCGCGGCGCGACGAAATGCTCGCTGGTCAGCTTGGTTTTCGCCTGGTTGAGGCCGAGGCGCTCGCACGCGGTCTCGAAGCGGCGGCCGATCATCCAGGCATGCGGCCCCGAGCCCTTCATCCGCCGGCCCCAGGTCGAGTCGTAGTCTTTGCCGCCGCGCATCTCGCGGATGAGGGCGAACACGTGCCGATAGCGGTCGGGAAAATTCGCCATCAGCCATTCGCGGAAGAGATCGCGCACTTCGAGCGGCAGCCGCAGCAGCACGTAGCCGGCCTCCTTGACGCCGGCGACCGAAGCGGCGTCGAGGATGCGCTCGATCTCGGCGTCGTTGAGGGCCGGGATCACCGGTGCGATCATCACCGATGTCGGCACGCCGGCGTCCGACAGCCGTCGCAGCGTTTCCAGCCGCCGCAGCGGCGTGGCGGCGCGCGGCTCCATGACGCGCGCGATGCGGGCGTCCAGCGTGGTCACCGACAGCGCCACCTTGACGAGGTTGCGGCGCGCCATGCGCGACAGGATGTCGACATCGCGCTGCACCAGCGTCGACTTGGTGACGATCCCGACCGGATGATTGGCGCGATCCAGCACTTCGAGGATGCGCCGCATCACCTCGTAGCGGCGTTCGATCGGCTGATAGGGGTCGGTGTTGGTGCCGATCGCCATGACCCGCGGCTGGTAGCCCGGCGCGGAGAGCTCGCGCTCCAACAATTCCGGCGCATCCGGCTTGACGAACAGCTTCGATTCGAAATCGAGGCCGGGCGACAGTCCCATATACGCGTGGGTCGGGCGCGCGAAGCAATAGACGCAGCCGTGTTCGCAGCCGCGGTAAGGGTTGATCGAGCGGTCGAAGGAGATGTCGGGCGATTCGTTGCGGGTGATGATCTTGCGCGCCCGCTCCTCCGTCACCGTGGTCTTGAAGGGCGGCAGGTCCTCGAGCGTTCTCCACCCGTCATCGAACGCAACCTTGGCGACCGGCTCATAACGCCCGGACGCGTTCGACTGGGCGCCGCGCCCTCGCCGCCGCTCGCGGTCGACCATGGGGCCGACAAGGTCGCCCGCCGGTGTCGCGGAGGGCACCGGCACCGGCGGACGCTTGAGGGCTGCAGATGAGCGAGCCATGGCCGAACCTTAGCGACAATTTCGGAACAAAACAAGAACGTTAATCGATCCGAGGTCGCTGCCCTTTATCTAGTCACGATTCCCATGACAGCCACATGATATGGAACAAACGTCACGTCGATTGTTCGTTCCATGCTGAGCGTCATCATCCCCACCCACGAATCAGAGCGCGCATTGGTGCGCACCCTCGCCGTCCTGGTGCCGGGGGCGGCGGCGGGCGCGGTGCGCGAAGTCATCGTGGCGGACGCCGGCTCGCGCGATGCGACCGCCGAGGTGGCGGACCTCGCCGGCTGCCATGTGCTGGTGTCGCACGCCCCGCTCGGCGCACGCCTCAAGGCGGCGGCGGCGAGCGCGCGCGCCGCATGGCTCCTGTTTCTGCGACCGGGCACCCGGCTCGATGCCACCTGGATCGACGATGCGATGGGGTTCATCGCCGCCGACGAGAGCCGAGCAGCCTCGCGGGCGGCGGTATTCCGGCCGGTGAGCGGGGCCGCGGCGGATCGCCCGGTCCTGTTCGAGGCGCTGTCACTATTGCGCACGGCTCTCGGCGCCCGCGCCCGGCCGCAGCAGGGGCTGCTGATCGCGAAACATCTCTACGAGGTCATCGGCGGCCATCGCGACCACCCGCAGCCTGAATCCGACCTGCTGCGCCGCCTCGGGCGCCGCCGCATCGTGATGCTGCGTAGCGGGGCGGTGGTGGAGTGACGGCGGCGGCCTTATGTTCGTCGTCCTGCAGGGAGCGCGATGGTGGCGGCAACCGGCGTCAAGGTCATGAGCTCGGGCGGCTTGAAAGCCGTCATCACGCAACTTGCCGACGCTTTTACGCGCGCGAGTGGCCGCAAGCTCGTGCCGGTGTTCGGCCCTCCCGCCGCGATCAAGGTTCGCATCGAGAGCGGCGAGGCGGTGGACGTGGCCGTGCTGGCGGCGCCGCTCATCGATGCTCTGGTGAGCCAAGGGAAGCTTGCCGAGGCCACCGAACTCGCCCGCTCGGGCTTAGGCGTCGCGGTGCGCGCCGGCGCGCCCAAGCCCGATATCGCCAGCGTCGAGGCATTCCGGCGCACGCTCCTTGCCGCCAAATCGATCGTCGCCGGCGATCCGGCGGCTGGCGGCGCCAGCGGCATCCATTTCGCCAAGGTGATCAAGCAATTGGGGATCGCCGACGCGGTGATGGCGAAAACGCGGCTCAATTCCGGGAGCTACAATGCCGAGTTCGTGGCGCGCGGCGAGGCCGAGCTCGCCATTCAGCAGATCAGCGAGATCCTTCCCGTCAAAGGCGCCGAGCTGGTCGGCCCGCTGCCTCCCGGCGTGCAGGCCACCACCGTGTTCAAAGCCGCGATCGGCACCAATGCGCCGGAACCTGCCGCCGCCAAGGAGCTGATCGCTTTCTTAAGAACGCCGCAAGGAGCGCAGGTGATCGCCGCAACCGGCATGGAGCCGGCGTAAGCCGGGGCACCGATTTTTCCGGAAACAACGCCGCGTGCGGTGGTAAGCTCGACGCCGATCATAATGGCCGCGCACGGCTCTCGGTGCGAACCGGGAACCGGCGCCGGATGTGTAGCGGGGGAGGAAGCATCATGAAGACCGGTTCAATGTTCGTCGCGATCGGCTTCGCCGTCGCGCTCGCGTCGGGAGCGCAGGGCGCCGAGATCAGGGTCTTGAGCTCCAACGCGGTGAAGACGGCGCTGGAAGAGCTGGCGCCGCGGTTCGAAAAGGCGACCGAGCACAAGCTCGCCTTCACCTTCGGCACGGCGGTCGGCCTGAAGGGCGACATCGAAAAGGGCGCGGCCGTCGACGTCGCAATTCTGACCGCTTCGGCGGTCGACGATCTCATCAAGCAAGGCAAGATCGCCGGCAGCCGTACCGATCTCGTGCGCTCGAGTTCCGGCATGGCGGTGCGCAAAGGCGCGCCCAAGCCCGACATCAGCACGACCGAGGCATTCAAGCGCACGCTCCTCGAGGCGAAGTCGATCGCCTACGTGGAACAGGGCGGAACCGGTATCTATCTCAAGGGCCTCCTCGAGCGCCTCGGGATCGCCGACGAGGTGAAATCCAAGACCAGGCTCTTGCCGAGCACCAATCCGGCGGCGCACGCGGTCGCCAATGGCGAGGCCGAAATCGGCATGACGCAAATCAGCGAAATCCTGCCCTATGCGGGTGCCGAGCTCGTCGGCCCGCTGCCGGCGGAAATCCAGCTCTACACGGTGTTTTCAGCGGGCACTGGGACGAACGCCAAGGAGCATGATGCCGCCAAGACGCTGATCAAGTTTCTGACCTCGCCGGACGCCGCCCCCGTGTTCAAGGCCAAGGGCCTGGAGCCGGCGAGCTGAACGAGCACCGTTCCGTAGGTGGCAAATTCGCCTGCTGCAGCGCTGCTTGGTGGGCAGGGCGCGATCGCGAATTTCCCTCGCGATCGTTGTGACGATCGCTCGCCCACCATGCAACGCCGAGATCGCGCGCCTTTGCCGATCCTACAGCAGCCGACGACATGATCGGCCCGAATGACATCGCGGCAACCGAGAAGCTCATCCGGCCGCATATTCGCCGCACCCCGGTCATCGAGGTTGACTGCGCCGACTTCGGACTTCCGGCGAACCCGCTCTCTTTCAAGCTCGAGCTCACCCAACATGCGGGGTCGTTCAAGGCGCGCGGCGCCTTTGCCAACCTGCTCATGCGGCAAATT
>JBJMSU010000136.1:0-6357 GCA_045801465.1 Xanthobacteraceae bacterium | reverse complement strand
ATGAACATCGAGTTCAGCGATTGATACCAGGTCGAAGGGAAGTTGTAGCCAAAAGCCCGGTTGTTCGTCAGGCGATCGGCGAAGAGGTTGAGGCTCGAGGCTGCCTGCTCGAACGCGCCCCAGAAAACCGACGAGAACACGAACAGCACGGCGATCGCCGTGATGCGATTCCATTCACCCCGCGTGAATCGCCACCATGGCTCGGTCGACGTGGATCGCGCCGGCGCGTTCTCGGTCTGCCCGAGTCGCTGTAAGGCCGGCAGGAGCCGCGCGCGGCCCAAACTGTACTGAATGAGTCCCGCGACCATGCCGATACCGGCGCAGCCGAATCCGATATGCCAGTTCACGCGCTGGCCGAGCGTCCCGACGATGAACGGAGCAATGAAGGCGCCGAGGTTGATGCCCATGTAGAAGATCGAGAAGCCGGCGTCGCGCCGCGCCCCGGTGTCGCCGGGGTAGAGGTCGCCGACGATGGCCGAGATGTTGGGCTTCAAGAGCCCGGTGCCGCAGACGATGAGGATGAGGCCGAGGAAGAAGGGGATCTTGCCGCCGCCGTGCCCGGCGAGGCCGGAGAGGCCGATGCTGATGTGACCCGCCGAGATCAGGCAGGCGCCGATGAAGATCGCGCGCCGCAGGCCGAGCCAGCGGTCGGCTACCCAGCCGCCCGGCAGCGACATCAGGTAGACGAAAGCGGCGTAGATGCCGACGATTGCCGAGGCTTGGTTGCGCTCGAAGCCGTAGCCGCCGTTGGCGACGGTGGCCGCCATGAAGAGGATGAGCAGCGGCCGCAGCCCGTAGTAGGAGAAGCGCTCCCACATCTCGGTGGCGAACAGGAACGCGAGCCCCTTGGGGTGCCCGAACAGTTCTCCGGTTCTTGCGTCCGCAACCGTCGCCGGGGCGTGAACGGTCATGCAGGCTCCTTCAGCCAGGGTGCGGCCCTTCCGCCGAAAAATCGGCCGATGTCATCCGATTGGATGATCCACCCGGGCCATCTTGGCCCTAGGCTCGCATCATCGCATCGACCTTGAGAATTGCCCACCTCGGGCAATCGGAGGCGTCATGGCAAGGACCCTCGCCGATATGTGGAACAGCGGCCTTCTGTTGTTCTACGGCTCGATCGCGCTGGTGGTTGCGCTCGATATTGCCGTGAAACTCGCCGGCGACGGCAAACGGAAGCAGGGGCCGGAACCTGCGGCGCCTGTGGGCCGACATGGCGGTCTCGGCGCGATGATCGAGGGCACGCCCTAGCCCTTGAGTTGGCGCGCGATGCGTGCACACGGTGCGCAGCCACACCGTCGCCCGCCTCATGCCCACCGATCCGTTCTTCTATCTCGTCGGCCTCAGCGCCGTGTTCCTGATGTCGCTCGCGCGCGGCGCGTTCGGCGGCGGCTTGGCGATTCTCGGCGCGCCGGTACTGGCGCTGGTGGTCGACCCGATCACCGCCACCATGATGATGGCGCCGATCGTCTCGGCGTCCGATCCCTTCGCCGTATGGGCCTTTCCGCCGCGCACCTGGTCGTGGCCCGACGTGATGTGGCTGGTGCCCGGGATGCTGTTGGGCCTCGGCATCGGCGCGCTGTTCTTCGTCACCATCGATCCGCGCATCGTCGCGCTGGCGATTGCGGTCGTCACCTTGTGGTTCACGGCACGCTGGTTCGTGCACGGGCGCAACACCGCGACGACCGGCGCGCCGGTGTCGCCGACCAAGGCCATCGCGTGCGGCGCTGCCAGTGGCTTCACCACCTTCATCGCTCATGCCGGCAATCCGCCGATCGCCTTCTACCTGCTGCCGCGCGGGCTGCCGATCACCGTCTTTGCCGGGACCGTCACGGCCATTTTCCTGGTGAGCAACAGCGTCAAGCTCGCGCTCTATCTCTGGCTGATGGCCGCCGACCTGAAGGTGCTGGTCATGGCGGCCGTGCTCATGCCGGCGATTCCGCTCGGCATATGGGCCGGCAAGCTCCTGCACGACCGGATCGATCCGGATCGGCTGTATCTCGCTTGCTATGTCCTGTTGGGCATCACCGGGCTGAAGCTTTTCATCGACAGCCTGCGCGCGCTCATCGTTTAAGTTACCGTAAGAACGAAAGAATGTTCTGCGTTTGACCCGCAGGATCCCGGCGTTTTGACCCGCTCCAGCTACTGTGATAATGTGAAACTGTGAAAAACATCACAGTTTCAATTGACGACGAGACGTATCGGCGGGCGCGCATGAAGGCGGCCGAACGGGACACATCGGTGTCGGCGCTGGTCAAGCATTTCCTCACCGAACTGGTGGCGGAAGAAAGCGACGCCGAACGCCTGAAGCGCGAGGAACGCGAGTTGCGGGCGCGCATCACCGCCTTCAGCGCCCGCGCCCGCCTCTCGCGCGAGGACGTGCATGAGCGCGGTGGATGAGCCCGCGTTTTCTTGACACCAACATACTGCTCTACTCCATCAGCCGCGATCCGGCCGAGACCGCGAAGCGCGAGCGCGCCATCATGCTCACCGAGGCCGACGACAATGCGGTATCGGTTCAGGTGCTGCAGGAGTTCTACGTTCAGGCGACACGGCCGACGCGGTCGGATGCGCTGCCGCACGACATCGCGATCGGGCTCATACGCACATGGCTGCGCTTCAAGGTGCAGGAGATCACGGTACCGATCATGCTGAGCGCGCTCGCGATCGAGGAGAAGTATCGCCTCTCCTACTGGGATGCGGCAATCGTTGCCGCTGCCCTCGCGCTCGGCTGCCGCGAGTTGTACACGGAAGACATGACACACGGTCGTGAGCTCGAAGGCACGACCATCATTAATCCATTCCGATGATCATCTCAGCTTGCGTCATTCATCGAGCAGACGCCGCTTGAACGCGTCGGTCATCTCTTCCTTGGATCGGTGAGCGGCGGTGACTTTTGGATGCTCAGCTTGCGGATCTGCTCGGGATCGTCGAAATCGTAGTCGGTCTTCAGTCCCACGGCATGGATGCCGTCGATGGCGCAGATGTCGTCCATCTCGTTGACGTCGCCGGTCACCCCGATCGCTCCCACCACCTCGCCGGCCTCGTCGCGAATGAGCTGGCCGCCGCCTTCGAGGAACAGCGGGCCGTCGGCCAAGTCGCCGACCGACTGCATGAACAGCGGCTTTTCCTTCGCCTTCTGCAGCACCAGGCGCGACGGCCGCCCGAGCGCCAGCGACGCGTACGCCTTGCCGTAGCAGATCTCGAACCGCATCATGGAGGCGCCATCCTGCTTCTGGAAGGCTTTCACGCGTCCGCCGGCGTCGAGGATGATCGCGCTCATCGGGCGGCATTGGTGCTTCTCGGCCGCCGCGAAGGTCGCGCCGATGATCGTGTTGGCTTGTTCGAGGCTCAAGGCCCGCATGGCTTATCTTCCATGATGATAAATGAGAGGTGGGTGGCGGTAGAATGGGCGCCTGGTCACCGGCGCCTCGTGCATGGGGAGTTGTCGCATGTTCCGGCGATTTGCTGAAGCCGTGTCGGTTGCGGTGCTGCTCGTGGCGAGCGTGCTCGCGGCCTCCGCCCAGGAGCCGCGGCTCGTGCGCGTCAACACCTTTCCCAATGCCAAGGCGCTGCCGTTTCATGCCGGGCTCGCCAACGGCATCTTCGCCAGGCACGGGATCGCGCTCGCGCTCGAGTTCACCGACAATTCCAAGAACCAGCGCGACGGGCTGGCGGCCGGCCGCTTCGACATTGCCCAGTCGGCGCTCGACAATGCCGTGGCGATGATCGAGGTGGCGAAGCACGATGTGATCATCGTCACCGGCGGCGACAGCGGCATGAACGAGTTCTTCGTGCAGCCCGAGATCAAGTCGTTTGCCGACCTGCGCGGTCGCATCCTGGTGGTCGACGCGCCCGATACTGCCTACGCGCTGCAGGCCAAGAAGATCCTGCTGCAGAATGGCCTGGAGGAGGGCAGGGACTACACGGTGAAGCCGGTCGGCGCCGGCGCCTTCCGCTTCAAGGCGATGGCCGAGAGCAAGGACAACGCCGCCGGCATCCTCAATCTCCCGTTCACGGTGCAGGCCGAGCAATTGGGCCTGCACAGCCTCGGCCGCACCATCGATCTGCTCGGCCCCTATCAGGCCGGTGGCGCCTTCGTGATGCGGCCCTGGGCGCGCCAGAACGGCGACACCCTGGAGCGCTACGTCGCCGCCTATGTGGAGTCGCTGCGCTGGGTGCGCGACGGCGCCCATCGCGCGCAAGCGGTCGGCCTTCTCACCGAGAAGTTCAAGCTTGCCGAGCCGGTGGCGCAGCGCACCTACGAGCTCCTGGTCGACCCCGCCTTCGGCTTCAATGTCGACGCCAGGTTCGACCCTCAGGGTTTCCGCAACCTGCTGGCGCTGCGAGCGGAGATCGAGCGCAAGGGCGAGGAGGCGGTCCCACCCGAGCGTTATGTCGATCTCGGCTACTACGAGCGCGCGCTCAAGCGTCTGGCCCCCTGACGGCTTGGTTGACTGAAAGCGCCGCGCGTGCTTGCGGCCGCCTCGCTTGAGCTTGACAAGGCGCGGCCTACGCCATATTTCCTCGCAAGCCGTTAGCACTCTCTGAGGGGGATTGCTAACAGCGTCTCCGACCCTCCAGGTCCCCCCTTGCATAGCGCGCGCCAGCGCCGATGAGGAACACATGGCCAGAACGAAGTTTCGTCCCCTGCACGACCGTGTCGTCGTCCGCCGCCTCGAAGGTGAGGACAAGACGAAGGGCGGCATCATCATCCCGGACACCGCCAAGGAGAAGCCGCAGGAGGGCGAAGTGATCGCCGTCGGGCCGGGCGGTCGGGATGAGGCCGGCAAGCTCATCTCGCTCGACGTGCAAGCCGGCGACCGCGTGCTGTTCGGCAAATGGTCCGGCACCGAAGTCAAGATCGAAGGCGAAGAACTCCTGATCATGAAGGAGTCCGACATCATGGGCGTGATCGCCTGACCTTTCCTCGTCCTGGGGAGGCCGCGAAGCGGCCGTCTCGAAGGACGAGGGCCAACTCTTCACCCTCCTCCTTCGAGACGCGCCTGCGGCGCTCCTGCAGGATGAGGAACTCACAGCAGAACGGAGCAACAGGAAATGGCTGCCAAAGACGTAAGGTTTTCCTCCGACGCCCGCGACAGGATGCTGCGCGGCGTCGAGACTCTCGCCAATGCGGTGCGGGTGACGCTGGGGCCGAAGGGCCGCAACGTCGTGCTCGACAAGAGCTTCGGCGCGCCGCGCATCACCAAGGACGGCGTCACCGTGGCCAAGGAAATCGAGCTCGAGGACAAGTTCGAGAACATGGGCGCGCAGATGGTGCGCGAGGTGGCGCAGAAGACCAACGACCAGGCCGGCGACGGCACCACGACCGCCACCGTGCTGGCCCATGCCATCGTCAAGGAAGGCGTCAAGTCGGTGGCGGCCGGCATGAACCCGATGGACCTCAAGCGCGGCGTCGACACGGCCGGTGCGGCGGTGGTCCGGGACATCGAGAAGCGCGCCAAGAAGGTCGGTTCGTCGGCCGAGGTCGCCCAGGTCGGCACCATTTCGTCGAACGGCGACACCACGATCGGCAAGATGATCGCCCAGGCGATGCAGAAGGTCGGCAACGAGGGGGTCATCACGGTCGAGGAGGCCAAGGCGCTCGAGACTGAGGTGGAGATCGTCGAGGGCATGCAGTTCGACCGCGGCTATCTCTCGCCGTACTTCATCACCAATGCCGAAAAAATGGTGGCCGAGCTCGAGGACGCCTACGTGCTGCTGCACGAGAAGAAGCTCTCCGGCCTGCAGGCCATGCTGCCGGTGCTCGAGGCGGTGGTGCAGTCGGGCCGTCCGCTGCTGATCGTGGCGGAGGACGTCGAGGGCGAGGCGCTGGCCACGCTCGTCGTCAACAAGCTGCGCGGCGGCTTGAAGGTCGCGGCCGTCAAGGCGCCGGGCTTCGGCGATCGCCGCAAGGCCATGCTCGAGGACATCGCCATCCTCACCGGCGGTCAGCTCATCTCCGAAGACCTCGGCATCAAGCTCGAGGGCGTGACCTTGCAGATGCTCGGCCGCGCCAAGAAGGTCATCATCGAGAAGGAGAAGACCACGATCGTCGACGGCGCCGGCAAGAAGAAGGAGATCGAGGGCCGCTGCACGCAGATCCGCGCCCAGATCGACGAGACCACCAGCGAGTACGACAAGGAAAAGCTGGCCGAGCGTCTGGCCAAACTGGCCGGCGGCGTGGCGGTGATCCGCGTCGGCGGCGGCTCGGAAGTCGAGGTGAAGGAGCGCAAGGATCGCGTCGATGACGCGATGCACGCCACCCGCGCCGCGGTCGAGGAAGGCATCGTGCTGGGCGGCGGCGTCGCCCTGCTCTACGGCGCCAAGGTGCTGGAGAAGCTCCAGGGCGAGAACCCG
>JBJMSU010000039.1:0-21564 GCA_045801465.1 Xanthobacteraceae bacterium | reverse complement strand
GTGGCCATGGCACCGGGTCCGTGGTCGCGCTTCATCCGTTTGATCTCGCCGGCGACGAGGTCGAGCGCCTCCTCCCACGAGATGCGGACATACTCGGATTTGCCGCGGTTCTGCGGATTGCGCGCGCCATGGGGATCGAAGTCGACGCGCTTCATCGGATAGAGCAGCCGGTCGGGCGAATAGACGATCGATTTGGCGTTCTGCCCGTGCGGCGCCAGCGTAGTTTTCCGCGGCGGCGTCAGCTTAAGCCCGCGTGCGTGTATCGTCCACGGCTGAGGATCGTCGTCGCCGAACTCGATCGGCGTCATGCGCACGATCTTGCCGTCCTTCACGTAGACGAAGACCGGCCCGCCGTTGGTCATATTGCAATAGCGGATCGAGCCGTCCGCCATGCGCGTGCCGAACGTCCAGCCCACCGTCTGCACCATCATGATCGTCTGGGCGGCCCAGTTGGCGAGGTCTTCCGGGCCGTCCACGGTCAGCACGAAGTCTTTCTGGGCATTGATCTGCTTGAGCCAGTTGATCGGCGGCGTGAGCAGCTCGACCCCGTGCGCGGCGGTCTTGAACGCCAGTGTGACGTCCGGGCTCGCATGCAGGCCACGCCCTGACGTTACCTTGCCGTCCCTGAAGGCGAACCAGCGGCCGATCTCTTCGTCGCGTGCCTTTATCTGCAGAACCAGGTTGCGTTCCTCGAGACGGGCACGAAAGACCGGATACCTGCGGCGGGCAAACTTGAGGGCCTGTGCAAGGCCGAAAAGGATGATCGGGAACTTGACCGTCGCGATCGCCATGGTCTCCTCCGCACGAGGGGTATGCCCCTCCTGTCTGACTTCGGGCCGACGGGGTCCAATATGGCAGTGTTTTGGCGCGTGATCCACGACTTGCGAGCCGCCCGACGACGGCCCGGGTCATGCCCCGCGTGTGATGCTTTCAATACGAGAAGGAGGCCGTCTCGGTCAAAGAGTCGAGCAGGACGGTAGTGTCCTAATTTGATTTTTCCGCCTTTGCGGACGGGTTCTTGATGCAAATGGCTTCGCCAACGCCCGGATTGGTGCATTCCCAGCCCGGACCGAAGCCCCGATTTGTCATTGAATACCAGCTAAAATTTGGAAATTCGATAGAAGCTAAAAGAATAGCGCCGAGGAGTGCGGCCACAACAAGGATGGCAGCAATCTCCCCGCGTATCGAGACACGCCAGCTCATTTCGACGCCCGATGGTTTGCCAGGATATCCCCTCCTTACCGCCTCTACTCGCGACGTAATGATGGACTGGACTTCAAATTCGGACACGACCACCAGGACGGCAATTGAATCGGAGGATGCATCAGCCGGCGTGCGCCGCCACCGGCTTCAAGATTGCCTGACGCCCGACGATCTCGGCATAGGTCTCGATCGGAGCCGGCCGTCCGACCAGGTAGCCCTGCACCTCGTCGCACGCCTCGCGGGCGAGGAAGGCGAGCTGATCCCGGGTCTCGACGCCTTCGGCCACCACCGGCACGCTCAATCCCCGCGCCAGCCCGATCACCGCCCGCACGATTGCGGCGGATTGCGGGTTGCAATCGACGTTGGAGATGAACGCGCGATCGATCTTGATCGTATCGAACGGGAACGACTGCAGATAAGATAACGAGGAGTAGCCGGCGCCGAAATCGTCCATGGCGATGCGGACGCCGACGGTCTTGAGCCGCCGCAGGATCGACACCGCCCGCGAGAAGTCGCCGATCAGGACCCCTTCGGTAATCTCGAGCTCGAGCCGGCCGGGACTCAATCCCGTGTCCAGCAGAATCGAATGGACCAGCCCGGCCAGATCGCCATGGCGGAACTGGATGGGCGAAAGATTGACCGCGATGTGCAGCGGCCGCGGCCAGGATGCCGCCTCGCGGCAGGCTTCACGCAAAACCCATTCGCCGATCGTGATGATGAGCCCGCTCTCTTCCGCCAGAGGAATGAAGACGTTCGGCGGAACGTTGCCACGGCTGGGATGATGCCACCGCAGGAGCGCCTCGAAGCCGACGATCTCGCCGCCGATCAAGGCCTGAGGCTGGTAGTGCAGCGTGAGCTCGCCGTTCTCGACGGCCGATCGCAGATCGTGCTGGAGGGCGCGCCGCTCCCGCAACCGCTTGTCCATATCGGACTCGAAGAACCGGATCGTGCCGCGCCCTTCCTGCTTGGCGCGGTACAGGGCGGCATCGGCATTGGCCAACAGCGCAGCCGCGTCGCTTCCGTCGGCCGGATAGATGGCAACGCCGATGCTCAGATTGGTGCGCAGGCGATGACCTTGGATGTCGAGGTCGTCGGCGACGGCGGCGAGCAAGCGCTCCGCCAGCGTTTCGGCAGCGGCTGGCTGCGCGCCTTCGGTCGCCAGGACCGTAAACTCGTCACCGCCGACGCGCGCCAGAAAGGCACCCTCGGCGGCGTGACGCAAGCGCTTGGTGACTTCGCGCAGGAGCGCGTCGCCGGCCGAATGCCCGAAGATGTCATTGACCTCCTTCAGGCGGTCGAGATCGATGCACAGCAAGGCAAAGCTGCTGTTGGTCCTGCCCGCCTGGTCGAGCGTCATGGCGAGCCGCTCGGTGAAGGCGGCGCGGTTCGGCAGGTCCGTCAGCGAATCATTGTGCGCGAGGTGCCGGATCCGCTCTTCTGCACGTCGGCGCTCGGTCACGTCTTCGATGACGGTCAACAGATATTGCGGCTGGCCGTGCTCGTCGCGGATCGCCAGCCGCCTCGATGTGACCAGGCGTGCGCCGCGGCCCGGAGTCTGGACCGGATTGTCCTCCACCAGCATCGGCACGCCGGATCGCAGCACGTCGCGGTCGCGCGCGACCACGATGTCGGCCTGCTCTTTTGGGAAGATCTCGTAGGCGGTCTTGCCGATGAGGCGCTCGCGCGGAATGCCGAAAAACTCCTCCGCCTCACGGTTGACCAGGACGTAGCGCTGCTCGCGCGCCTCCTTGACAACCAGGAGGGCCGGCACGTTCTCGACGATGGTGTTGAGGAACTCGCGGGTTCGGCGCAGCTCGTCTTCGGCCTCCTTGCGCTTGGTGAGATCGACGACGGCACCGATCGAGGCCTGGCGGCCTTCATAGACCAGGGGCCGGGAAAAGACGGCAACCTGGATCTCGGTTCCGTCCGCCTTGAGGTGGCGCCAAGTGCGTCCCAAGCGATAGTCGGCCTCCGGCGTGCCGGCGACGCGGCGAACCTCGTCACGATCATCGGCCGGTCGGATATCGAGCAGCGTCATGGCGAGAAACTGTTCGCGGCTGTAGCCGTAGTGGTCGATCGCCGCCTGGTTGACGGCAATGAACCGCAACGTCGCGTGCTCGTACACCCACATCGGGATTGGATTGCTTTCGAACAACAGCCGGAAGGAGGCCTCGCGCTGCTTCAGTTCGGTGATGTCGACGCGAATGCCGATGCTGCCGCCGTCTTGCGTGCGGCGCTCTTCAACGCGAATCCAGCGGCCGTCGGCCAGCTGCTGCTCATGGCTGCTGTGTTCTTGCCCATGCAGGGCCATCCGTTTGGCCAGCCATTCCTCCTCGCGGCCTTTGGCCTCCGGATGCTGGCCGTGCGACACGCCGAGGCGGAGCGAATCCTCGAAGCGCATGCCCTTCCGAATCCCGTGGTGGTGCGGGTACATCTCGCCGTAGCGGCGGTTCCACAGAACGTAGCGATCCTCCGCGTCGAACAGCACCAGCGCCTCGGGCACCGCCTCGAACGCCTCGAGCAGGCGCGCGTGCGCCGCGCGGGCCTCGCGCTCGGCGCGTTCGGCTTCCGCCCGCGCTGCGGCCAGCGCCTTTTCGCCCTGCTTCTGCTCGGTAATGTCGTCGTGCGTTGCAACCCAGCCGCCGCCCACCATCGGGCGGCTGGTCACCGCAATGGTCCGCCCGTCAGGCAGCTCGGTGATCTTGTTGACGACCCGTCCGTGCGCCATCGCGGAACGCAGATCCGCCATGTACTGCTCCGGTTCACCGCCCGAGTAGGTCGCCGTCTGGAGCCGTTGAGCGATGAGCTGGCGCAGCGTGCAACCCGGCTTCACGTGCTTCGCCGAGAGGCCGTATATCTGCAGGTAGCGCTCATTGCAGATCACGAGCCGGGCGTCCTCGTCGAACATGAGCAGGCCCTGCGACATGTTGTTGATCGCGGTGTCGAGCCGCATGTTCTGCGCGCGCAGGCGACGATCGGCGAACGCACCGCCGAGGCTCATGCCGAGGATGGCGATGGCCGCATTGGCAACCGCCAACGCGAGCGCCATGGGAGACAGCGAGAAGGCATCGATGACGCGGCTCGGATCGGCAAGGATTTCAACCGCCCCCATGGCGGTGAAGTGGTGCGACACGATCGCAAGGGTGAGAAGGATGGCGGCGACCAGGGTGCCGCCGACATCGTCGCGCCGCACCGCGGCGACCAGGGCGAGGGCGCCGAAGAGCATGCCCAGGCCGATCGAGGCCAAGACGAGCCCCGGCACCCACTCCACCGTGCCGGGCAATTGAACGGCCCACATGCCGGTGTAGTGCATGCAGGCAATGCCAAAACCGACAAACGCGCCGCCGCCAGGCGCCGCCCACTTTCCGCGACCATAGACCGCGATCATGAGACCGCCGCCGGTCACGGCGATGGCGGCCAGGAGCGACAGCACGGAAAGGCCGACGTCGTATCCGATCGAGACCCCGGGGTTGTAGGCCAGCATGGCGATAAAGTGCGTCGCCCAGATGCCGCACCCGGTGGCAGCCCCCGCCGTGACCAGCCACGTCAGGCGCGCCCGACGTTGCGTCTGGCGGGCGCGATGGAACAGGTTGACGGCGGCCACGCTGGCGAAAAAACACACCAGCCCGGCGAGAAGAACCAGCCGCCAGTCGTGCTCAGTGGTGAGGCAATTGAGGACTCGGAGCATGGCTTTTCACCATTCGCGCTCCGCGTCTCTACACCGCTGCAATCGCTTCAAAGTTAAATGCGGTCTTCAACAATCAAACATCATTAACATAACCTTACGTCAGGTAGCCCGTCGCCAGCCCGGCTGCGTCCTCGATGTGGCGAAACCGTTCGGATCAGCTATTCCGACGCGCTCTGCAGTCCGTCGGCGAGGGCAGGATCGAATTTTCCGTCGATCAGCACGAAGGCGATGACGCAGGGCGCTGCCGAGCGGTTGCTCCAGGCGTGATTGGTGCCGCATTGGACCACGATGTCGCCGGCCTTCAGCGCCACCTCGCTGTCGTCCAGCACCATCGTGATCTCGCCCGCGAGCACGATCGCATAGTCGATCGTTTCGGTGCGATGCATGAGCGGGTGGCGGCCACCTTGGCCGAAGGTCGATGCCGCTTCGTTGCCGAGTGCCGCAAAGGCTTTTCTCGACTCGGCGACGCTCATCCGGCGAACCGCTTCGGCCTCCGGCGGATAGTGGTTGATGCGGAGAACAGTCCCGTTTCTTTCCGGCATTTGCCGGCGCGGGCCAAGCGTCGGCTCTTCCGCTGCCGCCATGATGGTTGCCGGCGTGGCATTGGTTCGCCAGATGTCGGTCGAATACCAGTCCGGATCGAGCGCGTTCACATGCACGAACGGCGCTGGTCCATCGAAAACCACCACCGCCCTGCCCTGGGCGTCATGCCCCGTCACCACGCGCCTCACCGGCTTCGCCATGTTGCCTCCGACTGACAGAAGGTGATCTCACGTCGTTCGAGTAGCGCGGACCCCGGGCCATTGGCCGCGGAGCGTTCCTGCACGACTACGAGTTCTGCAGCGTCGGCTGCAGGGTGTGAGCGACCTGGCGCACGGGCTCATGCTGGCCCGCGGCGGGCGAAGGCCTCCCGACGCTGTCGTAGACGAACCCATGCTGGACGACGTCCTGCGGACGATAGATGTTCCTGAGATCGATCAGCACCGGTCTCGCCATCACCTGCTTGAGGCGCTGGAGATCGAGGGCGCGGAACTGCTCCCATTCGGTCACGATGACCAGCGCGTCGGCGCCCTCGGCGCAGACATATGGGCCCTCGCAGTAGGTCACGCCGTCACCGAGCACGATTTTGGCCTGCTCCATCCCGGCCGGATCGTAGGCCCGAACCTTGGCGCCCATGTCCTGCAGCGCGGTGACCAGCGCGATCGAAGGTGCCTCGCGCATGTCGTCGGTATTGGGCTTGAACGTCAGCCCGAGCAGCGCAACCGTCCGGTCACGCAGGTTTCCGCCGAGCGCGGCGGCGACCTTGCGCGCCATCGCGCGTTTACGCACGTCGTTGACGGCCAGCACCGCCTCGACAAGGCGCAACGGGGCGGCGTTGTCCTGCGCAGTCTTGATCAGCGCCTGGGCGTCCTTGGGAAAGCACGAGCCGCCGAAGCCGGGACCGGCGTGCAGAAATTTGGTCCCGATCCGGTTGTCGAGACCGATGCCGCGCGCGACCTCCTGGACGTCGGCGCCGATCTTTTCGCACAGCTCGGCGATCTCGTTGATGAAGGTGACTTTCGTGGCGAGGAAGGCGTTGGCGGCGTACTTGATCAGCTCGGCGGTGCGGCGGCCGGTATAGAGAATGGGAGCGGCATTGAGATAGAGCGGCCGATAGAGCGCAGCCATGACGTCCTTGGCGCGCAGGTCCTCGGTGCCGACGACGATGCGGTCCGGATGCTTGAAGTCGCGGATGGCCGCCCCTTCGCGCAGGAACTCCGGATTGGACACGACCGCGAACTCGGCGTCGGGCCGCACCTGGCGAATGATCCGTTCAACCTCGTCGCCGGTGCCGACCGGAACCGTGGATTTGGTGACGATCACGGTGAAGCCGTCGAGCTCGGCCGCGATCTCGCCCGCCGCCGTATAGACGTAAGAGAGATCGGCATGACCGTCACCGCGACGCGACGGCGTTCCGACCGCAATAAAGATCGCCTCGGCGTCGCGCACCGCGGAAGCGAATTCCGTGGAAAAGCCGAGCCGCCCCTCGCGATAATTGTGCTCGACCAATTCGGCGAGGCCGGGCTCGAAGATCGGCATCTCGCCGCGCTTGAGCGCCTCGATCTTGGTGCGATCCTTGTCCACGCAGGTGACGTGGTGACCGAAATCGGCGAAGCATGCTCCCGACACGAGTCCGACGTAACCGGTGCCGATCATCGCAACGCGCATCGAGTGGACTCCTGCTGGCTGGGCACATCAACGGAGCGGCGGTTCATAACGGCCGAGCCTTGCGTAACCCCTTTTTTTGCATGCTGTCAAAGCATTGCATCGCGCCTATTCCATCCCCGTGCCCAGATAGGCGGCGATCACCTGCGGATGATTGCGGACGAGCTCCGGCGTTCCGCTGGCGAGAATGCGGCCGTAGAGCAGGACGGATATGCGATCGGCGAGCGCGAACACCGCCCGCATGTCGTGCTCGACCAGGACCATGGGAAAACGGCCCTTGAGGCGGCTCAGCATGACGATGAGCCGCTCCGTCTCCTCGTGACCGGCGCCGGCCATGGGCTCGTCGAGCAGGAGCAAGTGCGGTTTCAGCGCCAGCGCGATCGCCACCTCGAGCGCGCGCCGCTCGCCGTGGGAGAGATGGCGCGCGGCGACGCCGGCGCGAGATTCAAGGCCGGCCTCGGCGAGCGCGGCGAGCGCCGGAGCGTTCAGCGCTTCTTCGGCATCGACGCGGCCGAAGAAGCGGAAGCTCGTGCCGGAGCGCGCCTGCACGGCAAGCGCGACGTTCTCCAGCACGGAGAATTCCGGCAGGATGGAGGTGATCTGGAACGAGCGCGCCAGTCCGAGGGCGGCCCGCGCGTGCGCCGGCATCGCGGTGATGTCGGTGCCGGCAAAGATAATGCGCCCCGCATCCGGGGCGATCAGCCCGCAGATCTGGTTGATCAGCGTGGTCTTGCCGGCACCGTTCGGCCCGATCACCGCGTGCAACTCGCCCGATTGGACGTCGAAGGTCACCTCGTCGGTGGCGATGAGGCCGCCGAACCTTTTGCACAGCGCCTCGACGCGCAACACGGGCTCAGCCACGGCGGAGCTTTCGCGACAGCTCGCCTGCGAGCCCGATCAGGCCTCCGCGCGCGAACACGACGACAAGGACCAGGAACGGACCGAAGATCATCTTCCAGTGCTCGGTGAGGTCCGACAGCCACTGCTCCAGCAAGAGGAACGCCGCAGCACCGATGATGGCGCCATGGAGCCGACCCATGCCGCCGAGAAGCACCATGATGATGAGCTCGCCGGACCGGTGCCATGACATATAGGCGGGGCTCACGAAATTGGTGGCGTTGGCGAGCAGGAAGCCCGACAGGCCGCCGAGCGCTCCCGAGATCGCATAGGCAACGAGCTGGAAGCGGAAAACGTCGAAGCCCATGGTCTCGACGCGGATTCGGTTCTCGCGCGCGCCGCGAAAGACGCGGCCAAAGCGCGAGGCAACGAGAGCGCGGCAGAGGAGATAGGAGCCCACGAGAGAAGCGAGCACGACATAATAGAGCGCTTGATCGTGCCGCAGCAGGTCGAAGCCGAGAGCCGTATTGCGGACATGGATCGTCAACCCGTCGTCCCCGCCGTAGGGCGCGAGCGAGCTTGCCGTGAAGTATGCCATCTGCCCGAAGGCGAGCGTGATCATGATGAAATAAACGCCCTCGGTGCGCAGGCTCACGATGCCGGTCGCGATGGCGAACAAGGTTGTGACCAGAAGCGCCGCCGCCAGCGCGAGGAAGCCGTCATTGATGCCATGCGCGGCAAGGATGCCGACCGCATAGGCGCCCAGCCCGACGAACGCGGCATGGCCGAACGAGACCAGCGCGCCGTAGCCAACGATCAGATCGAGGCCGAGCGCCGCGATGGCGAAGATCATCACCCGCATGAACAGGCTGATCAAATGACCCTGCCCTGCCAACGCTGCGGCGGCCGGCAGCAGCGCCAGGGCGGCAAAGATCAGGATCGGCGTCAGCTCGGCGCCGGAACTCGTGCGCAAGCGGTCGGCGAATGCGAAATGCCGGCCGCTCGGCATGTTCAGCGCCCCTTGACCGGAAACAGCCCGGCGGGCCGGACGTAGAGCACGAGCGCCATCAGGAGATAGATCAGCATCGACGCGATCGCCGGGCCGACGGTGCGCGCGGGGGACGGCGCCATGACGAGGCGCAGGATGTCGACTGCGAACGAGCGGCCGAGTGTGTCGACGAGGCCGATCAGGAGCGCGGCCAGGAACGCGCCGCGGATCGAGCCGATGCCGCCGATCACGATCACCACGAAGGCGAGGATCAGGATGGTGTCGCCCATGCCCGGCTCGACCGACAGGATGGGCGCGATCATGATGCCGGCGAACCCTGCCAGCATCGTTCCAAAGCCGAAGACGATCATGAACAGGCGGCGGATGTCGACGCCGAGCGCCGATACCATCCCGGCATTGCTGGCGCCGGCGCGCACCAGCATGCCGACGCGCGTATAGGCAACGACACCGTAAAGCGCCGCCGCGGTGGCGAGCCCGGCCGCAATGATGACGAGCCGCCAGACCGGGTAGAGAAGGCCGGGCATCAGCGCCAGCGAGCCGGAGAACATCTCCGGAATCGGCAGGCTGAGCGGCGCCGCGCCCCATATGAACTTCACGCCCTGGTTCAGGAACAGGATGATGCCGAAGGTCGCGATCACCTGGTCGAGATGGTCGCGGTCGTAGAGGTGGCGGAGCACGGCGAATTCCAGCACCAGCCCGAGAGCGAGCGAGGCGGCGAGCGCAAGCGCGAGCGCGGCGAGAAAATTGCCGGTGATGGCGTAGAACATGACCGCCAGATAGGCGCCGAGCATGTATTGGACGCCGTGCGCCAGGTTGATGAAATTCATCACCCCGAACACCAGGGTGAGCCCCGCGGCGATCAGGAACAGCAACAGGCCGAGCTGAAGCCCGTTGAGCACCTGCACGATCAGGAGCGTGATGGACATGGGCCGAGCAACGTTTGTTCTCTTCCGGCGCGCTCGCCAATCGTCGTGCTGCAGAACCGGAACGGTCTTTTGAGTTCCGCGACGTGGCGGCCCCTACTTCATCGGGCAGTCTTTGGCATGGGGGTCGGCGTAATCCGCAAAGATCTTCTTGTCGATCTCGGTCTGGAATTTGCCGTCCGGGCGCTTGGCGACTTTGACGAGATAGAAATCCTGGATCGGGTAATGGTTGGTGTTGAACCTGAACTTGCCGCGCAACGACGTGAATTCGGCCTTCATCATGGCGGCGCGCAGCGCATCCCTATTCGAGGTATCGCCTTTGGTGGCCTTGAGTGCGCTGTCGATTAAAAGCGCCGCATCGTACGCCTGAAACGCATAGGTCGCCGGCACTGCGCCGAAATCCTTCTCGTAATTGGCGACGAACGTCCTGTTTTGCGGATTGTCGAGATTGGGCGCCCAGTTTGCGCCGGCGTAGAAGCCGAGCGCCGCATCCTGCTGCGCCGGCAGGGTCGATTCATCGACCGTGAACGCCGACAGGAACTTCACCTTGTCGGCGAGCCCGGCTTGCCGGAACTGCTTGACGAAATTGACGCCCATGCCCCCGGGCAGGAACACGTAAATGGCATCCGGCTGGACCGCGGCGATCTTCGACAGCTCCGCCGAATAGTCGAGCTGATTGAGCGGCACGTACACTTCGTCGACGAGCTCGCCCTTGAAGAAGGCCTTGAAGCCGGCAAGCGCGTCGCGACCGGCCTGGTAGTTGGGTGCCATCAGGAACGCCTTCTTGACGCCGGTGTCCTGCGCGTACTTGCCGGCGACCGCGAACACCTGATCGTTCTGATAGGAGGTCACGAAGAAATTGGGGTTGCATTCCTTGCCGGCGAAGCTCGATGTGCCGGCATTGGGGCTGATCAGAATCGTCCCGCTGTCGGTGACCGGCTTGAAGATGGCCTGCAGGATATTGGAGAAGATCGGGCCGACGACAAAATCGACCTTGTCGCGTTCGACGAAGGTCTTCACCTTGGTCACGGCGACATCGGGCTTGAGCTCGTCGTCCTGGACGATCAGCTCCACTTCGCGGCCGCCGAGCTTTCCGCCGCCGGCTTTGATCGCAAGCTGCAGGCCATTGCGCTGCTGTTGGCCGAGCACGGCCGGCGGCCCCGACAACGTCGTGATCAGGCCGATTTTCAGCTTGTCCTGGGCCTCGGCGCTAGTGGTCAATCCGAATGCCAGGCTGGCAGCCAGCAGCACGCAAACCCTCGCCATAGATGCTCTCCCCGGAAGAATTGCTTCAGCACAGCTGAAGACTAGCACGGTGCCGTCCTGGCGAAAGCACCCAGGCGCTAATACAGGAGTGCCGCGATCCTATGGTTCGAGACGCGTCGCTTCGCGACGCTCCTCACCATGAGGATCGCTAGTAGGCTGCGATAGACCTCATCCTGAGGAGCCCGCGAAGCGGGCGTCTCGAAGGAGAGGTCGTTCACTCTGGGTCGCAAACTCATCCTAGGCTTGGCCCTAACGATTTGGGGCCCGGCGAGTTCACACTGCACGGCACGTCGTGTAAGGTCGAGCCAATCCGTTCAAGTCAGAGCGAGGGCCATTCAAGTGAGTGAGCAGGTCAAGTTCGTTTTGGACGAAACGCAGATTCCGAAACGCTGGTACAACGTGGCGGCCGATCTCCCGAAACCGCTGCCGCCGGTTTTGCACCCGGGCACCAAACAGCCGGTGGGGCCTGCGGATCTCGAGCCGCTGTTTCCGATGGGATTGATCCTGCAGGAGGTCACGGCCGAGCGCGAGGTCGAGATCCCCGAGCCGATACGGGACGTGTACCGCATGTGGCGTCCCTCGCCGCTGATGCGGGCCCGCCGCCTCGAGCAGAGGCTCGGCACGCCGGCCAAGATCTATTTCAAATATGAAGGCGTCTCTCCGGCCGGCTCCCACAAGCCGAACACGGCGGTGCCGCAGGCCTGGTTCAACAAAGAGGAAGGCGTCAAGCGCCTCAGCACCGAAACCGGAGCCGGCCAGTGGGGCTCCGCGCTGGCCTTCGCCGGTTCGCTGTTCGGCATCGACGTGACCGTGTTCCAGGTGCGCGTGTCGTACGATCAGAAACCGTATCGCCGCGCGCTCATGGACACCTATGGAGCGCGCTGCATTCCCTCGCCGTCGAATGAAACCGACTCCGGCCGGGCGATCCTGGCGAAGTCGCCCGACAGTCCGGGCTCGCTCGGCATTGCCATTTCCGAGGCGGTTGAAATGGCGGCCAAGGACCCGCAGGTGAAGTACTCGCTCGGCTCGGTGCTCAACCACGTGCTCTTGCACCAGACGATCGTCGGCCAGGAGGCGATCAAGCAATTCGAGCTCGCCGGCGACGACCCCGACATCGTCATCGGCTGCGTCGGCGGCGGCTCGAACTTCTCCGGTCTCGCCTTTCCGTTCCTCGGATTGCAGCTGCGCGGCGGGCGCAAGCGGCGCGTGATCGCGGTCGAGCCGGCGGCCTGTCCGACGCTCACGCGCGGCAAGTACGCGTACGATTTTGGCGATACCGCGCACCTCACCCCGCTCGTCAAGATGCACACCTTGGGATCGACGTTCATCCCGCCCGGCTTCCACGCCGGCGGCCTGCGTTATCACGGCATGGCGCCGCTCGTGTCGCATATCCACGAGCTCGGATTGATCGAGGCGCGCGCCTACCATCAGGTCACGTGCTTCGAGGCGGGCGTCGAGTTCGCCCGCTGCGAGGGCATCGTGCCGGCACCCGAGGCGACACACGCGGTGCGCTGCGCCATCGACGAGGCGCTGCGATGCAAGCGGGAAGGCAAGGCGCAGACGATCCTGTTCAACATGTCCGGCCACGGCCACTTCGACATGCAGGCCTATATCGCCTATTTCGAAGGCAAGCTGGTCGACCAGGATTATGACCAGGGCGAGCTCGCCATGGCGCTCGCCGGCCTGCCGAGCATCGCTGCCTAGAGCATGATCCCGAAAAGTGGATACCGGTTTTCGGAAAAGATCATGCTCCACCAATAAGCCAAGAGCGAGATGACGTTCGAAGAAAAATCATCTCGCTCGAGGGGCCGCTTCGGTCAGTCGTCTTGGTGGTCGGCGCCGACGGCGCCGCCGCATTCCTTTCCCGTCCATGCCGGATCGTTCTCCAAAGAGGCGCGTCATGATCGAACCCTATAATGCCGTCGGCCTGATACCCAGCTTCTGGGGCATTCGCCGGCGCGAGGACATCAAGCACAATCTCGAGCACCTCAAGAGCCTCACCAAGGCGGCGTTCTGGCTCTCCAACCTCGACATTCCGGTGCGCCTGCTGGCCATTCCGGAGGGCGCGATGATGGGGTTCAACGACGAGGTGCTCGACGTCGACCATGCCGAGTATGCGCGCACCTGCTGCATCGATATTCCCGGGCCGGAGACCGACGAGGTCGGCAAACTCGCGCGCGAATGGAACGTCTACATCATGGCCCAGGCAAAGGCGCGCCACAAAGACTGGAAGGACCGCTTCTTCAATATCGGCTTCATCGTCGATCCGGACGGCAACATCGTCCTGCAACACTACAAGCTCACCGCCCTCCTGCCGGTGGAACGCTCGGTGTCGCCGCACGACGTCTACGACTGGTGGATCGAGAAGCACGGCCGCACCCTCGATGCGTTCTGGCCGGTGGCCGATACCAAGATCGGGCGCCTCGGCATCATGATGGCGATGGAGGGCAACTATCCGGAAAACGGACGCGGCCTCGCCATGAACGGCGCCGAGGTGGTGTATCGCGCGTCGCTCCCGGCCCCTTTCACGGAGAACGACTTCTTCGAGATCTCCAACCGCGCCCGCGCGCTCGAGAACAACATGTATATCGTCGCGCCGAACATCGGCAGCTATCATCTCTATCCGGACAGCCATGTCGGCATCGACGCCGGCGGCGGCCAGTCGATGATCGTGGACTATCGCGGACAGCTCGTCGGCAAGCAGCGCGACACCAACGGCTCGACCTTCGTATCCGGCGTCATCAACATCGAAGCGCTGCGCCACCATCGCCAATCGGCGCAGGTCACCAATTGGATGAAGGATATTCGGGCCGAGCTCGCGCAGATCATCTATGAGCGGCCGATCTATCCGAAAAACCGTTACTTGAAGGACATCCCGCCCAAGCACGCGGACTATAAGCGCGACGTGATCGACAAGCAGGTCGCCTTGCTGCAGGAGCGCGGCATCTGGGCGAAGCCGTCGAGCTGATGTGGAATTTTGCCGGGCGATCGGGTTTGCAGCTTCGATGACGACATCAATCAACCTGCCGGCAGGCTTTCGCGCGTTGCTCGTGGTTATCGGGCTGATCATCGCTCCGGTCGATGCCGGACATGCCCAGGCGATCCACACCTCGGCGCCGAGAGGCCACATCGTTGCTTTTGGCCTGTCCGACGAACTGAACGTGTTTCACTCCGAAGCAACGCGAGCGGCCGCGATTCTGGCGAGATATTACGGCGGCGAAGTCGCCCCGCTGGTCTATACCAACACCCGGACGTCCAGCGCAGCCAGCATTGCCATGCTGCGCGATGCGCTAGCCAAGGTCGCGTCGCGCATGGACCGGGAAAACGACGTGCTTTTCGTCTTCCTGACCTCGCACGGTTCGCCGCGCGGCCTGGCCATCCAGGCGGGAAAGCGGCAAGCCGTCCTCACGCCCTCGCAGGTCGGGACTTTCCTGCGCGAGACCGGGGCGCGCAAAAAGGTTCTCGTCATCTCGGCGTGCTTCTCCGGAATTTTCGTTCCGCTGGCCGATCCAGAGACGCTCGTGATAACGGCGGCTGATGCGACACATCCGTCTTTCGGCTGCGAAAAGAGGGCAACGTGGACCTACTTTGGAAGAGCGTTTTTCAGCCAAGCCATCCCCAAGACCGATAACCTGCAAGACGCGTTCGTCATTGCCCGTTCCATCGTATTCGCAAGAGAGCGCAAACAGGGATACGAACCATCCAACCCGCAGATGTCCGGCGGGCAAAGCTTTGCCGCACGGCTTCGCGCCGTCCGTTGAACGATCGCGAGCCGAAGCAGTCCTGACAATTCGCTGCGACCGTGATGTCCCGCAATTTCCGAAGAATTCGAGCGGAGCGGCCTCGGTGCTCCGGCGTCAGCACAGCGATGGAACATTCCGCCTGGCCGCGCTTTGCAAGCTTTGATGGCCTCCGCTCGCAAACACCAGCCCGGTCTGTTCGACGCCCCGCGCAATCTGCCGGAAGGCTTCGCCTATCGCGATCACCTGCTCATTCCTGCCGAGGAGCGGGCTCTCGTCGCCTGGTTTGCCGACCTCCCGTTCCGGGAATTCGAG
The DNA here is from genome assembly GCA_045801465.1 of Xanthobacteraceae bacterium. GTDB lineage: Bacteria > Pseudomonadota > Alphaproteobacteria > Rhizobiales > Xanthobacteraceae > DATFWC01. The sequence goes on along the minus strand of JBJMSU010000039.1, from coordinate 6,378 downwards.
TTTGGTCCTTATCGCGGCAAGCGCCGCGTCGTCTCCTTCGGCTGGAAGTACGACTTCACCCAAAGCGAGCTGCAGAAGGCCGACGACATGCCGGCTCAACTCCTCCCGGCACGGGAGAGCGCCGCGAACTTCGCCGGCCTCGATCCCGATGAACTGCAGCACGTCCTGCTGACCGAATATCCGGCCGGCGCCGCGATCGGATGGCACAAGGACAAGCACATGTTCGGCGATGTGATCGGGATCTCGCTCATCTCGGCCTGCGTGTTCCGCTTCCGCAGGAAGAGCGGGGCCGCCTGGGAACGTGCCGCGATCGTGGCGCAGCCGCGCTCGGCCTACCTGTTGCGCGGACCTGCGCGCGACCAATGGGAGCACAGTATTCCGCCGGTCGACGGCCTGCGCTATTCGATCACGTTCAGGAGTTTTCGGCCCGATCGCGCTCCCAGCGGACGCACGCGTGCAAGCAGGCGCAAAGTCAGTTCAGCTTGAGATTCGTCCGCAGAAATTCCTTCACCGCTTGTGTGGCGGCCGAGGTCGCTGCGGCGTTGTGGCCGACATGCGGCCCGCGCTCGACGCACGGGTCCTCCATGGTGAAGGGCTGCTTCGTCTCCGCGTTGATGATGACGCCCGCGGGCTCTTCCTTCATAATGCAGCGGCGGGTGGTTTGCGACTGCGGCGCCAACTGCGGCCCCTCCTTCAGGACAGGATTGTCGAACGCGTGATGGGCACCGGGATACTCGGTCAACGTCACGTCTTTTCCGGCTTTCCGCAGGCGTTCGACATAGCTACGGCAGGGCGCCACCGGAACATAATCGTCGGCGATTCCGTGAAAGAGGCGAATGGGCTTGTCGCTGACGTCCTCATCTTCGAGGTAGGTGGTGAAGCAAGGGGCATAGAACGGGATAAAGGCGGCAAATGCCGCCCCTTCGGGGCCATGCATGCGCTCGAAGCGCTTCAGACTGGCATAGAGGGTCGCCTGTCCTCCGCGGGAAAATCCCATCAGGACAATTCTCGCCGGGTCGATGCGCGGATGCGCGGAGAGCAGCGCCAGGCTGCGGTAGACGTCGAGGACCATGTTCAAGCGGCCGAGCAGCGCCTGGTTGGCGCTCGTGCTCTGGATTCCCCGCGCCGTGAAGCTGTCGATGATGAACGTCGCCACGCCGATGCCGTTGAGTTCCTGCGCCCAGCGATCGACGTTTCCGCCGATGCCGCCTGAGCCGTGCACCAGGACAACCGCCGGCAGCCGCTCCGTTCCCAGGCGTGGAAGCCGCAACACGCCGCCGATCGTGACCGGAACGCCGTTCCTATCGCCGGTAAGGAATTGGCGATCCGACATGGTGAGCGTCGGGATTGCATGAAGCTCCGTTCGCGCCACTTGCGCGCTCCCGACCTGCGGGGCGAGAGCAACGGCGGCCAAGCAGGCAACGGCGAAGATCGGCCGGCGAAGATCGCTGCGCATCCTGGTTTTCCTCCCTTTGGCTCCGTTGGCGGATACCTTGTTGTCGTCGCGACTTCTCAAACAGGCCCGGCGTACCGCAGCGTACCCGCCTTACTCGTGCTTCGGAATGCCGGCTTTCTCGATCACCGCCGCCCACTTGGCAATGTCGTCCTTCATGCGCTGCGTCATCTCTTCCGGGGTGCTCCCGCGCATTTCCATGCCGAGCTTTCGCGATTTCTCCTGGACCTCGGGATTCGGCAGCACGTCATTGATGGCCCGCGTGAGCGTCTCGACCACCGCTTTGGGCGTTGCGGCGGGCACGGAAATTCCGTTCCAGCTCACGACCTCGAAGTCCTTGATGCCGCTTTCCTGCGCGGTCGGCACGTCGGGCAGATAGGCCGTGCGCTTGGGGCCGGTGGAGGCCAGGGCAGCGATCTTGCTATCGGCGATCAGCCCTTGCACCGCGGCGTAGAACTCGAACGCGACGTCGATATCGCCGCGCATGAGCGCGGTCGCGATGTCAGGCGACGTTCGGAACGGAACGATGGTCGCCTCGATACCGGTCACGCTTCGGAAAAGCTCGGCGGCGAGGTTCTGGGTGCTCCCCGGATTGGTCGTGGCGATGTTGAGCTTCCCGGGGTTGGCGCGCGCCGCCCTGACCACGTCCTGCACGGTTTTCAGCGGAGACCCTGCCCGCGTCACGATCAGGAGGTCGAAGAATGACGTGGTCGATGTCGAGGCGAAATCGGTGAGCACATTGTAGGGCAGCGATTTGAACAGGGACGCGCTGATCGCGTTGTTGTTGCCGGTCATCAGGAGCGTGTAGCCGTCGGGCGCAGCCGTGGCGCCGGCTTTCGCCGCCACGATGCCGCCGGCCCCGGGCCGGTTGTCGACGACGAAGGCCTGTTTGAGCCGGCCGGTCAGGCTCTCCGCCACGATGCGCATCCCGGTATCCGCCACGCCTCCCGCCCCGTACGGGACGATCAGCGTCACCGGGCGGTTGGGGTAATCGGATTGCGCGTTCGCCGACGCCAGCATGACAAGGGCCGCGATAACGACCGTCGTGCCGGCACCGCCCGCTCGACGGACGGATTGGCCCATGATGGTCGTGATGCGTTCGGTCATCTCGAACTCCCCTCTGCGAGCCGCGAGGCAGTGAGCACCCTTTGACGTGCTCACTTTGCGGTCTGCAGAATGTCGCAACCTCGTCTCGTGAGCGCCTGCGCGAACGCTACACCAACCGACCTGCACGCTCCAACTCCGACGTGGAAGCGGATCGGCCGCGCCGCCGCAACAGGCTGCCTCCGTGCTGATCATCCGCGCCGCGTTGCCACCGGGTTCACCTGCCGATCGATCCACTTCACCGCCGCGAGCGCGCTGATGACCGCGCCCTCCTGCCAGCCGCTCCAATAGGTGATCTGGTCGCCGGCCATGTGGAAACGGCCTTGCGGCGTCGCCAGCATTTCGGCGTGGGGGCCGAAGGCGGGATCGCTCTCGTCGGCCCAGCCGAAGCGTGCGAACTCCATGTTGTTCCAACCGATGGCGAGGCCCTGCGCGACCAGATTGGCATAGCCGGGATGCAATTTTTCGCCCTGCTCCTTGGCGATCTCCAGGCGCTCGGCGACGCGCCGTGCGTTGAAACCCTCCGCCGCCGTCCCGTACATGTAGGCGCCGGTCAGCACGCCCTTCGCTCCGAGGAATCCCGAGGATGGATACCAGATCTGCGTGATGACGTCGGTTGTCCACGAAATGCCGCCATAAATCTGCTCCTTGGTTTCCCAGAAGCGATCGGCCTGAAAGCCCACCTTGCCGGCGGCCTGCACCGGCAGCCGGCGCGCCGCGTCCATGTAGGCGGTCGGCAGGTTCGTCTTCAGCGCCTTGAAGATCGGCACCGGGATCGTGCACACGCAGTAGTCGGCAACGAGTGTGCGCTCGCCGCCGCCATCACGATACGCCACCGTGACCTTGTCGCTGGCAATATCGATCGCCGTCACGGCCGCACCCTGGCGGACCAGGCCCTCGATCGTTCCGGGCTGGCGGCGCAACGGCTGGCGCGCGAACGCCTTGACGAAATGGTCCATGCCGCCCGCCGGTTCGAGCAGCGAGGCCTGCCAGAAATATTCCGCCTCGCGGAAGATGTAGTCGTTCCACACGTTCGAGCGCAGAATCTCGTCGAGCGCGAGCGGGCTCAAAGGCTTGCCGGGCTCACCGGCAAGACCCGGCGGGATTTCATAGCCGGCACGGCCAAACTGGTTGTGGTAGGAATAGCTCGTCTTCCCGGCGCTCTCGATCTTGGTCAGGCCGCCGAACGTCGCCAGCATCTCGCGCAGCTTGTCGAGGTCGTTGCCGGTCACCGGCAGGTGCAAATCCGCCTTGCTGGTGCACTTGTCGAGCAGTTCGGCGACATGCCCCTGCAGATCATAAAGCGCGCGCCGCACCTGCATGGTCTTGCCGTTGCCGATGAAGCCCGAGTGCACCAGGTTGGCGCGGCTGGCGAAGATGAAGGGCTGCAACGCCACGCCGAACTGCCGGCAATAGTCGATGACCTGAACGTGATGGTGGGGAATGCGTCCAGGCCCGGCATTGAGCCATAACCCGTCGTCGAACTGGCATTGCTGCGGCGGGTGGCCCACCTCGGCAAAGCTGTCGCCGCGGCGAAGCGTGAGGCTGCGACCACCGATCCGCTGGCTCGCTTCGAGGATCACGCAGTCGTAGCCGGCACGGTCGAGCTCATAGGCCGCGCACAGACCGGCCACGCCCGCGCCCAGAATGGCCACCGTGTTGCCCGCGCCGGAATCGCGCGGCAGCTCGAGGGCTGCCGCTTTCGCCGCTGGAGGTCGCAGGAACTCCCACGCGGCGAGCGTCTCGTACGCGGCGCCGGCGCCGCCGAGTCGCGCCATGGCACCGATGAGCTTGCGTCGGGTCAGCGGCATCGTGGTCTCCAACGATTTGATGACGCCGCTCGCGAGGCGGCCGCAGATCGATCGTCGCCCCGGTTATTTCGAACGAAAGACGTTGATGCCCCCCGGATTGAACTCCTGGACGAACCACCAGCTGTCGATGTTGAGGCTCTTCCAGACGAGGTAGAGCTCCTCGCCCAGCTGGTTGGCGACCGCCTCGGAATCCGCCAGGCAATAGATCGTCGGTCCGGAACCGGAAATTCCCAGCGAAATGTTCAACCCCGCCGCTCGCCGGTCCTCAACGTGCTTTCTCAGCTTGTCGTGTCCCCCGATCAGGGGCCAGCGGACGTCCTCGATGATGCTCCGGTTGGAAAGCCGGATGATCCGCTCCACGTCCTTCTGCATGAGGCCGATCATGACTTCGGTTCGTCGCCTCGTCTCACTGGAGACGTCGAAGATATTGACCACCTTGCCGCGGACGATCTCGCGCATCACGCGAGTTTCCAAAGACAGGTTGGGCGTGACCGTCACCAGATGGAGATCCCGCGGCCATTCGAGATCGTCGATCGTGATTGCGGCATCGCGATCGGAAATAAACACCAGGCCTCCACGCAGCAGCGGAGCGACGTTGTCGTAGAACCGCGCGCCGGACACGAGCCACTCGCCGTCGGCCATCAGGTCCAGGCGGAGATTGGCGTCCTTTCCGGTTCTTTTTCGCTCCTCGTCTTCCAACCTTCTGATCACGTCTCCGAACAGGCGGTCGATCGCGACGACCACGGCGGTGCTCGAGGCCGAGCTTCCGAGGCCAACGCCCACGCGACCGGCAGGAAGGCACTTGACGACGGAAATGCGGATCGGCTGCGTGGTGAGATGGGCGAGCTCGGGCTCTCTCTCCGCGATCAGGCTCAATGTCTTGCGCGTCAGGTGGGTGATGATGTCGAGCTCCGGGTGGGCTTTGACGTCATTCATGAGCGAGGAGAATTCCGCGATCTCGCCCCAATAGCCCTGCTCGTCACAGGTGCGAAGCAGGTATTCGACCGCGATCGAGGATGGTTCGCCGTCGGCAAATTGCACCGTGATCACGTCGCCGACTCCGCCGACATCGCTCTCGTTCTGGGGCGGAGCCTTGCACAGAAAACCGGCACAATCGAAATAGCCGAAGATGTTGGCGACCTGGGCCGGCGCCGTCACCGAGACTTCCTGATGGATTTTCATGTCAGTCCGCTGTGCTGCGTTGGATCGAGGTCGGCATCTGGTGATCGCATGCTCGCAGTTCTATCCTGAAAAAACTCCGTCTTGAACTAAAGGAAGACAGCCGCTTGTCTGTTCATCATTGTCGATGCTTACCGGCCGACCTTGCTGCTGTCCGGCTGCCCGAAAGGCAACCGTGGCTCACTTAAAGGCGAGATTTGTCCACGGGTCGAGCTTGGGGCCGACGTTTGTGTTTGTGCCGACGCCAGCGTCTTGGTAGGGTCGCCTGGGGCTCAATAAGAACGCCAGAGGGTGGCGAGGGGCCATCGGTGCCTGCTTGGCACAAGCATTCCGGACGGAAGCATAGGTGATGAACTGCCGACTGAGGCCTCAGCCGGCACGGTGGAGTCATGCGCCTTCGTTGACGCGCCACGGGTAGCATAGAGGCAGGTGTCGATGTCGATCACGGCAACTAACAATAATCCGGTCCTCATTGCAGTCGATACCACAGCAACCACGGACGCCCGCACCGACAACGCCGCCACACCGATCACGGCCGGCACGCGCGCGTGGCGTTACAACGACGGCATCAGCGCAACCATCAACGGCCCGAGCCCGGGCCCGGCGGCGTCCGTCACGGCTTTCGGTCTCGAGTTCGAGACCCAGGGCGGCAACGCGCTCAGCGTCGATCATCAGGCCGGCGCGAGCATCGTGCAAACGTCGCTGCCGACCAACACGACCCGTAGCGACGCCTTGTCGCTCATCGGCAGCGGCGACGACGTCACGTACACGGGGAACCGCACGGTCAGCAGTTCGGTGGCGAGCGGCGTCGTCGTGACCCAGACGCAGGCG
>JBJMSU010000031.1:0-6011 GCA_045801465.1 Xanthobacteraceae bacterium | reverse complement strand
CGCGGGCGCGAAGCGGGTGAACGCCTGGGCGAGCCTGTCCCCGGACGGCACGATCTTCATCGTCAATCCGGCGGTCGAGATGGGGCAGGGCTCGCAGACCGCGATCCCGCTCATCATCGCCGAGGAGATGGACGCCGACTGGTCGAAGGTGAAGATCGAATTCGCGCCGGCCGATGCCGACGTTTACGGCTACACGTTCCAGAACCAGCGGATGATGGCGATCGTCGGCAGCCGCGCGGTTCAGCTCTACTACGCGAACCTGCGCACCGCCGGCGCCCAGGTGCGCAAGGTGCTGCTGGCGAACGCGGCGGAGAAATGGGGCGTCGATGCCGCGACCTTGAAGACCGAGCCGAGCACCGTCATCAATCCCGCCAACGGGGCGCGTCTGAGCTACGGCGAGATCGCCGCCTTCGGCAAGATTCCGGCGATGCTGCCCACCGTCGACGCCAAGGAGCTTAAAGCCAGGAAGGACTTCCGGCTCATCGGCAGGACCATGCCGCGGCGCGACACGCCGCTCAAGGTGAACGGCACCGCGCAATACGCGATCGACGTCAAGCTGCCCGGGATGGTCTATGCCACCGCCCTGCACGCGCCGGTGCACACCGGCACGCCGGAGAATTGGAACGACGCCGAGATCAAGAAAATGCCCGGCGTGCTCGCCACCGTGCGGCTGGGAAACGGCATCGGCATCGTCGCCGAGCATTTCGAGCAGGCGATGGCGGCGCGCAACGCGCTCAAGGCGACGTGGAAGAACGGCGCGGCGGACGGCTACGACTCGGCGCAGGCGCTCGAGGCCTACGTCAAGGTGCACGCCGATCCCAAGGCCGAGACGACCGACCTGGAGAAGAAGGGCGACGTGAACGCCGCCTTCGCCGGCGCGGCCAAGACCTATCACGCCGAGTTCCGCAGCGACTACGGCTACCACGCGCAGATGGAGCCGCTCAACGCGGTGGTGCGCATCGGCGACTCCGGCACCACGGCGGAGGTGTGGGAAGGCAGCCAGGCGCCCGACGCCACCCGCGACGAGGTCGCCAAGGCGCTCGGGCTGAAGCCCGAGCAGGTCACCATGCACCAGTGCTACATGGGCGGAGGCTTCGGCCGCCGCTCGCTTGGCGACTACGCGGCCGAGTGCGCGCGCATCGCCAAGGAGGTGCGCCGGCCGGTGAAGCTGATCTGGACGCGCGAGGAGGACATCGCCCACGGCATGTTCCGCCCGCAGTCGTTCCAGTGCCTGGAGGCGGCGACCGACGCGAGCGGCAAGGTGACGGGCTGGAAGCACTGCGTCGTCGGCGACGGCGGCGTGCTGCTGCATACCGGCATCAAGCCGCTCTACTACGACATCCCCAATCAGCACATCGAGCGGCGCGGGGTGTCGCACGGCATTCGCCTCAAGCACTGGCGGGCGGTCGGGCACGTGTTCAACACGTTCGCGATCGAGAGCTTCGTCGACCAGATGGCGACGGACGCCGGCCTGGACCCGATCGAGTTCCGCTTCCAGCGCATGTCGATCACGCCGAAGGCGCGCAAGTGCTTCGAGAGCGTGGCGCAGATGTGCGACTGGAGCGCCAAGCGGCCGGACGGACGCGCGCTCGGCATCTCGGTGACCGAGCGCTCAGGCTCGCTCGGCGCCGGCGTGGTCGAGATCTCGCTCGACCGCACCAGCGGCAAGATCCGGGTGCACAAGGTGTGGACCGCGATCGACGGCGGCGTCATCGTCACGCCCGGCGCCGCCAAGGCCAACGTGGAGAGCGCCATCCTCTACGGCCTCTCCAGCGTGCTGCACGAGCGGGTGACGCTCAAGGACGGTGCCGTGGAGCAGTCGAACTTCCACGACTACAACCTGATGCGCATGTCCGACCTGCCGGAGGAGATGCACGTCTCCTTCATCGACGTGGACACGCGGCCGACCGGCCTCGGCGAGATCGGCAATCCGTTCATCGCCGGCGCCATCTCCAACGCGTTCTTCCGGCTGACTGGCAAGCGGCTCACCCACCTGCCGTTCACGCCCGACCGCGTGTTGGCGACGCTCAAGGCTTAAGACAACGGCTTGTCCCGGGCGCAGCGCAGCGCGAAAGCGGTGCGCTGCAGACCCGGGACCCCGGTTTGCTGTTCACGAAACGAACCGGGACGGGGATAGCGTTGCACCGCTACGGAGGGGCTTCGCGCTGCAGACCCGGGGACCGCGCCGACTGGCGTCTCGATGAGTTAAGCGACCGGCGCCCGCCTCACCGGCGGGCGCTTTGGTTTTACGGCCCGGAACCTCCGGTGGGATGCGACGTTCGCTGTAGAGAGGCCTTGCGAAACGGCGTCCGATCATGGCGCAAGCGGCCACACGCACCCAGGACAGGACGGTCGAGCGCGACCGCATGGTGGAACGGCAGATCGCGGGACGCGGCATTGCCGACCCGCGTGTGCTCTCCGCCATGCGCCGGGTGCCGCGCGAAGGGTTCGTGACGCCCGGCCTGGAGGAGTTCGCCTACGAGGACAGCCCGCTGCCGATCGACGAAGCCCAGACGATCTCGCAGCCCTATATCGTCGCGCTCATGATCGAGGCGGCGGAAGTCAAGCGCGGCGACCGCGTGCTCGATGTCGGCACCGGGTCCGGTTATGCGGCGGCCGTGCTCAGCGAGATCGCCGGCGAGGTCTACACGATCGAGCGTCACCGCGCGCTGGCGGAAGCGGCAAAGCGGCGGCTCGCCGAGCTCGGTTACCGCAACATCAAGGTGCGCCACGGCGACGGCACGTTGGGCTGGCCGGAAGCCGCCCCGTTCGACGCCATCATCGTGGCGGCGGGCGGCCCGGAAATTCCCGAAGCGCTGCACGCGCAGCTCAAGATCGGCGGCCGCCTCGTCCTGCCGATCGGTGAGCTGGCCGGCGCGCAACGGCTGGTGAAGGTCGTGCGCACGGGGGAGAAGGAGTACCAGGAGGAGGATCTCGGGTCGGTCAGGTTCGTGCCGCTGATCGGCCAGCATGGCTGGCGGGAGTCGACCGGCGATGGTGACGACGGGACAACCCGGATGCAGCCGCGGCCGCCGACGGTGCTGCGCCGCGAGCCGGCCGAGCTGCTGCGGGACGCCGCCGAGCCTCTGCCCGCCTTCGCAGATCCTGCCTTCGGCCGCCTGTTCGATCGGTTTGCGCAGGCCCGCGTGGTGCTGCTCGGCGAGGCCACCCACGGCACCTCGGAGTTCTATCGCGCGCGCGACGCCATCACCCGCCGCCTCATCGAGCAGCACGGCTTCAGCATCGTTGCGGTCGAGGCGGACTGGCCGGATGCGGCGGCGATCGACCGCTACGTGCGCCACAAGGCGCCGCGCGCCGCCACCGAGCCGGCCTTCCAGCGCTTCCCGACGTGGATGTGGCGCAACGTCGAGGTCGACGATTTCGTCGACTGGCTGCGCGCCCACAACCAATGGGTGGAACCGGCGCGCCGCGCCGGCTTCTTCGGCCTCGATCTCTACAACATGAACGCCGCCATCCGCGCGGTGATCGACTATCTCGACAAGATCGATCCCGACGCCGCCCGCGTGGCGCGCGAACGCTATGGCTGCCTCATGCCCTGGCAGAAGGACCCGGCGACCTACGGCCGCGCCGCGCTCACCACCGGGTATGCCAAATGCGAACAGCCCGTGATGGCGATGCTGCGCGAGCTGTTCGAAAAGCAGATGGACTATCAGCGCCGCGACGGCGACGACTTCATCGATGCGGCACAGAACGCGCGGCTGATCGCTGCGGCCGAGCGCTATTACCGCGTCATGTATTACGGCGCCGCCGAGTCGTGGAACCTGCGCGACCGCCATATGTTCGCCACCCTGGATGAGCTGCTGGCATGGCGCGGCGACGGCGCCAAGGCCGTGGTGTGGGCGCACAATTCGCATATCGGCAATGCGGCGGCGACCGAGATGGGCCTGATGCGCGAGGAGATCAACATCGGCCAGTTGTGCCGCGAGCGGTTCGGCAAGGAGGCCGTCCTCATCGGCTTCGGCACCGACCGCGGCACCGTCGCGGCGGCCTCCGACTGGGACGGGCCGATGGAGATCAAGCAGGTGCGCGCGGCGCATCGCGACAGCTACGAGCGGCTCTGCCGCGACAGCGGGATCGAACGATTCCTCGTCGACCTGCGCGAAGGACACGCCACCGCCTTGCGCGACGGGCTCTTGTATCCGCGCCTCGAACGGGCGATCGGCGTGATCTACCGGCCGGAGACGGAGCTCGCGAGCCACTACTTCGACGCCTCGCTCCCCGACCAGTTCGACGCCTACGTCTGGCTCGAAGAAACCCGCGCCGTCACGCCGCTGCCGGCCAAGCCACGCAAAGGCGTTCCCGAGACCTATCCGTTCGGGCTGTAGCTTGCTCCATGGTCGCGTCATGGCCGGCTCGTCCCGGCCATCCCGTTTGAATGTGAACCGGCTTGCCAAGCTCAGCGAGATCACCGGAACGCGCCGCTATGCGGCGGCCCGGTGATGACAACCGAACGAACTTTTCACTCCTCCTTATATCCGTACTCCGGGATGTTGCCGGTGCTTTCGTAATATTTGTAGGGAAGGAACTTGCCCGACATGGTGATCTTGACGCGGTCGCCTTTGGGGTTGGGCAGGCGCTCGATCTGCATGTCGAAGTCGATCGCCGACATGATGCCGTCGCCGAACTCTTCCTCGATCAGCGCCTTCCAGGCCGGCCCGTTGACCATCACCAGTTCGTAGAACCGATAGATCAGCGGGTCGGTGGGCGGCATCGGCACGCCGGCGCCGCGCATCGGCACCTCGTTGAGGAGCGCGGTTTCCGCCTTGCTCAAGCCGAACAGCTCGGCCGCCTTGGCGGCCTGCGGCTTGGTGAGCTTCATCTGCCCGAGCAGGGCGCCGGTGAGCAGCACCGGCGAGAAGCCGCCGATCTGCTGGTGGATGTATTTCCACGTCCAGCCCTTCTCGCGCTTGATGTCGAGGATTTTTTCGGTGAGGTCGGCACGGTTCATCCGGGTCTCCTTGGCTCGTGAGAGTGTGTTCTTGGCGAAGTCAGCCTCACCCGAACGCGAGTTCGGGCCAGCTTCGCTGGCGGCTTCAAGACATCTGCTTTTCGCCGTGATGATGCTCGCGCCGCCCCGCCGACGAGCTTGCCACGGCCTGCGTGGACTCGCGCGCGCGCATGCGCACCACCGGCACGTGGCGCGGGTCAAGCTGTTTTCCCACCTCGGTGAGATAGGTGCGGCTGCGGCTCACCAGAAAATCGATGATGTGGTTGCGCGTCGTATAATAGAGCGGATGGCGGTGGATATCGACGCGCATGCGCGCCTTGGGCAGCGGGTTCTCGACGATCTCGGCGAGGATCGCGTCGGGCCCGTTGGTCATCAGCACGATGCGGTCGGCGAGGTAGATCGCCTCGTCCACGTCATGGGTGATCATGAACGCGGTCTGCCCGGTGGTGACGCAGATCCGGCGCACCTCGTCCTGCAGCGTGCCGCGCGTCAACGCGTCGAGCGCCGAGAACGGCTCGTCCATCAGCATGATCTTCGGCTCGATCGAGAGCGCCCGCGCGATGCCGACACGCTGCTTCATGCCGCCGGACAGCTCGGCCGGCCGCTTGGCCTCGGCGCCGGTGAGGCCGACCAGATCGATGAACTTCTGCGCCCGCTCGTGCACCCGCGGCGTCTTCCACTTCCGCCATTTCGACGACACCGCATAGGCGACGTTACCCATCACCGATCGCCACGGCAGCAGCGCGTGGGTCTGGAAGATCACCGCGCGGTCGAGGCTCGGGCCCTCGATCGCCTGGTTGTCGACGATCACGGTGCCGGCCGACGGCTCGTCGAGGCCGGCGAGAATGTTGAGCACCGTGGTCTTGCCGCAGCCGGAATGGCCGATGATGCAGGTGAAGTCGCCGCGCTGCATCGGCAGCCAAAGGTCCTCGAACACCGTTGTGGTGCCGCCGCCCGCAGCGGGAAACCGCTTGGCGATGCCTTCGATGGAGATGAATTTGTTTGTCGCCATCGCTCAGGACTCGCTTCGGGCTCGCTTCAC
>JBJMSU010000014.1:0-59242 GCA_045801465.1 Xanthobacteraceae bacterium | reverse complement strand
ATCAGTAAACCAACGCTGCTAGATCCGAACAAGCAATTTGAATTGCAGATACCCGATGCGCCGCCGCCGCTCTATTTCGGCGAATAAAAGCATGCTCAAATGAAGGACTCACCCGCGCGGGCGCGTGCGGATCATGTAATTGTCGTACGAATATTCCGCCACCTGCCACCACAGATATTGATCGTTGCGGAAGGCAAGCGTGGATTCCCAAGCGGCCCTGAAGGCGGGATTGGTCTTCGACACTTCGTCGTACAATTCCAGCGATGCCTTCAGCGAAGCGTCCATCACCGAGGGCGGGAAAGGCCGCATCTGCGTTCCTTGCGCCAGCAGGCGCTTCAGCGCCGGCGGATTGAACGCGTCGTATTTCGCAAGCATCCAGCCATTGGCCATTTCAGAGGCGGTGCGCAGGATCGATTTGTAAGTGGGCGTCAGCGAGTCCCAGCTTTTCAGATTGACGAAGTTGTGCAGCATCGCGCCGCCTTCCCACCAACCTGGGAAGTAGTAATAAGGCGCGACCTTGCTCAGTCCCAGCCGTTCGTCGTCATAGGGGCCGGCCCATTCTGCCGCGTCGATGGTGCCCTTCTCCAGCGCTGCATAGAGATCGCCGCCGGCGACCTGCTGCGCCACCACGCCGAGCTTGGCCATCACCAGGCCGGCGTAACCGCCGATCCGCATCTTCAATCCGCTGAAGTCGGCGGGCTCCCTGATCTCCTTGCGGAACCAGCCGCCCATCTGGCAGCCGGTGTTGCCGGCCGGCAGCCCATAAATGTTGTATTTCTTGAAGAACTCGTTCATCAACTCGATGCCGCCGTGGTGATATTGCCAGGCGTTCTGCTGGCGCGCATTGGGGCCGAACGGCACCGCGCACGGCAGCGCGAAAGTCGGATCCTTGCCGATGAAATAGTAGGCGGCGGTCTGGCACATCTCGACCGTGCCGTTCGTCACCGCGTCGGCGGCCTGCAGGCCGGGCACGATCTCGCCCGCCGCGAAGGCCTGAATCTGGAATTTGTTGTCGGTCGCCTCGGCGACCGATTTGGCGAAAACCTCGGCAGCCCCCCACAAAGTGTCGAGCGACTTCGGAAAACTCGAGGTCAGCCGCCACTTGGTTTCCGGCATGGACTGCGCAATGGCGGGCGCGGCGACAGCCGAAGCAGTCAGGCCGATGCCGGCGCATTTGAGAAACTCACGGCGTTTCATGACGTCACCTGTTCTGTCGCCCCGCTCGCACCGGTCATTCTAGAGTATCTCTGGTCAGGTTGAAATCAGCGCTCGCCTCATCGTCGCACCAGTAATGAAGGCGCCGGAGCCGCAGCTCCGGCGCCAAAAGCAGAAGAAGTTTCGTCAGGCGCGCGTCCGGCTGCGAATCATGAACGTGTCATACGTGTATTCCGCCACCTGCCACCACAGATATTCCTCATTGCGGAAGGCCACCAGGTTGTCATGGACCTTTTTGAAGTCCGCATTTCTGGCCGATGTTTCCGTATAGAGCTCGTTGGAGGCCTTGAGACACGCTTCCATGATCGGCTGACTGAAGGGCTTGAGCTGCGTGCCGTTCGCGATCAGCCGTTTCAACGCCGCAGGATTGCGCGAATCGTACTTGGCCTGCTCTTCGCTATTGGCGTATGCGGCTGCGGCCGCAACAATCGCCTGATAATTCTTGGGCAGCTCGTTCCATTTCTGAAGATTGATCATCAGGTGGTTGGCCGTTCCGCCTTCCCACCAGCCCGGATAATAATAGTATTGCGCGACCTTGTAGAAGCCGAGCTTCTCGTCGTCATAGGGCCCGACCCATTCCGCCGCATCGATCGTGCCCTTTTCGAGCGCCGGATAGATGTCGCCGCCGGCGATCTGCTGGGCGACGACGCCGAGCTTCGCCAACACGTTTCCGGCGAATCCGCCGATGCGGAACTTGAGCCCGCTCAAGTCGGCGACTTCCTTGATCTCCTTGCGAAACCAACCACCCATCTGACAGCCGGTGTTGCCGGCCAGCAGATTGTAGAGATTGTACTTCTTGGTGAAATCGTTCATCAGCTTGAGGCCATCGCCATCGTAGAACCACGCGTTCTGCTGGCGTGAGTTGAGCCCGAACGGGACGGCGCAGAACAACGCGAAGGTCGGATCCTTGCCGATGTAATAGTAGGTCGCGGTGTGACACGCCTCGACGGTCCCGTTGCTCACCGCATCGGCCGCCTGCAGCCCGGGAACGATCTCGCCCGCGGCAAAGGTCTGCACTTGAAATTTGTTGTCGGTGCTCTCGCCGACGTATTTGGCAAAGGTCTCGGCAGCCCCCCACAGCGTGTCGAGCGATTTCGGGAAGCTTGACGTCAGCCTCCATTTTATTTCCGGCGTGGATTGGGCGATGGCCGGCGCAGCAACCGCCGATGCAGTCAGACCGATGCCGGCACTCTTGAGGAATTCACGGCGTTTCATGACGTCACCTGTTCTGTCGCCCCCGCTGGCGGGGAGAAGGTTTTGGATTGAGGTGGGCATTGTAGGGCATGTCCTGCTCGGTTGAAACTCAGGACACGCTCCGTCTGCAACACGACGTTGGCCGTTCAAGCGCGGGTGCGCGAGCGGATCATGAACGTGTCGAACCCATACTCGGCGACCTGCCACCATAGATATTGGTCGGCCCGGAAGGCGACGACGGCGTCGTAGACCTTCTTAAAATCCGCATTGGCGGCCGACGTCTCGGAATAGAGCTCGTTTGCGGACTTGAAGCAGGCTTCCATCACCGGCTGCGTGAACGGACGCAGCTGGGCGCCGGCCGCGACCAGCCGCTTGAGGGCAGCCGGGTTGACCGCGTCATACTTCGCCTGCATCAGCGTGTTGGCGACATGGGACGCCGAATGGACGATCGACTGGTAGGTCTTGGGCAGCTCGTTCCATTTGGCGATGTTGACGAAATTGTGCAGCATGGGCCCGCCTTCCCACCAGCCTGGGTAATAGTAGTACTGCGCGACCTTATGGAAGCCGAGCTTCTCGTCGTCGTACGGCCCCACCCATTCGGCGGCATCGATCGTGCCCTTCTCGAGCGCCGGATAGATGTCGCCGCCGGCGAGCTGCTGGGCCACGACGCCGACCTTCGCCAGCACGCGTCCGGCGAATCCGCCGATGCGCATCTTGAGGCCGTTGAGGTCGGAGACCTCCTTGATCTCCTTGCGGAACCAGCCGCCCATCTGGGCACCGGTGTTGCCGGCCGGAATGGCATAGATGTTGTACTTCTTGTAGAAGCCATTCATCAGGTCGACGCCGCCGCCGGAGAACATCCAAGCGTCGATCATGCGCTGGTTGAGCCCGAACGGCAGCGCCGTGCCGAACGTGAAGGTCGGGTCCTTGCCGACATAGTAGTATGAGGCCGTGTGGCACATCTCGACCGTGCCGTTGGTCACCGCGTCGGCCGCCTGCAGGCCGGGCACCAATTCGCCCGCGGCGAAGACCTGGATCTGGAACTTGTTGTCGCTCGCCTCGGCGACGGCCTTGGAAAAAATCTCCGCCGCGCTGTAGATGGTGTCGAGGGATTTGGGGAAGCTCGACGTCAGCCGCCATTTGAGCTCGGGCATCGACTGAGCGATGGCTGGCTTGGCGATTGCCGTCGCGGCGAGGCCAAGACCTGCCGCCTGTAGAAACTCCCGACGTTTCATGCACCTCTCCCCTGAAAGGCCGAAATCAGGGCCGGTCATGGCCTATGTGCGCAGGTCGCTGGCGACTGCGATCGCCCTCCAACATGGCCGAGAGCGCCCGTGAAATCCAGCCGATTTCGGACCTCACGCCTCGATGACGATCTTGGGCGGCGGCCGGACCGGTCTCGTTCCGCCGCCAAGCTGGTCGCGCACCTTGGCGGCGATCGCCCGATAGGCCGCGGCATGCGGTCCGTCCGGATCGGTCGCGACCACCGGCCGGCCGGAATCGGAGGTCTCGCGGATCGCCATGTCGAGCGGCACCTCGCCCAGGAACGGCACGCCGAGCCGCTCGGCTTCGTGACGCGCCCCGCCATGACCGAAAATGTCCGAGCGGCCGCCGCATTGCGGGCACAGGAAGTAGCTCATGTTCTCGACGATGCCGAGCACCGGCACGTTGACGCGGCCGAACATGGCAATGCCGCGGCGCGCGTCGATCAACGCGAGATCCTGCGGCGTCGAGACGATGATGGCGCCGGCGAGCGGCACCTGTTGCGCCATGGTGAGCTGGGCATCGCCGGTGCCGGGTGGCATATCCACCACCATGACGTCGAGCGCGCCCCACTCCACGTCGCGCAGCATCTGGGTAAGCGCCGACATCACCATCGGGCCGCGCCAGATCATCGGCGTTTCCTCCTCGACGAGGAACCCGATCGACATCACCTTCAGCCCATAACCGTCCATCGGCAACAGCCGCGTACCGCCGATCGTCTGCGGCCGTCCGCGAATGGCGAGCAGCTTGGGGACCGAGGGCCCATAGATGTCCGCATCGAGCATGCCGACCTTCAATCCGATGTCGCGCAGCCCCAGCGCCAAGTTGACGGCGGTCGTCGACTTGCCGACGCCGCCCTTGCCGGACGCGACCGCAATGATGGCTTTCACGCCCTCGGGCGCCTGCGCGGAACTCGGGCCGCCCCGAGCGCCGGCGCCGGGACCTGCACGGCGCGGCGCGTCGCCGCCGGCCGGCGCGCGACCGGGAGCGCGTTCGGCGGTCAGCGCGACCATCACCGACTGGACACCCGGCATGCCACGCACCGCGGCTTCCGCCGCCTTGCGCACCGGCTCCCAGCGCGGCACCGCAGCCGCATCGACGCTGATCGAGAAGAACACCTTACCGTCGGTCACGACGATGTCGGACAGAGCGCCGCTGTCGGTGAGCGGCCGGCCGTCCGGCGCCGGGATCTTGGCCAGGCTTGCGGCGATCTCGTTCTTCGTCGGCGCCATGGTGGGACTCCTGGAGGCCGTCCAAGGCCCTGAGACCCCTACATATGGGATCGGCAGGAACGGTCAATGACATCCCAAGACGGTTGACGTGCCGGCGCAAGCCGGCACAGTGCGGCCAGCCTGTCCGATGAGAATGCAAGGAGGAGATGATGGCGAAGCTGGCGTTTCTGGGCTTGGGCGTCATGGGCTATCCCATGGCGGGCCATCTCAAGAACAAGGGCGGTCACGAGGTCACCGTCTATAACCGCACCGCCGCGAAGGCCGAGCAATGGGTCAAGGAATTCGGTGGGCGTGCGGCCGCAACCCCCAAGGATGCCGCCGCCGGACAGGACTTCGTCATGATGTGCGTCGGCAACGACAACGACGTGCGCGAGGTGACTCTCGGCGCCGACGGCGCATTTTCCGGAATGAAGAAGGGAGCGGTGTTCGTCGACCACACCACGGCATCGGCCGAAGTGGCGCGCGAGCTCTACGCCGACGCGAAGAAACGCGGGTTCGATTTCGTCGACGCGCCGGTCTCGGGCGGTCAGGCGGGAGCGCAGAACGGCGTGCTCACGGTGATGTGCGGCGGCGAGCCTGAACCTTACGGCCGCGCCGAGAAGGTGATCGCGGCGTATGCGCGTATGTGCAGATTGATCGGCGGCCCGGGCGCCGGCCAGCTCACCAAGATGGTGAACCAGATCTGCATCGCCGGCCTGGTCGAAGGGCTGGCTGAAGGCATCCACTTCGCCAAGAAAGCCGGCCTCGACGTCGAAGCCGTCATCCAGACCATCTCCAAGGGCGCGGCGCAGTCCTGGCAGATGGAGAACCGCTACAAAACGATGGCGGAAGGCAAGTTCGACTTCGGCTTCGCGGTCGACTGGATGCGCAAGGACATGGCGATCTGCCTCGCCGAGGCCAGGCGCAACGGCGCGCACCTGCCGGTCACCGCCTTGGTCGACCAGTTCTATTCGGAAGTGCAGAAGATGGGCGGGCGGCGCTGGGACACGTCCAGCCTGATCGCCCGGCTGGAGCGGTGAGCTGGAGCATGACCCGAAACACGCTTGGCCCGGACTTGACCCGGGGCTGGATAGCGGCTTTCGGAAAAGATCATGCTCAAACAAATAACCTAGAGCGAGATGAAGAAGGTCATCTCGCTCGAGCATCAATGTGACGAGGTGCACTCGCGCAATCGGCGGCTGGTGAGATCGATGCGGTAGCTGCCGGTGATGTCGACGAAGTCGATCTGGCATTCGCTGCCGTCGGCGTCGACCAGCATCAGCTGGTAGCCGCCGGGGGCGACGTCGGCGATCGTATGAGTCTCGCCGCGGGCAATGACGCTGGGCCGCTTTTCGCGCAGCCGGTCGGAGCCCCAGGTGAGCTCGCCCGCCGCCGCGAGATAGAGCTGGTGAATGGCCTTGCCGGAGGAATTGACGATCTGCAGCTCGGCAGAAGCGGCGCAAGACGCCCCGCCGAAAATCGAAAGCCACAGCAGAACAAAGCGCCGCACCGGCATCGATACTCTCCCCCTCAACGTCCCTGAAATCGCGGTGGTCGCTTCTCGCGGAACGCGGCCACGCCCTCGGAAAAATCGGCGCTGGCCCCGGCGACGCGCTGGAGATCGCGCTCGAGATCGAGCTGGGCCTTGAGATCGTTGTGTGCGCTCGCGCGTGACGCTTCCTTGATCAGGCGGAACGTCTGCGTCGGGCCGGCCGCGAGCCGTTTTGCCAGCGCGGCGACCTCGGCGGCAAACGTCGCATCGTCATGGACCTGATAGACGAGGCCCATGCGTTGCGCGTCGGCGGCGGAAACCTGATCGGCGGTGAGCATCAGTGCCAGCGCAAGCTTCGGTCCGACGATGCGCGGCAGGACCCAGGTGCCTCCCGAGTCGGGCACAAGCGCGATTTTCGCGAACGCCTGCTGGAGGAAAGCCGAGCGCGCCGCAACGACGATGTCGCAGGCAAGCGCGATATTGGCCGCGGCACCCACGGCGGGACCGTTGAGCGCCGCCATCGTCACCTTGGGAAAGAGATGGAGGCGCAGGATGAGCGGATTGTAGTCACGGTCGAGGCGGCCGCCGAAATCGATCTTGCCGTCCGGCCCCGGCAGCCGCTCCTCGGTGAGGTCCTGGCCGGATGAAAACGCCCTGCCCTCGCCGGTGATGACGACGCAGCGAACGCTGACGTCCGCCTCCGCGGCAGCGAGCGCCGTGCGCAGGTCCGCATGCATGGCGGCGCTGATGGCATTGAGCTTGTCGGGCCGCGCGAGCGTGATCGTGGCGACCCCGTCGGCCGCGCCATAGCGGATTGTCGTGTAAGTCATCGGCCCGGCCTCCCCGCCCCGCGCAAAGCTAGAGCATGTCCCGTCGTTTGGGAATCGAGACCTGCAGGACACCGAGGCTCAAAGATCCAACGAGAGGCCGTCCTCCGCGATGAGCACGCCCACGGCCTTCGCCTCCTCGACCTTAGCCAGCATCGACGCATTCATGTGCGTGATCATGATCCGGCGTGCCCGCAAGTCAGGCAATTTCGTCTTCAGGATGCTCCAGCTGAGATGGCCGGTAACGACGCGCGCATGCTCGTAGCATTCGATGATGAAGAGGTCGGCCCCGTCGGCGAGCGGCAGCAGCGCATCGGTCCACTCGGTATCGCCGGAATAGGCCAAGACGGAGCGCCCGTCGGAGACGCGGACCGCGGTCGACGGGCCACCGGAGAAGTGGACCACTTCCGTGGTGGTGATCGTGAGACCGATGAGTTCGCTCGTCCCGTTCAGCGCAATCTCGACCACGTCCCAGGGGAAATGCCATGGCGTTCTGCCGGAGCGCGGAAAGAAGATCTCGAGCAGAGCTTCGATGCGCGCGCGCGAGCCCGGCGGGCCGGCGATGACCAGCGGCCGCGTGCGCCGGCTCAAGAATTGGCCATCGAGAAAAAGAAACGGCAGTCCGCCGAAATGATCGCCGTGGAGATGCGTGAGAATGATTGCATCGATCCGGTTGGGATCGATCGACTGCGCCCGCAATGCCACCAGCGACGAGGCGCCGAAATCGATGAGGATGGTTCGTCCGGCCGTCTCGATCATGAAGCACGTGTTGAATCGGCCGCCCGAACCGAAGGCATCGCCTGATCCCACGATGGTGAGCTTCATGTCTCAGGCCTTTGCGCTGGGCCGGCCCGAAACCTGGGCGTGCCAGCGCCGGATGTGGGCGAATTCCTCCGGAACGGCGAGGTGGGCCGGCTTCATGAAGTCGACCGCGACCAGGCCGGTTATGTCGGCAACGGTGAAGTGATCGCCGGTCACATAGAGCTGATCCTTCAATTCAGCATCCATGATGCCGAGAAACTCGATGACACGCGGTTTGTTGATCTCGGCCCATTCGGGCAGCTGCGGCGTCTCCAACTGCTTCATGGCCGGGTGCGTGTGGCGGAATATATTCGACACCGCTGACAGGAGGTTGAGCTCCATGCGCCGGTTCCACATCTCGACCAGCGCCTCTTCTTTCGCCCCGCGCCCGAACAGCGCCGGCTCCGGCCGCAGGCGCTCGAAGTAGCGGCAGATGGCCATCGACTCGGCAATCACGGTGCCGTCGTCGAGGACGAGAACAGGCACGCGCTGCAAGGGATTGAGCGCGGTGAATTCCGAAGACTTTT
Organism: Xanthobacteraceae bacterium; assembly: GCA_045801465.1. Classification (GTDB taxonomy): domain Bacteria; phylum Pseudomonadota; class Alphaproteobacteria; order Rhizobiales; family Xanthobacteraceae; genus DATFWC01. The sequence goes on along the minus strand of JBJMSU010000014.1, from coordinate 50,712 downwards.
GCTCCTGCGCGGCAAGATCGACCTGCTCCACTGGTACCGTGACGCCCTTTTCGGCGAGGAAAATCCGCACGCGCCGCGGGTTGGGAGCACGACTGCTTTCGTAGAGCTTCATGGCGTTCTCCCGGGGCGCACGTTTATCGCCGTTCGCCATGCCTTAACGGTTCCGCAGCGACGCGGAGGCTCAAGTCTTCCGCGCGGTGCGAGCATGAGACGACAAGGCGCGAACCAGGGCGAAGAACCCTGGTGGTTCCAGCAACGGGCGGCGCAAAGAGCCGAGGCATGCTGAACCGGGTCATCTGTGGCAACGATATTCTCGCGCACGCCAAATCATTGGCCATCAAGGCCCTTTATATCAAATGGAAGCCCCTGTCGCAGCTCAAGCGGCTCACGCTCACCGATTTCCTGGAAAGCGACGAGAAAGTGTCGAGCAACTTCCTCGGTATGCTGCATACGGGAGCGACGACTGCGCCGTCATTTTTTACCGAGCCGAGCACCGCAAATCATTGGGGCCAGGATCTGTCAAAGTCATCCCGCAGCCAGCGGCCGCGTCGACGCGTCCGGGATGGTGACGATCGAATTTTAGCCGTCGAGCCGGAACCGACAGCAACCGGTGCGCTCGACGCGGGCCAAGTGCCGCTCTCCAGCAGCAGCAATTCGTTAACCATAATTGTCAGCGCGGCCTTAAGGCTGGCCTTAAGATTTATCGATCAAATTCGAGGCGGTCGTCCGGTCTCGAGTACCACCATGTCCGCCATAGCGAGTGGGGAACGCGCGATTCCCGCGTCGCCTGACAGGGCGAGCGCGACGCATCGGCGCTTCACCGCCCAGCGCGTGCGCGAGGCGCGCGACCGGCTGACGTCGACCACCGGTACCCGGCCGGCATTCGATTACGAGTTGCTGCGCCTGTTTGCCCAGAACCGGCTGTCGGCCTCGCTCGCCGTTCTCATCCTCGTCGCCGTGATCGGATTCCTGTCGGGCGTGTGGACCAGCGCGATCCGGGCCAGCATCTGGGCTGCCGCCGTGATGGTGGTTCACGCGATCATCATCACGATGTGCCGCTGGTTTCTCGCCGAAGCTCCCGCCGATCTCGCGCTGCGGGCGTGGCGCACGCGCTTCATCCTGCTCGATCTCTTTTTCGGCATGGCGTGGATGATGAGCGTCGTCCACCTGGTCGGCGCCGAGGAGAGCGGGACCACGTTCATGCTGTTCGTCATGCTGCTGGTCGTGGCGATGTCGAGCATGCTGGCATCGAGCGTGCCGCTCGCGGTGTTCGCCGCCAGCGCGCCGGTGACGACGGCGGTGGCCCTGAACTTCCTGCTGCGCGGAAACATGCACAGCTACATTCTCGCCGCCCTCGCGATGACCGCGCAGTGCTACTTCGCGATGCTGGCGTACCGCCTGTTCTCCACGACGCTCGCCACGCTCGAGGCGCGGGCCGAGAAGGATGCGCTGATCGGCGAGCTCGAACAGGCCAAGGCCAAGTCGGACGAGGCACGGCGCCATGCCGAGTCGGCCAACGTCGCCAAGTCGCGCTTCCTGGCGCAGATGAGCCACGAATTGCGCACCCCGCTGAACGCGATCCTGGGCTTCTCCGAGGTGATGAAAAGCGAGGTCTTCGGCTCGCACGCCGTCCCCGTCTACCGGGAATATGCCGGGGACATTCACAGCTCCGGCGTGCACCTGCTCAATCTCATCAATGAGATCCTCGATCTCTCGCGCATCGAAGCCGGCCGCTACGAGCTCAACGAAGAGCCCCTCGCGCTCGCGCACATCGTCGACGACTGCAACCATCTCCTCAAGTTGCGCGCCAAGACCCGCGGCATCACGGTTCACGAGGTCTTCGAGCCCAATCTGCCGCGGCTGTGGGCCGACGAGCGTGCGGTACGCCAGATCTGTCTCAATCTCCTGTCCAACGCCATCAAGTTCACGCCGCAAGGCGGCGAGGTCTGGCTCAAGGTGGGGTGGACCGCTGCGGGCGGCCAGTACATGAGCGTCGCGGACAATGGGCCCGGTATTCCCGACGACGAAATCTCGATCGTGCTGGCATCGTTCGGGCAAGGAACCAACGCCATCAAGTCGGCGGAGCAGGGCACCGGTCTCGGCCTGCCGATCGCCAAGAATCTCGTCGACCTTCACGGCGGCACCTTCACGCTCAAATCGAAGCTGCGCGAGGGAACGGAAGTGATCGTCACCTTCCCGCCGGAGCGGGTCATGTCCGCACTCGGGCCGCTGGTCGAGCGCGGGCCTTCGATCCAGCCGGAGGATGACTCGGCCGCGGGGAAGAAGCCCACGGCCGCGCCAGCCCTCGCTGCCAAGGTGGGCTAATCCGGACGATTGCGTTCTGCGCCGCCGCCTTTATGTTCCCTGGCGAATCGCCGAACACCATGTCCATCCAGACCCCCTGCACCCAAATTTGCACCATCGATCCCGCCTCGCGGCTGTGCGTCGGTTGTGGCCGCACGCTCGACGAAATCGCGCAATGGAGCGCGCTGACGGCCGATGAGCGTGCGCGCCTCATGGCCGAGCTCCCGCGGCGCATCGCCCAGCTGGCGGCCGCGAAGGACACTGCGGCGGACCACGCCAGAGGGATGCCGTGAGCGGCCGTCGTCTCCTCTGGCTCTTGCTTCTCGGCCTCGGGCTCGCGCTTCTCGTCCTCATCATCCGCCACGACGACGGCACGATCGCCGGTCTGCAAACCCACGACTTCGCTTCGCTGGCGATCAAGGTTGCGCTCATCGTCTTCTTCGGCGGCTTCGTGCTGGCCCTGTTCCGCCACCGATTCAGGCAGGCGCTCGAAGCCGCCGTGTTCTGGATGGTGATCGCCCTCTTTCTCGCCGCCGGTTATTCCTACCGCGTCGAGCTGCGCGAAATCGGCGATCGTATCCTGTCCGAGCTCGTTCCCGGGCGGGCGGCGCAACGCGGCACAAGCGTCGAGATCACGCGCGCCCGCAGCGGCGATTTCCAGGTGGCGATCGTGGTCAATGGCGCCCACGTCCCGATGGTGCTCGATACCGGCGCCAGTGCGGTCGTGCTGACCCAGGAGGCCGCCAAGGCCGCCGGCCTGCCGCTGGAATTTCTGACGTACAACGTCAACATCGAGACGGCAAATGGGCGCACCCGCGCGGCGTCCGTCACGCTCGACCGCGTGGCCGTCGGCTCCATCCTCGAGCGCAAAGTGCCGGCGCTGATCGCACAACCCGGTCAGCTCAGGACGAGCCTGCTCGGCATGAGCTTTCTCAACCGGCTGCAGAGCTGGGAAGTGCGCGGCGACCGCCTCATGATGCGCGGGCAGTAGAGCGCCTTTATCACATAAGGCTGGCGATGAAGCGCGCCGCAACCATGAGCAGGAACAGCCCGAACGCGATCTCGAGGCGCCGCTTCGGGGTCGCGTGCGCAAGGCGGGCGCCATAGGAAGCGGTGAGGGTTGATACCGGCGCCATGATGGCGACGCCGATCAGCGACACGAAGCCGATCGACAACGGCGGCAACAGCGGCTGCTGCGGCAGGCCGGCCAGCATGTAGCCGAGCGTACCGGCGATGGTGATCGGCACGCCGAGCCCGGCCGAGGTCGCGACGGCGTTGTGGATCGGCGTGCCGTGCAGCGTCTGGACGATGTTCGAAACCGAGCCGCCGCTGACCCCCATGAGCGACGAGGCGAGCCCGACGAGCAGGCCATAGGCGATCATCGCGGCACGCCCCGGCAGCTCGCTCGCGACGCGCCAGGTGTCGCGGCCGAAGAGAAATTTTCCTCCCACGAACGTCGCAATCGCCACGAAGGCCAGCTTGAACACGGCGCTGGGCGCGAACGCTGCGGTGATCGAGCCGGCGGCGACGCCGATCACCGCCGGCAGCGACCATGCGCGCACGACCTCGTGCAGCACGGCGCCCTTGGCCCGATGCGTGACATAGGAGCGGATCGTCGTCGGGACGATGATGGCGAGCGAAGTTCCGACGCAAAGCTGCATGCGCACTTCGTCCGGCACGCCGAGAATGCGGAACACCTCGTAGAGCACCGGCACGATAACGGCGCCGCCGCCGATGCCGAACAGGCCGGCGAGGATGCCGGTCACCACGCCTCCGGCGACGATGGCGGCGGCGAGCCAGAGGAGCTCGCTGGCCGGAACAGAGAACACGAAGAACTCCGTGGAAGGGAGGAGATTCAGGCTGCGGTCTGCGCCAAATCGGCGTGGCTGTCCAGCACCAGAGAGAGCGCGTCGCGTAAGACCTGCGGGCCCGCCCCGGCCTTCACGCCTTCGGTCGCGAGATGGCGGCGAAAGGCGCGGGCGCCGGGCACGGCGTGGAACAGGCCGAGCAGATGACGCGCGATGGCATAGAGCCGCGTGCCGCGTTCGGTCTCCCGCGCCACGTAAGGCATGAGCGCCTCTGCCGCGGCTTTCGCCGAGGCGAACGGCGCGGGCTCGCCGAACAGCAGCGGATCGACGCTCAGGAGCCGCCACGGTTCCTGGTAGGCCGCGCGCCCCATCATCACGCCGTCCACATGCGCGAGGTGCGCCGCGGCGCTCTCGACGCTGCCGATGCCGCCGTTGAGCACAATGTCGAGGTCGGGATGGGAACGCTTGAGACGATAGACGCGCGCATGATCGAGCGGCGGCACCTCGCGGTTTTCCTTCGGCGAGAGGCCGTGCAGCCACGCCTTGCGCGCGTGCACGACCAGGGCATCGGCGCCGGCCGCCTTCACGGTTTTGGCCATTGCGTCGAGCGCGGCCTCGGGATCCTGGTGGTCGATGCCGAGGCGGCACTTGACCGTGAGGGGAACGCGCACCGCAGCCTTCATGGCCGCCACGCAGTCGCCGACGAGCTCGGGCTCCGCCATCAGGCAGGCGCCGAAGCGGCCCTCCTGCACCCGATCGGACGGGCAGCCGACATTGAGGTTGACCTCGTCATAGCCGAAGTCTTCGGCGATGCGGGCGCAGGCGGCGAGTGCGCGCGGATCGCAGCCGCCGAGCTGGATCGCGACCGGATGCTCGAACGGATCGAAGCCGATGAGCCGGGCGCGATCGCCGTGCAGCACGGCGCCGGTCGTCACCATCTCGGTGTAGATGAGCGCGCGCCGCGTGAGCAGGCGATGGAAGAACCGGCAATGGCGGTCGGTCCAATCCATCATCGGGGCGACGCAGAAGCGATGCGGTTTCATCAGCGGATTGATCTCTCGAGCTGGGGCTGCGGCTTAGGCCGGGCGCGCCACGCGCTTGCGAGGCTTCTTGGCGGACGAGGATCTTGCAATGCGCTGCTGCGACGCTGGCTTTTCGCCACTCAAAACCTCACCCAATCGGTGCAGCCGTATTGCTCGATGGGCCGGCAGCCGGACCACCAGATCAAGCTTGCCACCGACCGCTTCGACGTAGCTGCGAAGAGTCGACAGATACATGTCGGTCTGCCTCTCGATCTTGGAGACCGATGGCTGCTTGATCTTCAGGGTTGCGGCAATGTCCGCCTGCGCCTTGCCGGCTGCCTTGCGAAGCTCGCTGAGGCTTTCGACCTCGTCCTTGAGTTCGCGATATCGAACATCGATACGCTCACGCCGTTGCTTCGGGAGAGCATCGATCATTTCGTTGAGTGTGCGGCCCATTTGATCACCTTCTCCTCACGGAGGCCTTTTTCAATCGTTCCAGATGCGCGGCAAAACGTTTGTCGGCCGTTGCGATCAACTGCTTATAGAAGCGGTGCTGACTCACTCCCGACTTGTCGCCGGCGACCAACAGAATACCCTGTCGGCGAGGATCGAAAGCAAAAGCCACTCTCCAGACTCCCCTCATCGCATCGAATCGAAGCTCCTTCATGTTGGTATGCTTCGACCCCTTCAGCGTGTCCACATAAGGACGTCCGAGCTGAGGCCCGTGTTCTGCAAGAAGCCTGGCGACCGCCAACAGTTCGTCCTGAACTTCTTGCTCGAGAGCCAGGAACTCCTGTTCGAATTCATCTTCAAAGCGGACGATCCAGAGCATCTATATAGCCCATCAGGTATATAGCCTTGTGGTTATTTCATGTCAATACATGCCCGGCAGATTTGGTCCACCTCGTCGACGACCGCCGCAAGTGACTGGCCATCATCCAAGCCGTCGACGATCCGCCTGAGCATACTGCCCGCTCGCTGTTCACCGAGGACGGGAGCGACCAGGCATCGGAACTTGTTCGCAACATCGTCGACACCGAACGGGCGTGACGGATCGCCCGGGACATGAGTCACCTCCTCCTCGCGCGTGCCCGACCGCGTCACCACGGCGACGCGCGCCGGCCAAGTGGACGGATAGTTCGCCAGCAGGGCGTCGTCGCCCGTGACTTCGATGCGAGCCATGAACGACTGCATTGCCGGCGAGGGTCCATCCGGCCGCGCGCTGAGCGCGAGAGCAGTCACGGGCTCGAGCGCCGCGACCGCCATCTGATACGGCAGGCTGGTCAAGTAGGAGGCCCGATCGCCGGCCTTCACGCCGTGATCGATCATCTTCAGGTGCGGCGGGAGCACCGCGGCGCGGACCGTCACGATATCGTCGGCCCGCACGCCTTCCTGGATGATTTCGCGCAGAGCCTGGGTCGCCGCCATGGTCTGGCGCGCCGCGCACCATGGCTTGAACGAGATTTGCGCGAGCGTCGGCTCGCCGCCGAGGCGTTCGGTCAGCATCGATGCACGCGGCGTGATGCCGTACACGTTGGCGAAAAAGCCGGACTCCGCGAGCGCGAGATCGGACGTGAAGCCGGATTGCGCCGCAAACGCGGCGGCCAGGCCGTTGCGCGCGGCATTGCCGACCGCGAACCAGCGCGACGTGGTTTGTGCATTGTGATGTCCAACGCCGGGGGCGGCGAGCGCCAGCCCCAGCGCCAGCGCATGGGCGGTGTGCTTCTCGTCGAGCCGCAGCAAGCGCGCCGCGACGGCGGCCACCCCGAACGGAGCCGCGAAATAGGTCGGCCAGATGCCGCGATAAAGAATGGCCGGACCATCGATGGCGAGTCCCAGCCGGACCATCGCCTCGTAGCCGGCGAGAATCGCCGCCGCGAGATCGGACGCATCGGCCTCGGGCCATGACCGGGCCATGGTCAGCGCGGCCGGGATGACGATCGCACCGGGCGTGGTCATCGAGGCGAGATGGATGTCGTCGACCTCGCTCAGGCGCGCGAGCGCGCAGTTTCTGGCGACCTCGTCGAGGAGAGCGGCACGCTTCGGCTCGCCGCCACGCCGCACCTGCGCGTGAAACGCGGCCAGGGCCCTGCCCTCCGGCGTGACGGAGCCAGCGATCCACGCGCCGATGGTATCGACAACATGCAGCTTGAGCTTGTCGCCGACGGACCCGGTCCCCTCGTGGCCGGCAAGCTGCGCAGTAAAAGCCCCGAGCTGCGCGATTGCCGTCATGGCGCGGCGTCGCCGAGGTCGGCCGCGCTCCACAGAATCTGCGCAAGTCGCTCTTCGAACGTCATGTGCGGCTCAGAATTCTTCCGCACCGCCGGCGTCGCCGAGGTCGGTGTCGGCGAACAGCTCATCGAGCGGCATGGGGTTGCGGATGAGGCCTTGCTGATGCGTATAGCGCAGCACCGTCTCCAGGTTCTTGCGATTGGCGGGGTTAAGCCCGTAGGCCCATGGATCGGAGCCTAAGATCTCCTCCTGCTCCTCGACCGCCGTCCGCACCCAGGCGAGCGGGATCATGCGCGGATTGGCGACGCGGCGATAGGCGATCTGCTTCGCGGCCTCGAAGGCTTTCACCAGGTTGGTCGGCACCCACGGATATTTGTCGACGATCTCCTGCTTGATCGTCGTGACATGCATGATGGGGAAAATGCCGGTCGCGCGGAAGTAATCGATCTCGATCTGCTTGTAATCGGGAAAGAGCCGCGCGATCCGCTTGTCGCCCTGCACGAACGGAGCGGGAATCGTGGGCGAGATCATCGCCGGCAGGTCGCCGTCGGCCAGCATGTTGCTCAGCGGCTTTTCGCTTGCCTTCATCTCGATGCGCAAGCCGGCGGGCGGCGTGAACGGCACGTCCTCGCTGCGGTCCACGACCCAAGTGATCTCCCGGTGCGGTACGCCGTAGTGCTCCTCCAGGATGCCGCGCATCCAGATGTTGGAGGCCGGCTGGAAATTCGTCCCGCCGACCTTCCTGCCGATCAGGTCCTTCGGCGTCGTGATGCCGGCCTTGGTGTTGATGAACACGAAGCCGTGGCGGAACCGGCGGTGCATGAACACCGGAATGGCCGTGAGCGGGTGCCCCCGGTCGCGCGCCATGAAATACGCGCCGACATTCTCCTCGCACACGTCGAACTCGTCTCGGCGCGCCAGGCGCCAATGCCGCTCGCGCGGTCCCATGCCGGTGAGCAGGATGAGCTCGATGCCGTCCGCCTCGACGACGCCGTCCTTGAGCGCACGCACGATCTCGTAGTCGCCGCACGCAACCGTCAATTTGAGCCTGCTTGCCACCCGCTTGTGCTCCTGCCGTCACCGTTCCGCGTGCTGCGACAAAGTGGTAGTGTACACGTCCGCTTCCTTGATCGAGGGCATCAGGTTCACGGGAGGAACGGCGATGACAAGACTGATTTCGGCTTTGTGGCTCATCACCAGCGTGGCGGCAGGAACGGCTTGGGCGCAGCCATTTCCGACCAACGAAGCTGGCGTCACCATGGGACACTTGCACCTGAACTCGCGCGACGTCGAGGCCAACAGGAAGATTTTTGTCGCCATGGGCGGCGCCGCCACCAAGGCAGGCGACTTCGACATCGTGCGATTTCCGGGGGTCAATGTCTATTTGCACCTGCGGCCCGGGGCCCCGCCGCCGACTGGCGGCAACGACGGAACGGTGGTGCATCAGGTCGGGTTTGCCGTTCAGGATATCCAAGGCACGATCGACAGGTTGAAGACCGCGGGTATACCGGTTGAAGTCGGTGGCACCCCCAATCAGGCGTTTCTCTCGACGTCCGATGGACTGAGAATCGCAATCGTCGAAGACAAGGCCCAGGCGCTCCCGATCCAGCATCACCACGTGCAATTCTTCGTCGCGGAGCAGGCGATCCCTGAGATCCAGGCCTGGTATGCAAAGCTGTTCGGTGCCAGGCCGGGGCTCCAGGGCGAGAGCTCGATTGCCGAGATACCGGGCGCCAACTTAAGATTTGCCAAAACCGACACACCGACCGCCACCACCAAAGGCCGGGTCCTCGACCACATCGGGTTCGACGTGAAGAACCTGGAAGCCTTTTTGCAGAAGCTGGAAGCGGCCGGTATCAAACTCGACCGGCCGTACACCAAGAATCCGCTCACGAACTCCGCGCTGGCCTTTATCTACGATCCTTGGGGCACCTACATCGAACTGAACGAACGGCCGGGCATGCCGTAGCCCTCAATGTAACAACGGCCGATCACGCTGACTCGTCATGCCGGCCTTGTGCCGGGCATCCACGTGTTTAAACGCCAATACAAAAGAGACGTGGACAGCCGTGGGTCAACCCTCGCGGCCGCTGTGGCGGCCGCTCGCCCGACAATGACGAGGGGTGGGGTCTGAGCAAACAACCGTCGGTATCACTCCGCGCGCCAGCGACCGAAATGGACTTCGGCGCGGCGGACGATCTCGTTGAGCACGATGGCCATGGCGGCCAGCACCGAGATGAGGCCAAGCAGCTTGGTCGGGTCGAAGTTCTGCGTGAACAATGTGGTGAAATAGCCGATGCCGGCGGTCGAGACGTAGAGCTCGGCCAAGAGCACCCCGAGCAGCACGCCGGTCATGCCGAGCCGCATGCCGGCGAAGAAGCTCGGGATCATGTGGGGAAAGATCACCCAGCGGAAAATCTGCCAGCGGTTGGCGCCCATGGACCGGGCGCTGACCAGCAGGATCGGCTTGATGTTCTGCACGCCGGCCACGATGGTCACGATGATCGGGAAGATGCCGTGGCTCACGCCGAATGCGATCTTCGACGCCGGGCCGATGCCGAAATAGAGGATGAACAGCGGCAGGATCGTCACCTGCGGCGTGCCGTACAGCAAGAGGATGATCGGCATGAAGGTGTGCCGCGAAAAGCGCGACAGGCCGACCGCGAGCCCGACCACGAGGCCGATGGCGACCGACATCGCAAACGCCACCGCCAGTTCCCAGAACGTGACCTGCAGCGCGGCCGGCACGCCGCGGGTCGCGAACACCGATTGAATCGAGCCGATCACCCGCGAGGGCGGGCTCAGGAACATCGGGTCGACCCAATACCGGGCGGCGATCTCCCACAGCAAGAACAGCGCCGCGACCGCCCCAAGCCGGGCGATGCCGGGATGCCGGCGCACGGTACGGGCGAAGCCGCCGCGCCGGCGCGAGGCTGTACGCGCAGCCACGTCGCGCGCACCCACCGCATCGGAGGCCGGCATCATCGCCGCCCCCTGGCTTCGAGCAGCGTGACGGTGAAGTTCAACAAGGCTGCAATCGCGACCGCGAACGCAATGTAGGCGAACATGCGCGCCGTCTCCATCGCTTCGGCCAGATGCACGATCTTATGTCCGAGACCGGCGAGCGACGCGATCGTCTCGCTGCCGAGAATGGAGAGCAGCGCAACGGTGAATCCCATGCGCAGCCCGGTGAGGATCACCGGCAGCGCGGCCGGCAGCAGCACCCAGCGGAACAATTGGAAATCGGATGCGCCCATGGCGCGCGCCGCCACGAGATAGATGCGCTCGACATAGCCGAAGCCGGCGATCGTATTGAGCACGATCGGAAAGAAGCTGATGGTGGTGCCGAGCGCGATCTTGGAGGCCGGGCCGAGACCGAAGAACAGTACATAGAGCGGCAGGAACAGGATGATGGGAATCGAGTAGACGCCGGCGAGCAGCGGCTCGAACACGCGAATCAGATACTGCGACCGGCTTATGAGGTAGCCGAGCGTGACGCCGCCGACCGACGAGATTAAGAAGGCAATGGCGAGCTCGCTGAGCGTCACCCGCAGGTCGGGCACGAACTCTCCGGATGCGAGCACGTCCTTGAGCTCGTCATAGACCCGCACCGGATTGGGCAGCAGCAGATGGCTCACGCCCCATCTGGCCGTGGCGAGATACCACAGCGCCAACAAGCCGATCAGGAACCCGGCCTGGACGAGGCGGCTCAATAAGCGGTCGCGCCTGCTGCCACGCTCGCCCATATCAGGAACGCTCCGCCGCGGCGACGCGCGCGCCATCGCCGGATTCCGCCACGGCTTTGCGGATCTCGTCGTGCAACAGCGTATAGAGCCGGTTGCGCAGGTTGGTGAATTTCTCGGTGGTCACGAACTCCGGCTTGCGCGGATGCGGCTCGTCCACGCTGATGATCTCCTTGATGTGGCCCGGACGTGCCGAGAACACCGCCACGCGATCGGCCAGGAACACGGCCTCGCCGAGCGAGTGGGTCACGAATACGATGGTCTTTTCCGAGCGCGCCAGCAGGACCGAGAGGTCCTCGCCGAGGATCATGCGGGTCTGCTCGTCGAGCGCGCCGAACGGCTCGTCCATGAGCAGGATGCCGGTCTCGAGGCTCAGCGCGCGTGCGAGCGCCGCGCGCTGGCGCATTCCGCCGGAGAGCTGGCCGGGATAGTGATGGGCGAAGTCGCTCAAGCCGACCGCCTCGAGCGACTTTCGCGCCCTCGCCTCCCGTTCCGCGCGCGGCACGCCCTGGAACACCATGCCGAGAACGACGTTCTCCATCACCGTGCTCCAGGGAAACAGCGCGTTCTCCTGGAACACAAAGGCGATGTCGCGCGGCAACGGGCCGCGCACCGGCATGTTGCCGACATGCACGGTCCCGCTCGACGGCTGCAGCAGGCCGCCGATGACGTTGAGCAGCGTGCTCTTGCCGCATCCGCTCGGCCCGATCAGGCACAAGAGCTCGCCGCGGGCGATATCGAGCGAGGTATCGAGCAGCGCGCGGACGTAGTGGGTTTCTCCCTCCTCACCGAAATGGTGGGAGACGTCCCTGATCCGCACCGCAACCTCGCCTGCCGTCATTCCCGCGGCCTTTCGGCGTTAAGCCTACTTCTTGGGCAGGAACGCCTCGGTGTAAAGCTGGGACATGTCCGGCTCGCTCGGCAGCAGCTTCAGCTCCACGTACGATTTTCTCAGCGTCTCCAACGCGGCGGCGTCAAACTTGCCGGTGTCGGAAAACATCGGCATCAGCTCGTCATAGACCCGCCCGTTGATATCCTCGTCCTTGCCCGTGACCTCCGCGGCGATCTTCACCGTTTCGGCCTTGTTCCTGCGCATGAATGCGATGGTGTCGAACCAGCCCGCCAGGAACTTGCGAATCGCATCGCCTCGTTCTGCGATCAACTTGTTGGTCGCGAAGATGATGTGGATGTGGAAGTCATCGATGTCGATGAAGCGGACGAGCACACGGCCCTCGCCTCTCTTCTCGAGATCGAAGGCGTTGCCGATGTCCATGATGGCGCCCTGAATGTCGCCGCGTTTGAGGGCGGCGATCTGGCCCGGCATGGCGCCCATGGGCGCGATATTGATGCCGTTCGGCCCCCACCCCTGTCGCCGCGAGGTCTCGCTGACCAGCCAGTAGGTGAGCGAGCCGGCCGTGGAGACGCTGACCGTTTTGCCCTTGAGGTCGGCGACGGTCTTGGGACCGTCGGGCCTCACCACGATGGCGAGCAGGAGCGGCGGCCCAGCCATGGCGGCGACGCCCTTGATCGGCGCGCCCTTGGCGATGAAGGCCATGGCCGGCCCGGAGCCCAGCGCGATGTCGAGGCTGTCGGACGCCATGGCCTGCTGCATGCGCGCGTCGCCGGCGAATGCAATCGACTCGATCTCCAGCCCCTGCTTGGCAAAGATGCCCTGTTTCATGCCGAGGTCGACCGGCACGAACGAGAACGCCTCGGGCACCGCCTTGCCGACGCGCAGCTTCTCGGCGGCTGCCGCCGGCGACATGGAGAGCGCGTGCACGGCGGTGAAGGCGAGCCCCGCCAACAGCAACCGGCGCGTTATCTGTTTCATGAGATGCTCCACATCATCCTCCCTCGAAAAATTCCTGCATCATTGGTTCGGCAGAAACGCCTCGGTGTACAGCTTGCTCATGTCCGGTGCTTCGGGAAGCGTTTTCATGTCCACGAACGAGCGGCTGAGCGTCGCAAGCGCCTTGGGGTTGAAGCGGCCGTGGTCGGAGAACATCGGCATCAGCTCGTCATAGATGCCGCTCGCCGTCGCATCGTCGGTTGCCATGATCTCGTTGGCAATGGCGGTGGTTTCCGCCCTATTGTGGCGCATGAAGGCAATGGTTTCGAACCAGCCCGCGAGAAATTGACGGACCGCTCCCGGTTTCTCCGCGATCACCTTGTCGGTCGCGAAGATCACGTGGATATGGAAATCCTTGACCAGATCGCCGAAGCGAAGCAGCACGCGGCCTTCGCCGCGCTGAACGAAGTTGAGCGCAACCGCAAGGTTGACGATCGCGGCGTCCACCGACCTGGTTTTCAGCGCCGCGATCCGGTTGGCATCGTCACCGATCGGCACCTGCACAATACCGTCGATATTCCAACCCTTCCGGCGCGACACCTCGCTGATGATCCAGCTCGTCACCGATCCGACCGTGGAGACGCCGACCTTTCGTCCCTTCAAATCGTCGGCCGTTTTCACGGAGTCGTCAGCCCGCACTACGAGGGCGAAAATCAGCGGTGGATCCGCCATGGCGGCCACCCCTTTGACCGGAGCGCCTTTGACGATGAAAGCGAGGCCGGGGCCGGAGCCGAGGCCGATGTCGATGCCATCGGCCGCCATCGCCTGCTGGACGCGCGCATCGCCGCCGAAGCTCGCGATCTGAAGATCGAGCCCGTGCTTCCGGAAGATCCCGGTGCGCTGACCGACGTCGACCGGCACGAACGAGAACGCCTCGCGGCCGGCCTTGCCGACGCGCAACGTCTCGGCGCTGGCTGAGCCCGGCAACCACCACCACGCGACGAGCGCAATCAGAATGAGCACCGCGAGGCGCCCGGCCGTCCTGTCGGGCACTGTCATTGTTTCGCTCCCCTCGCTGCAATCTGAGGCCTTCGCGTGCCTTCATTGTCGCCGTTTTTCGGACGGTCAATCAATCGGTCAGGGGACCGCTTCCCTGCCTCGAGGATCAGATGCGCGGTCTTCATGCGCTCGCGACGGTGATGATCAGCTCGCCCGAATCGGCAACGGTGCAGCGATCGTTCAAGAACAGCACCGTCGTGGTGCCGTGCTCCTGGATGAGGGCCGGGCCGACGATGCTGGCGCCGGCGCCGAGATCATCGCGTCCATAGACTGGGCAGACCACCGGCTCCTTGGCGCTGGCGAAGTACGCCTCGCGCCGGCTCGCCGGTGTCGCGGCGGTGGTCTTGGCGGCCGTTGGAAACTTCAATTTCGCCCGCTTGCCCACGGCGGCAAGCCGGATGTTGACCATCTCGACCGGCTCCTCGGGCGAATGGTGCGCGTAGCGATGCTCGTAAAGCCGGTCGAACGCGGTGCGGATCGCGCGACCGTCACCCGCCTCGATCTGTTCCAAGGCTACCGGGACCGACAAGGTGAATTCCTGGCCGACATAACGCAGATCGAGATGGATCTGGTAGTCGGCACCTTCGGCATGGCGGAGATGCGCCTGTGCGTCCGCCACCATCTCGCCATGGGCGAGGCGCAGCTCCGCAAAATCAAGCCCGGCGAGATCGCAATAAAAAGTGCGGATGAAGTCGTGGCGCTCGTCGGCGAGCAGCATGCCGAGAGCGGAGAAATGCGAGGGAAAAAGCGGCACGATGACGGTCGGGATGAACAGCTCGCGGGCGATCGCCATCACGTGCAGCGGGCCGGCGCCGCCCGAGGCGACGAGCGCGAAATCACGCGGATCGTAGCCCTTGGCGACCGATACTTCGCGCACGGCGAGCGACATCTTGGCAATCGCGATCTCGACGATCGCCTGCGCCGCCGTGACGGCATCGACGCCGAGCGGGCGAGCGATCCTCTCCTTGATTCCCCGCGCCGCCGCATGGGCGTCGAGCTTCATCTGGCCGCCGAGGAAATTGTCGGGGTCGAGGCGACCGAGCACCACGTTGGCGTCGGTGATGGTCGGCTCGCTGCCGCCGCCGCGATAGCAGATCGGACCCGGATCGGCGCCGGCGCTTTGCGGGCCGACCTTGAGCGCGCCGACGTCATCGATCCAGGCGATGCTGCCGCCGCCGGCGCCGACCTCGACCACATCGATCATCGGCAGCATGACCGGATGGCCGCTGGCATAGCCGCCGACATAGTAGCCGGGCGCCATCGTGGTCTCGCCGTCGCGGATCAGGCTGGTCTTGGCCGTCGTTCCTCCCATGTCGAAGGAGATGACGTTGGGGAAGCCCTGCGCCTGGCCGACCTGCGCCGAAGCGATGATCCCGCCGACCGGTCCCGATTCCATCATGGCGACCGGGCGCTCGGTCGCAACCTCGGGGGTCATGACGCCGCCGTTCGAGCGCATGATGGAGAGCTCGCCGGCAAAGCCGATCTTGCCGAGGCTCGTCTTCAGGCGGCGCACATAGCCGCCGACCGTGGGCCCGATATAGGCGTTGACGAC
This sequence comes from Xanthobacteraceae bacterium, assembly GCA_045801465.1. Lineage (GTDB taxonomy): Bacteria > Pseudomonadota > Alphaproteobacteria > Rhizobiales > Xanthobacteraceae > DATFWC01. The sequence goes on along the minus strand of JBJMSU010000014.1, from coordinate 35,203 downwards.
GGTCGTCGACATCCGCTCGAACTCGCGATACTCGCGCAGGATCTGATGCGACAACGACAGGTACACGTCAGGCATGGCCCGGCGGACGATCTCGCCAGCGGCGCGCTCGTGCTCGGGATTGAGGTAGGAGTGCAGGAAACAAACGGCGATGGCCTCCACGCCGTCGGCGCGGAGCGCCGCGCAGGCCTGCTCCACGCTGTTGCGGGAGAGCGGCGCGCGCACCTCGCCTGAGCTCATCACCCGCTCCCCGACCTCGCGGGTGAGCCGGCGCGGAACCAGCGGCTGGTGGCGGTGGAAGAACAAATTGTAGGATTCCGGCCGGTTGCCGCGGCCGATGATGTACACATCGCGCGTGCCGCGCGTGACAATGAGTCCGGTCTTGGCGCCCTTGCGCTCGATCAGCGTGTTGATGGCGATGGTCGAGCCGTGGATCAGCTCGTCGATACGGTCGACCGCGACCCCGCTCTTGCCGATGCAGTCGATGATTCCCTGGACCAGATTGGCCGGCGTGGTCAGGCTCTTGGCTTGGAGAAAGCGGCCCGCCTCGCTGTCGAAGCCGATCAGATCGGTGAATGTTCCGCCGATGTCGACTGCGACAAAAATCACGCCTGGCGCCCCGCTTCCGAAGTTCGTGATACCTCGCAGCACCCTCCTGACACGAACTTCGGAAGCAAAGGGGCACCAGCGGCATTATGATGCTAGTGCCGATTCTCGATTTGAAGTTCCTAAACGAGGTTGCGGCAGGCGCTGTAGGAACTTCAAATCGGCGGCACTAGCGCTCCTGCGCCCGCCATACCAATCCGCGCGAGGGAAATCTACCGAGCGCGTTCGAAAACATGCAGGTCTACAGCACCGGTCGCCGATTGCCGCATTGACGGCGCCCGTCACCCTCGTCTACCGGTCGGCGCCGGAGGCGCTCGATGCAGAACATCAAGGAACGAGTCGCGCTCACCTCCATTGCAGCCTCGGGCGGGCTCACCGTCGCCAAGGCCGCAGTGGGGCTGGCCTCAGGGTCGCTTGGTATTCTGTCGGAGGCCGGACATTCCCTGGTCGACTTCGGCGCGACGGTCCTCACCTATTTTGCCGTGCGGGTCTCCGGCAAGCCTGCCGACGCGGAGCACCACTATGGGCATGGCAAGGTCGAGAGCCTCGCCGCGCTGGCGGAGACCGCGCTCCTATTCCTCCTCTCCGGCGTGGTGATCTGGGAGGCGGTGCAGCGGCTCATCGGGCATGAGCCGACCGCCGTCGCGGCCACGCCGTGGGCGTTTGCCGTGATCGTCATCTCGATCGTCGTCGATTTTTTCCGCGCGCGTCTGCTCTATCGCGTGGCGCGCGAAAGCTCGAGCGAGGCGCTCGAAGCCGACGCTCTGCACTTCGGCTCCGACATGTGGTCGTCGGTCGCAGTGCTGATCGGCCTTATTGGCGTAGCCTGGGGACATCCATGGGCCGATGCGGTCGCCGCGATCGTCGTTGCGGTTTTCATCTGCGTTGCCGGCTGGCGGCTGGGACGACGCACGATCGACAGCCTGACGGATACGGCGCCTGCCGGCGCCGCCGAGCAAATCACGCGCATCGCGATGCGCGTGCGGCGTGTCGTCGACGTCGAGCGCGTCCGCGCGCGCGCGGTGGGAAACCGTTTGTTTGTCGATGTCGTCGTTGCGGTCAGCCGCACACTGCCGTTCGACCAGGCCGCTGCCGTCAAGGACGACGTTGCCCGGGCGATCGCCGCGGAGATTCCGGACGCGGAAGCGACCGTCACCACCGTGCCGCGCGCCCTCGACAACGAGACCGTGCTCGAACGCGTCATGCTGATTGCGCGCAACCTCGCGCTCGCCGTCCATCACGTCACGGTTCACGCCATCGAAGAGCGGCTTGCGGTTGCCCTCGACCTGGAAGTCGACGGCGAGCTGTCGCTGGGCGCCGCGCACGAGATCGCGAGCCGGCTCGAGGCGGCGGTGCGCGAGGAGGTCGGCCCCACTGTCGAGGTCGAAACGCATATCGAGCCGCTGCAGGCCCGTGGTCTTGCCGGCCGCGACGCCGACATGGCCAGGGTCGAGGAAGTGCGCGCGGCGCTGGCCGAGCTTGCGCGCGAGCACGGTCCTCTCCGCGAGGTTCACGATGTACGGGTGCGCGTCACCCGCGACGGGGAGATCGTCAATTTTCACTGCTACGTCGACCCGTCTCTGACGGTCGATGCCGTGCACGAAAAGGTGGATGAGGTCGAGCGGGCGCTGCGCCGGCGCTGGCCCAGCATCAAACGCGTGATCGGACATGCCGAGCCGCGGCCCGCGCGTGTGGCCGTGGCATCTGCTCAAGCTCGCCCGTAACTCGCAGGAGTTACACTCGAAACTGCCGCAACCCTAGGACCAAAAGGACGCAAATGTGAGCAATTTCACATCCAATTCATCCGCGGGGTGGTAGCTAGGCGGTATCAGTTGGTGCAGTCGCGCGGACAGGGCGGCCTCGGCAATGACCGAACCACAGCAGGTCTCCTCGTTGATCGGCGAGATCTACGACGCTGCGCTCGACCCTGACCTGTGGCCAGGAGTGCTGGAGAAAGGCTGCCGGTTCGTCGGTGGGGTCGCCTCCAACCTCTACTCCGAGGATTCGGCCGCCAAGACCGGCAACATCCATTACACTTGGGGCGTCGATCGCCATTACGGGCGGCTCTATTACGACAAGTACATCAAATTCAACCCGTTCACGACGGCGCAACTGTTCTTCGATATCGAGCAGATCATCAGCGTCGGCGATATCATGCCGTACGAGGAATTTCGCGAGACGCTGTTCTACAAAGAGTGGGCGCAGCCGCAGGGCTGGGTCGATGCCGCGAGCGCGGTGCTCGACAAGTCGGCGACCAGCTATGCGGCGGTTTCCGTCATCCGTCATGAGGGCGACGGGCTGGTCGATGACGAAACGCGGTGGCGCATGAGCCTTCTGGTTCCCCATGTCCGCCGCGCCGTGCTCATCGGCAAGGTGATCGAGCTGCACAAGGCGGAAGCCTCGACGCTGGCCGATACGCTCGACGGACTCACCGCCGGAATGTTCCTGGTCGACAAGACCGGTCGTATCGTCCACGCCAACGAGAGCGGGCATGTGATGATCGGCGATGCCCGATTCGTGCGCGCGGCGGGCGGCCGCCTGGTCGCGACCGACGGGCGGGCGAACCAGAGCCTGCAGGACATCTTTGCCGCGGCAGAGTGCGGCGACGACGCGGTCGGCGTGAAGGGCATCAGCGTGCCGTTGCCGGCGCGCGCGGGCCAGGAGCATGTCGCGCACGTCCTGCCGCTCACCGCGGGGATGCGGCGCCGAGCGGGCGCCTCCTATGCGGCGGTGGCCGCGGTATTCGTGCGCAAGGCCACGCTGGACGTGCCCTCGCCGCTCGAGACCGTCGCCAAGCGTCACCGACTGACGCCGAGCGAGCTGCGCGTGCTGCTCGCCATCGTGGAAATCGGCGGCGTGCCGGAGGTTGCCAATGCGCTCGGCATCTCGGAGACGACGGTGAAGACTCACCTGCGCCACCTGTTCGAGAAAACGAGCACCACCCGGCAGGCCGATCTCGTCAAGCTGGTCGCCCGCTTCGCCAATCCGCTGGTCGCCTAAACGTTGTTCAAGGCAAGAGGCCGGGCCAGGCTCCCTCCGGGGCGGACACCCGTTTGCGTCACGAAAATGCCACAAGCTCACAACGACAGCGGCCCGATTCCGCATCTCCTTATCTCCTCCGATCGGATGAGGCGTCGCTGCCGGCAGGCCCGCAGTGTCCCGGCCCCCGCGACATTTCAGCCGGAGATCATGATGCGAGATATTTTTCGGCGCTTGACGCCGGACGAACGCCGCGCCATCAACCAGCTGCGCCTGCGCGTCATCCTGTTTTATGCCTTGCTCATCGGCGCGCTCGTCGCCTTCACGTCGATCAAGGCAATGTGGGGCGAGAACGGTGACGTGATGGAGGCACAAGCCACAGGCACTGGCATACACACCACGGCCGCGCGCCCTTCGGGGCGTTGACCAAGCGCTTGGTGGTGATGCCGCGGAAACACATCGTCCGATCGGGTGATGTGGGCCGCTCCACGTTTATGCGACTCCACAGAGACCGCGCTGGGGATCATCATGGCCGGTTCGACCGACCACGCGCCAAGCCATCGCCAAGTTTATCTCGCCGCGGCGCTCTGCATCGCCCTCGGGCTCTTCTCGACCGTGCTCGCGGTGTGGCAATTGGACGATTCCGACACCAGCGATCGGCTCGTTGCCAGGCCATGGTCGTGCTGCCTCGCCGACGTGCCAGCAACGACAGCGCAGGATTGAATGGGTAAACGGGAGAACATTCATGGCGTTGCACGCCACCAAGATCACCGCGATCCGCGCAACGATCGACCCGACCACCGAGCGCGCGAGTTAGAACATGATCCCCGAACGCGGATACCGGCTTTCGGAAAAGATCATGCTCCAGCAATAAGCCGCCACCCCTTACGGAATCAGCACGGCGGCGCCCTGCAACCGGCCGGCGCGCAGGTCGGCGAGCGCGTCGTTGGCGTGGTCGAGCGGGTAGCGCGTGATCTCAGCTCTCACGCCGGCCTGCGGCGCAAGGGCCAGAAACTCGTGCGCGTCACCCCGCGTCAGGTTGGCGACCGAGACCAGCAGCCGCTCCTCCCACAGGATGCGATAGGGGAAGCTCGGAATGTCCGACATGTGGATGCCGCCGCACACGACGCGTCCGCCCTTCTTGACCGCATGAAGCGCCAACGGCACGAGCGCGCCGACGGGCGCGAAGATGATGGCGGCATCGAGGGCTTCGGGCGGCGTCTCGTCGGAGCCGCCGGCCCACACGGCGCCGAGAGTACGGGCAAAGCGCTGCGCCTCCGCATCGCCGGCACGGGTGAAGGCATAGACGCGCCGTCCTCGCCACGCCGCGACCTGGGCCAGGATGTGCGCCGCCGCCCCGAAGCCGTATACGCCGAGCGCACTCCCCTCGCCTGCCATGCGATAGCAGCGCCAGCCGATCAGGCCGGCGCATAGAAGCGGCGCAAGCTCGGCGTCCTCGCCCTCGCCCAATGGAAAACAGTAGCGCGCATCGGCAACCGCATGGGTCGCGTAGCCGCCGTCGCGCGTGTAGCCGGTGAACAGCGGGGCATCGCACAGGTTTTCGCGCCCGCTCCGGCAATACGGGCACACCCCGCAGGTATAGCCGAGCCACGGCACGCCAACGCGCTGCCCGCGCGTGAACCCACCGACGCCGTCGCCAATGACGGCGACGCGGCCAACGATCTCGTGGCCGGGGATGATCGGCAGCTTGGGGTCCGGCAGCTCGCCGTCGACGACATGCAGGTCGGTGCGACAGACACCACACGCCGCAACCTCGACCACAATCTCGCCGGCGGCAGGCGCCGGCACCGGCCGCTCCCGCATGACGAGCGGGTCGCCGGGCCGCTCGAGGACCATCGCGCGCATCATGGACATGAGGGCTTAAGCTATAGCGCCGCAGGGCCGGCAGGCGCTATCCTTGGATGGGAAGGGGAATGCGACCCATGCTCGCCATCGATCGCCGGGATTTTCTGCGCAGTTCCGCCGCGGTTGGCTTTTCGCTGACGGCGCCCGCCGACTTGCTCGCCCAGGCCGCCACCTCGCCATCACCCGCAAGCACGTGGGACGCAGGTCAGGTGCGTCATCTGCTGCCGGCGGTGAGCGACACGCGCATGCTGATCAAAGTGTCGTTCAATACGCCGCTTATGACGGTGCCGATGCTGCGTGTCGGCAGCACGACCGCGCACGGCCGCATGGGCGATACGCGCGGCGAGCATTGGCACTTTTACGTCACCGATCTGGCGCCCGGCCGGCCGTACACCTTGTCGCTTCTGGACGGCAACAGGGCCGCGCTGTGTCAGCCATGGGACCTTGCAACGTTTCCCGGCCCGGACGAACGGCCGGACAAGTTCCGCCTGCTGATCTACTCCTGCGCGGGCGGGCATGAGGTGCACAAGTTCCTGGCGACGGCAATCCGTAACCGTCTGCTGCGACGCGCATTGAGCTTCGCGCCCGACGCGGTGATCGCCAATGGCGATCATGTCTACTGGGACCTGCTGGCGCCGGCGGGCGGCCCCTCGTTGGGCGCATCGCCCGAAGCCATCAAGCTCGCCGGCACCTTCGACCGGTCGGCACTCGTGCTCGGAAGCGACAACGAAGGCGTGCTCAAGCGCGCCGCCGGGCCACAGATCACGCCCGTCTACGGCACCGACTTCCGTTCGACGCCGGTGTTCTTCCTGCAGGACGATCACGACTATTTCGACAACGACGAGGCGACCGACGAGGTCGTCACGTTCCCGCCGTCGCCGTTCATGCTGCAGCTCGCCCGCGCGACGCAGAACATGTACTACCCCGAATTCCTTCCCGACGTGGCGCGGCCGCCGGGCCTCGCCTATTCGTCGGCCGGCGACCGCGCATGGGGCGTGTCGGAGAGCTTCGGCACGCTGCGCTTCGGCCGCCTGGTCGAGATCCTGCTTTATGACGTCCGCCGGACGCAGACCCTGGCCGGGCCGAGCGCCGTCTACCTCGATCTCGAAGTCGAGAAGTGGCTCAAGGCGCGCAGCGCGGCCACGGAGGTGACGCACGTCGTGCACGTCCCGTCCAATCCCCCCGGCTGGACCGCGGGCAAGTGGGGCGAATGGTACCCGGATGTCCTCGGCCGCGACGGCCAGCTGACGGCGAATGAGCCCAAGCCCTATTGGCAACCGGGCTGGCTCAAGCAGCACGATCGGCTGATGAAAGCCATGGCCGACATGAAGACACGCGCACCGCTCGTGATCAGCGGCGATCTGCATGCGATCGGCATCGGACGCATGCTGCGGAGCGGCAAGCTCGATTTCAAAGACAATCCCATCACCACGGTGCTGGCCGGGCCGATCGGCTGCCGGACCACCCCGTTCGGCTGGCCCTCGGGCCGGCGCGGCACCGGCGCGAGGCCGCCTGCCCATCTCGACATGGACGAGCAGGTCAAGCCGATCGAGCAGCACGGTTTCACGCTGGTCGATTTCACGCCGGACAAGATCGGGCTGCGATTCTTCAAGTGGGACTGGAAGACCGAGACGCCGGACCAGATCGACACGCTCGAGCCGTTCCATACGACTGAATTGACGCGGCCGGTGTAGCTCCCCCTTCCTTTCGGCGAATTACTGGTGCCACCTCAAACCGCGGTCATCGTCGACGGCCTGAATCGCCGACCCCGGTTATCGGGGGCGAAACGTGCCCTGGCTGTGGACGGCGGTGACGAGAAATACCACCGGACACGGGATCAGCATCGGGTGCAACGGATGCCCGGCGATGCTGGCCGTGCTCTTCGGGTTGGTACCGTTCATGGGGCGCCTCCTGGTGCGTGCTGCAGAAACGGGACAGGCCGCAATGCATCCTCGCGGACGAGATGCAGAACGGCCGCCCGGCGCGAAAGGCGCGACCCGTTACAGAGTTTTGAGATACTCGACGAGGTCTGCCTTCTGCCTGTCGGTGAGGCCGAGCATCAGTACCGAATTGTAATGATTGACCACGGCGAGCAGATCCGGGGCGCTGCCGTCGTGGAAATACGGCGGATGCTGCCACAGCGCGCGGAGCGGCGTCGTCCGGTATCCGATCTTCGTTGCGCTGCGCGATGCGTAGACCGCTTCCTGCCCAACCTCGCCAGGAGAGTGCAGGAGCGGCAGATTGGGGTTGTTTTTATTATTGTTCACGTCAGTGAACAGTGGCGGGATATGGCACGTGGCGCATCGACCCGGGCCGTTGAACACATCCTCACCGCGTTTCGCCGCGCCCTTGTTGAAGCTTCCGTCCGGAGGCGGCGGCGTCTGCAGGCTGAGCTGGTACTGCAACAGAGCCGGGAGCTTGGGGGTGACCTGATCCGGCGTTTGCGTGACGCTGATCCCGATCCGCGCGTCACTGAAGCTTCCGTGCCCGCCCATCTGCGTGACACCGACGTAGTTGTTCCAGTAGGAGATCTGGCCGTCGCCGGTGTACGTCTCGAAATTCACTCCTAGCAGGCCGAACGCCGGCGCAATGACGACCGGCAGCGTGGGGTTGTTGTTCTGCGAGACGATTATCGTCCCGTTGAAGTATTGGAAGCGCGGGTCGAAGAAGCCGGGCCCCCAAGTCAGGAACGGCGCTTTCTGGGCGTCGGTGAGCGCGGGAGAGAGCGCGATGATCTTTCCCACATCCAGGGTGCGATTGGGCCAGCCATCGAGCCGGCGGCCGATGCCGGGCGCGACCGAATTATCCACCTGCGTATGGCATAACGCACAGGTGATGCCCACGGACTTCACTGCGTTGTCGGTGATCACGCCGATCACGGCATTGCGCTTCAAGAGCTGGATCGTCACGGCCGGGTCGTCGAGGTTCACCCGTCCGGCCTTGATATCGTCGATCAGCTTCTGCGGCAGCGCGTCGGAATCGACTTTCAAGCCGACCGACAAGGCCGTGCGCGGGCTGACGGTTTTGAGCGCCTCCTGCAGCCGCAGCGTATCGGTCCACAATTGCTCATCGCCGAAGGTATCGAAGCGAAAGATCGACTGTCCATCGGAGCTGCTCTGCGCTTGGGCGTGCGCAATGGCGGACGTCAGTACTGCGACGGCAATGGCCGACGCCGAGAAAATGCATCGAGACATAGCGGGCTCCCTCCTGTGTGCCATCTCCCCCTTCCCCTGATCGATCAGGCAAGTCCCGGCGTCTTGGCGCATGTCGACGCTTGCCAGTCGCAATCCGGTGCGACTGGAGAACAACTTATGGATGATAACATCACCGGTTGCAGAAAATTCCTTTGTCGGCTGCTCGACTTTGTTGGCGGTCCGCGTGATCCCGGCACGACCTGTCAGGTCCTGCGCCGCCGTAGCGCGCCGGCATACGCAGTTCTTCAACCCGCGCATCCCCTGTTCGCACGGCGAGTCGAGGTGTCCCCGAATGCACACCTGCTTGCGAGGGCGCGATCCGGCGCATAGATGCGCTACGGGCGGAAATCTTTCCGTTCAGAAAATTTTTTGCAGGAACTTTTCCGCCGCAACCCGCATTTCAGATTTTTTGCGCGGCGAACGGACGATTGTCCTCCGGTGCGCGCTTGCGCATCGCCACGCCATCGCGGTGGCAGATCGAATGGACGAGGCCGGCGACACACTGTTCTGCTACCTCGAAGGCGCACACGGTGCGACGCAGAAAGTGAAGGATTTCGCCTCCGCGTCCTTGAAGCTCATCCAGACGCGCGAGAAGGAACAGGTGCTGACCAGCCGTCACGCGGAAATGTTCGAGAGCCCACCCCAGCTCTGAACCAACAGGTCGGGTCAACGCAGCAGAAGTCTCACTTCGCCGGCTGCAGCGCGGTCCTCTGCTGGCGAGAAATCACCGCCTCGAGGCTGGTGCCCAGATCCTTGAGCATGACGGCCGCGGCGTTGCGGCCCGGACCGGCCGAGATCGAGCCGCCCGGATGCGTGGTGGAACCGGTCTGGTAGAGGCCGGGGATCGGCATGCGGTGAGACGCCCAGCCCGGCACCGGCCGCAGGTTGCCGGATTGCGCAGCGCTCTGCGCGCCGCCGTGACAGGAGCCGCGCCAGTTGTGCGGGTTCATGCGCTCGAGATCGAGCGGGCTCTCGATCACGCGCGCAAGGATCTTGTCGTCGGTGAGGTTCAAGGCAAAGCGCCGCAGATACTCGAGGTTGGCCTGGCTGACCTCCTCCTTGATCTCGTCCCAGTGCTGCGGGCCTTGCGGCAGCTCGTAGGGCTGGAAGCCGATCACCTTCACGGTATGTTTGCCGGGCGGCGCGCGCCCCGGATCGGCCATCGTCGGGCACACCGCCAGCAGCACCGGATCCTCAAGATTGACGGCGCCGCGGGCGTAGTCGTAGCCCATGCGCAAGGCCCGGCTCGCGGTCGCCATGGTGCCGACCGCCATGGGTTCGCGCGTGCCGCCTTCGACCGCAAAGCGCATCGGCTCGGTGGTCGCATAATGCGTCACGAACAGCGTGGGGCCCGCCTGCCACGTGTCGACACCGGCGACGAAGTCGTCGCCCCAGGCCTCGCGCGGCGCCATCTCGACGAGATGCTTGATGTGGATGGTCGAGAGCACGGCCTTGTCGGCGCGCCAGCTGCGTCCGTCGGCGCATTCGACGCCGACGCAGCGGCCGTTGTCGACGATCAGCCGAACGACGCTGGTGTCGGTGAGAATGGCGCCGCCATGCGCTTCGACGAGCCGCGCCAGCGCGCCGGTGAACGCCCCCGAGCCGCCCTTCGGCACGCACCAGCTCCAGCGCTGGCGGCCGCAGACGAGCGAATAAGCGAGCCGGCCCGACATCGGCCATTCGGGCGGCACCACCGTCTGGAACGCCATCCACAACAGGAACGAGCGGCAATGATCGTCCTCGAAATTGTCGCGGATGATGTCCCAGCCCGACATGGCGATGCGGCGCAGCCAGCGCTTGCCGTCGGGATGTTCCATGAGCCGCTCGTTGAGCGGCTTGCCCCAGCCGACCGGCGTATAGGAGACCGCATCGAACACAGGCTTGACGGCTTCGTATTCGGCGATCAGGCGCCGGTAGGCCGCCGCGTCCTTTTTGGAGAACTTGGCGAACTCCGCGCACGTGCGCTCGAGGTCGTGCCACTGCGTGAGATAGGTGCCGTCGGGAAAGGGGACGTGCACCACGATCTCAGGGCTCAGATAGGTGACGCCGTAGTCGGCAAGCCCGAGCTCGTCGTTGCGCAGCAGCGGGCTGTCCTGGATCACCACATGGGCGGTGCCGCAGGAGTCGTGCTGGAAGCCGGGCAGCGTCAGTTCCTCGGTGACGCAATTGCCGCCCACCACCGGCCGGCCCTCGAGCACCAGGCAGCGAAAGCCGGCCTTCGCCAGATAGGCGGCCGCGATCAGGCTGTTGTGACCGCCACCGGCAACGACGATGTCGAAACGATCCGGCATGCTACGGGTTGCGCGTTGACATCACCGCGAACTCGGCGCGCTCCCTCTCCCCAGCGGGAAGAGGGTTGGGGCGAGGGGGCATAGAGATTTCAATATCGACCAAGGCCCCTTCACCCGGCGCCGACCTCTCCCCACAGGGGAGAGGTGGAGCAAGCGGCACGGCCGTGCCACACGCCATCGGCTAATTGGTGAATTCCTTCAGCACGCTGGCGAGCTGGGCGGTCTCGTCGCTGATCTGCTTGTCGAATTGCTCTGCCGTGTCGGTGACGGGAATCGCGTACTGCGCCTTGATCTTGGCGGCGACCTCCGGACTTTTCAGGATCGCCACCACGTCCTGATTGATCTTGGTGACGATGTCGCGTTTCACGCCGCTCTGAGTCATGAGGCCGAACCAGGAATCGTAGACCAGGTCGAGACCCGACTCCCTGAAGGTCGGGACGTTTGGCAGCTCCGGGATGCGCTCCGGCGTCACCGCCGCGATGGCGCGCACCTTGCCGGCCTCCGCCAGCTCCTTCGCCAGGTTGACCGGCGCGAAGTACATATGGGCGTCGCCGCGGACCACGGCCGTCACGGCGTCGGGTGCGCTCTTGAACGGCACGTGCTGGATGTCGATTCCGGCAGCCCGGCGGAACTGGGCGCCGGCGATGAACGTCGTGCTGGCGAGACCGGGCGAGGAGAAATTGAGCGAGCCGGGCTTCGCTTTCGCCAGCGCGATGACCTCCTTCAGCGTCTTGGCCGGCACCTCCGGATTGACGATGAGAAACAGCGGCACCGAGCTGACGCGGGTGACGCCGGCAAAATCCTTCACCGGGTCGAACGTGAGATTCTTGTTCACCAGGCCGGCAACGGTGTGGCCGTTTGAGGTGAGCATCAGGGTGTGGCCGTCCGGCTCCGCTTTGGCGACCGCCACGGTTCCGGCGAGCCCCGGCCGGTTCTCGACGATCACCTGCTGGCCCCAACGCTTGCCGGTCTCTTCCGCCAGGATGCGCGCCATGATGTCGGTCACGCTGCCGGCCCCGAACGGAACCACGATGGTGACCCGTTGGGTCGGATAGTTCTGCGCCCAGCCGGCGACAGGCATGACGATGACCGCCACGGCAGCAGCGACGGCAAGACCCAAGGTGCGCAACAGTTGCATGGCGGCTCCTCCGTTCATGATCGGATCACCGGCTCGATGCCCGCAAAACCGGCGATAATCCACGGTGCAAGAGGCATTAACGCATGAAGCCGCCGGGGTAAACAGCAACGTGGCCGCAGCAAAGGCCGCATCGGAGTGGCGTTAATCCTCCGCTAAAGCAGAGACATCGCGTCGGGTGGCCGCTTGCTCCCCATCAAGGAACCTTTCGATTGTCATCCCGGACGGCTCGCGAGAGCGAGCCGATCCGGGACCCAGGTGTCCCGGCATCCGAATATCTACTGCCGTTGCCAAATCGCGACGCAGGGTTACCTGGATCCCGGCTCTCGCGCCTGGCAGCGCTCGGCCGGGATGACAATCGAAAGGCCTTGCACTTCAATTGCGATTGCCCTGCCCTCTCAGAAGAGAGGCATTAATCCGCCCCTTTTTCACACCCGCGACGGCGAGACCTTGGCGTTGGAGAACAGGCGCTCGCGCGCCTCCTCGCCCAGGCGCTTGAGCCGGGCGAAATCGACCCCGGTGAGCTGGCCGTTCCGCTTCATCACCTTGCCGGCGATCAGCACGGTGTCGACGTTGTGCGGCCCCATGCTGGTCACCACGGCGCCGACTGCATTGTTCATCGGCATGACGTTGAGGCGATCGGTGCGCAACAGGATGATGTCCGCCTGCTTGCCGGGCGTGAGCGTGCCGATCTTGCGCTCGAGCCCGTTCGCCCGCGCGCCTTCGATGGTGGCGAACTCGAGCACCTCGCGCACGGTGAGGAATTTCGGCGGGTTCTTGTCGCCGGCGAGCCGCCGCGCCCACACCTCGTTCTTCTGCAGCGAGAACACGGTGCGCATCTGCTGGAAAAAGTCGTTGGGCACCGAGGTCTCGACGTCGACGCTCAGGCTCGGCCGGATTCCGGTGTCGATCGCCTTCTGGATGGGCGGATTGCCGTGCCCCATCAGGGTCTCGACATAGCCGGCGATCGAGATCGTGCCGCCGGTGTCGCGGATCAGTTTCCACTCCGTATCGTTCAGGGTGCAGCAGTGGATATAGGTCGTGTCGGATTTCAGCGCGCCTTGCGCGTTCAGCTTCTCCAGCAGCGCGTTGCGGCCGAACTCGCCGACGCCGACGTGGATGGTGATGCGGGCGTCCACGTCGCGCGCCGCCTTGAACGACTGCAGAATGAGCTCGGGCGCCGCCGAGGGCGCCGCCATGTACAAGGTCGTGAGCTGATCGTCGCTGGAGAAATACTGCTTGCGCAGGCGCGCGATGTCGTCGGGAAACTTGTGCCCCGTCATCTCCCAGAACCGGCCGGTCTCGTTCTGCGGGTTGCCGTAGGCGAAGACGGCGCGCACCCCGGACTCGGTGAGGGCCTTGACGGCGGCGTCGGTGTGTTCCGGCGTGTTGTGGATATGCGACCAGTCGAGGACGCAGGTCACGCCGCTGTCGATCGCGCCGAGCGCGCTGAACAGGTCGCCGGCATAGACGTCGTCGGGGGTATATTTCGCACCGAACGTCCGCTGCACCACGTTGCGGTAGTCCTCGAGCGACCCGTCGGGCAGCACGTTGCGCAGGATGCCCTGCCACATGTGCCGGTGGGTATCGACGAAGCCCGGCATGACGATGGTGTCGCCGGCCTCGATCACCTCCGCGCCGGGCGCGCTGATGTCGGGCCGCACGGCGGAAATCCTCTGCCCCTCGATCAGTACGTCGGCCCGCTCGAAATCGCCCACCGCGCGATCGAGGGTCAGCACGCAGCCGCCTTTGATGAGCAGCGGACGGCCGGCGCTGCCGCCGGCGGGCGCACCTTGCGCCAGCGCGGCGCCGCTCAGGCCGGCCGAGAGTACGGGCGCCGCGATGGCGCCGGCCGCGCCGGTGCACAGGAACTGTCGTCGCGAGATGTTTCCGCAAGCCGCACAGAGGCAGGAGCCGTGGGCAGAGGCCGGTTGGCGCTGGCGTGTCATGCAATCCTCCCTGCTATCGCTCGTTCTTGCCGGTATGCTACCCCTCGCGCCTCTCGCGATCCAGCAACATGACGGCGGGTCGAGTCCCACTCGCGCTGCCCACGGGAAAAGAACGGAAGACGATGCGCACCGAGCAGGCCCGCCCCGTCCGCCTCAAGGACTACCGACCGGCCGACTGGCTGGTGGAGACGGTCGAGCTCGACGTTGCGCTCGACCCCACCGCCACGCGCGTGCGCGCGCGGCTCAAGCTCAAGCCCAATCCGCAGGCGAGCGCTCAGGCGCCGGTGGTGCTCGATGGCGACGAGCTTCGCCTCGTCGCATTGTCGATCGACGGCGCGGCGCTCGACGGCCAGCGCTACGTGGCAACACCCGATCGTCTTACCATCACGCAGCCGCCGCACCGGGCATTTACGCTCGAAGCCGAGACCATCATCGACCCGTCGGCCAACACGCAGCTCATGGGCCTCTACCGTTCCGGCAGCACCTATTGCACCCAATGCGAGGCGGAGGGCTTCCGCCGCATCACCTATTTCCCGGACCGGCCGGACGTCATGGCGGTCTACACCACCCGGATCGAGGCCGACAAGGCGCAAGCGCCGGTGCTGCTCGCCAACGGCAATCTCACCGCCTCCGGCGACCTCGCCAACGGCCGCCATTTCGCCGTCTGGCAGGATCCATTCCCCAAGCCGAGCTATCTCTTCGCGCTGGTGGGGGGAAATCTCGCCTGCGTCGAGGACCGGTTCGTCACCATGTCGGGACGCGAAGTGGCGTTGCGCGTCTATGTCGAGCCCGGCAAGGAGAGCCGCTGCGCCTATGCCATGGATTCGCTCAAGCGCGCCATGCGCTGGGACGAAGAGACATTCGGGCGCGAATACGATCTCGACATTTTCATGATCGTCGCCGTGTCCGACTTCAACATGGGGGCGATGGAGAACAAGGGACTCAATATCTTCAACGACAAATACGTGCTGGCCTCGCCCGAGACCGCGACCGATGCCGACTTTTCCCATATCGAGGCGATCATCGCGCACGAGTATTTTCACAACTGGACCGGAAACCGCATCACCTGCCGCGACTGGTTCCAGCTGTGCCTGAAGGAAGGGCTCACGGTCTTCCGCGATCAGGAATTCTCCTGCGACCAGCGCTCGCGCCCGGTCAAGCGCATCGCCGATGTCCGGCTCTTGCGCGCGCATCAGTTCACCGAGGACGCGGGCCCCCTCGCGCATCCGGTGCGCCCCGAGATCTACAACGAGATCAACAATTTCTACACCGCGACCGTGTACGAGAAGGGCGCCGAGGCCGTGCGCATGCTCAAAGTGCTGCTCGGCCCCTCCGGCTTCCGCAAAGGCATGGATCTGTACTTCGCCCGCCACGACGGGCAGGCGGCGACGATCGAGGATTTCGTCCAGTGCTTCGCCGACGCCAACGAGGTCGACCTTGCGCAGTTCATGCTGTGGTATTCGCAAGCCGGTACGCCGGAGGTGGCGGTCACCGGCACGCATGACCCCCGGGCCAAGACCTACCGGCTCGACGTCGCCCAGGTGGTCCCGCCCACGCCCGGTCAGCCCGCCAAGGAGCCGATGATGATTCCCCTCGTCATCGGCCTCATCGACGGCGACGGAACCGACCTGCCGCTGACGCGCCAGAACGGTGCACCGGTCGAGCGCGGCGTGCTCACCCTGACCAAGTCCTCGGAGCGATTCACCTTCACCGGCGTCGCCCGCGCGCCGATGCTGTCGCTCAACCGCGGGTTCTCGGCCCCGATCAAGACCATCGCCAATCAATCTTCCGACGATTTACGGTTCCTCGCCGCGCACGACACCGATCCGTTCAATCGATGGCAGGCGGTGCAGACGCTGGCGACCGGTCTCCTGATCGACAACGTGGCGGCGCGGCGCGCAGCGTGCGAGCCGCGCCAGGACGATGGGTTGATTGCGGCGCTGGCTGCCGTCCTCGCCGATCAGGCTCTCGAGCCTGCGTTCATCGCGCAGACGCTGACATTGCCGGGCGAGGCCGACATCGCACGCGACATCGGCAGCGATGTCGATCCGGACGCGATCCTGGCGGCGCGCTCGAGCTTGCGCCGCGTGATCGGCCAGCGGCTGGGCGACGCGTTGCGCGACACCTACAGGCGGATGACGAGCCGCGAGCCGTACAGCCCCGATGCGGCCAGCGCCGGCCGGCGCGCATTGAAGAACGCGTGCCTCGACCTGCTCGCAGCGACCGGCGCGCCCGCGGCAATCGCATTTGCCGCCGACCAATACCGGTCGGCCGACAACATGACCGACCGCATGGCGGCCATCTCCACGCTCTCCCTGCACGACGTCCCCGAACGGTCGGCGGCGCTCGAAGACTTCTATCGTCGCTTCCAGGACGATCCTCTGGTGATCGACAAATGGTTCTCCCTGCAGGCGATGATCCCGGAACCGGCGACCTTGCCGCGCGTGAAGGCGCTCACGGCGCATCCCGCCTTCTCGTTCGCCAACCCCAACCGCCTGCGCGCTCTGATCGGCGCCTTCGCACAGGCGAACCAGAGCCAATTCAACCGGATCGACGGCGCCGGCTACGATTTCGTCGCCAATACCGTGCTGGCGCTCGACCAGAAGAACCCGCAGGTGGCGGCGCGGCTGCTCGCCGCCTTCAAGAGCTGGCGCGCGCTCGAGGCAACCCGCCGCGCCCGCGCCGAGGCGGCGCTCCGACGCGTGGCGACGCGCGAAGGCCTGTCGCGGGACGTCAACGACATCGTCACCCGCTCGTTGGGAGAGTGACTCCTGATTTCGAGAGGCGATCCACCGGACCGCCCCAGCGCGTTGACGAATTGCTTCAAAAACGCCGGCGCCAAGGCTTAGCGGTGTAGGCGGCGCCATCTATCCACAGCTGCCAAACTGAACGAGATTCGGGCGGATAGGCCTGCGCTGCAATTTGTGCGGCGCAATGATCTCCGTGCTTCACCACTCTCGACAAAAAGCAAATCTTCGATTCTTATGATCGTGATTCGGAGAGATGCGGCAGTCCCTCCGGTCATAACAGGGGACTTCTCTAAGGACGTCCGAACGGAGGGTGGTGATGGCGCGCGCAGAGGCTGCGAGCGCGTCTGCACGTCCCGATTCCATCAAAGGATTGGCGGAGTCGATCGCAAGGCCCGCGTATCGGCGCCTATTGAGCGCCGAGCCGGCGCTACGCCGTGCGGTACCGGTGTTGATCGTGGCCTTTCTGGTCAGCGTCGGCATCGGCGCCGTGATCCAGGCCTTCGCCCATCGCACCCAGGCCATCACCGACGTGGCCGAGGACATCGAGCTGATCGCCGAGATCCTCTCCGACCGTCTGGACCAAGCGGCCGGCGACGCGAGGGGCGACGTTTCGCTCCCCGTGCAACGCGCGCTCGAGCGCGGGCTGCCGCGCCTGGTCACGGCCCCCGGCCGTTGGCTCCTGGTGACGAACCCCTCGGGCGTGGTGGTTGCCGCCTCGCCGTCGGCCACGGCGGCCATCGGCCACCGGCTCGTCGATATCGTCGGCCAGACGCAGCTGATGACCACGTTCGGTGCGCGCGCCGGCGTGCAGGAGATTACGCTCAGCGACGGCACGCCCGTGCTCGCCACCGTGCGGGCGCTGAAAGCTCCGCTCGGGCAGCTTGCGGTGGTGCAGCCGCTGCGCGACGTGCTGACGCGATGGCGATCCGACACCATGCTCACCATCACGCTCTTCGCCACCACGCTGTTCGTGCTGTTGATCCTCGGCTTCGCGTTCCACTGGCAGGCGCGGCGCGCAAGCGAATCCGACCATATCTACGAGATGGTCCGCTCGATCGTGGATACCGGGCTCAATCGCGGCCGCTGCGGCCTGTGGGACTGGGACCTCGCGCGCGGCCTGATCTTCTGGTCGAACTCGATGTTCGACATTCTCGGCCTGGAGCCGCACGACACACGCCTGACCTTCGGCTACGTCACTGCGCTGGTTCACCCCGACGACGTCAAGCTCTACGACCTCGCGGCCCAGCTGGCCGACGGCCAGGCGACGTTCATCGACCGCGCGTTCCGCATGCGGCATGCGCGCGGCGACTGGGTGTGGCTGCGCGCCCGCTGCGAGCTGGTGCAGCCCACCGACGAGCCGGGCCTGCACCTCATCGGCATTGCCGTCGACATCACCGAGCAGAAGAATCTCGTCGCCAAGAGCGAAGCAGCCGACATAAGGCTGCGCGACGCGATCGAGACGATCTCCGAGGCCTTCGTCGTCTGGGACGCCGAGAATCGGCTGGTGATGTGCAATTCGAAATTCCAGTCGCTGCACGGCCTGCCCGATGAGGCGGTCGAGCAGGGCACCGACTACGATGCCGTGGTTGCTGCCGGCGGCAAGCCGGTGGTGCGCACACAGATGACGGGCGGCGGCCGGCGCGAGCCGGGCGGCCGCACGTTCGAGGCGCAGCTCGAGGATGGACGCTGGCTCAACATCAGCGAGCGCCGCACCAAGGACGGCGGATTCGTCTCGGTCGGCACCGACATCACCGCCTTGAAGCGTCACGAAGAGCGGCTGTTGCAAAGCGAAAGGCAGCTCAAGGCGACCATCGAGGACTTGCGCAAATCGCAGGCCACGCTCGAGGTGCAAACGACGCAGCTGTCGGAACTGGCGGAAAAATACGCGGAAGAAAAGACCCGCGCGCTCGCCGCCAGCCAGGCCAAGTCCGAGTTCCTGGCCAATATGAGCCACGAGCTGCGCACGCCGCTCAACGCCATCATCGGGTTTTCCGAAATCATGCAGTCGAGGATGTTCGGCCCGCTCGGCGACGACAAATACCTGGAATATTGCCGCGACATCCACGAGAGCGGGCAGTACCTGCTCGACGTGATCAACGACATTCTCGACATGTCGAAGATCGAGGCCGGCCGCATTCAGCTCGACCTGGAAGAGACCGATCTCGATCGCGTTCTCTCCGACGCCATCCGCGTCGTCTCGGCGCGCGTGCAGGAGAAGAAGCTCGCGCTCAACACCGAGATCGCGGCCGGCATCCGCGTCAAGCTCGACCGGCGCGCCGTCAAGCAGATCCTCCTCAACCTGCTGTCGAACGCCGTGAAGTTCACGCCCGAAGGCGGCCGCATCACGGTGCGCGGGCGCGTGTCGGGCGAAGCGGTGATGATCGCCATCGAGGACACCGGCATCGGCATTCCGAGCCAGGCGCTGAAAAATCTCGGCCGGCCGTTCGAGCAGGTCGAGAGCCAGTTCACGAAGAGTCACCAAGGCTCGGGCCTCGGCCTCGCCATCGCGAAATCGCTGGTGGAGCTGCACGGCGGCGCCATGCGCATCCGTTCGACGCTCGGCGTCGGCACGATCGTGGGCCTGCGCCTGCCGCGCGACGGGCAGGGGCTCGACGACGAACAACTGGCCGACACGGTGCATTGAAGCGGCGGCAGGGCCGGAACGATCAAGCGTATCAATTCACTGCACGGTGATGTTCGCGTCGCGAATGACGTTGGCCCATTTGGCGATTTCGTTGCGGATCCACGCCGCGAACTCCTCGGGTGAGCCGGCGACCGGCTCGAAGCCGAGCGTCACCAGCCTTTCCCTGATCTCGGGCGCCGCCATGACCCTGGCGACTTCGCGGTGGAGCAGCTCGACGATCTTCCTGGGGGTCCCGGCGCGAACCAGAAGCCCGGTCACGATGTCCGCTTCGAGCGGACGCCCCGCCTCCGCCATGGTCGGCACACCGGGCAAGACGGAAGTGCGCGTCGCGCTCATGACGGCGAGTGCGCGCACGTTGCCGCCCCGGATATAGGGGGCTGCCGTCGGCACCGCCGACACCGCCATCGACGTGTGACCGCCGATCGTCGACGTGATCGCCTGGCCACCGCCGCTGAAAGGAACGTGGGTCACGTCGACACCGAATGCGAGCCGGAACAGCTCGCCGGCGAGATGCGCGGGCGTGCCGCGGCCGGCCGACGCGTAGCTTAATTTGCCGGGATCGGCCTGCGCCAGCGCGACCAGCTCCTTGACGCTTACGGCCGGGACTGACGGATGCACCGCCAGCACGTGCGGCGACGAGCACAGCATGGTCACCGGCGTGAAATCCGCTACCGGATCGTAAGGAATCTTGGCGTAGAGGCTCGGATTGATGACGAAATTGCCGCCCGCAGCGAGGATGGTGTAGCCGTCCGCAGGCGCGCGTGCGGCCGCGCCCATGCCGATATTGCCGCTGCCGCCGCCCTGGTTCTCCACGTAATAGCCCTGGCCCAGGTTCTCCGACAGCTTCTGCGCCACGAGGCGAACGATCGTGTCGTTCTGTCCCCCGGGTCCCACGGGCACGATCACCCGGACCGAACGGGACGGATAGGCCTGCGCGTGCGCCAGCAGAGATACGGCCGGGCTCGCCACGACGCCGGCCGCGAGTTGAAGGAATTGGCGGCGCAGGAGGCTCATGGCCGTTACGCTGCGGCGCCCAGAATCCGCGTGAAGCTCGCGCGCACGCGCTCCTGCGTGTCGGCGAGGTGCGCCTCAAGCGTGGCGAAGTCGGGAACGTCGGCGGCGCGCGTCAACAGCGCGAGCAGCCCCGCGCCTGCCTGCTTGGGATCGAATGGGCCGGGCAGGCACAGGCGCAGGATCTGTGAGAGATCGTGGTAGAGCCGCACGGCGGCGCGCAGGCACTCGGCATCCGCCGTTTCGATCAGCCCGAGCCGCCACGCCCGGTCGAGCACGCGCGCCGTCGAGGTGTCGAGAATCTCCGGCCGCTGTTCCGCGTGCACGAGCTGCAGATACTGCGCGATGAATTCGAGATCGATCAGGCCGCCGGCCGCGTACTTGATGTCCCAGCGACGATCATCGCCCTTCTCCGTCGCGATGGCGCGGCGCATCTCCACGACGTCGCCGGCGATGAGCTCAGCCTCGCGCGGCCGGCACAGCACGTCGCGGATCACCTTTTCCACCTTCGCTTTGAACGCGGGCGAAGCCGAGACGACGCGCGCGCGTGTGAGCGCCATATGTTCCCAGGTCCAGGCCTCGTTCTCCTGATAGCCGAGGAAACTGTCGAGCTTGGTGGCAACCGGGCCCGAGCGCCCGGACGGCCGCAGGCGCATGTCCACCTGATAGAGGGAGCCATAGTTGGTCGGCGCCGACAGCGCATTGATGAGGCGCTGCGTCAGGCGGGCAAAGTATTGCGCGCCATAGAGCGGACGTGCGCCGTCGGATTCCGGGTGGCGCTCGTCGAAGTCGTAGATGAGGATCAAGTCAAGATCGGAATTCGCAGCCATCTCGCGGCCGCCGAGCTTGCCCATGGCCAGGATGGCGCTCTCCTGGCCACGCAGTCGGCCATGGGCATTGGCCACGTTGTTTTCTACCGCGCGGTGGAGCGCGGCCACGAGGACATCGGCGAGCCGTGCGAAGGCGTCACCGGCCTGGCCCGCCGCCAAGGTGCCGGACAAGACGCGCGCACCGATGAGGAACATATGCTCGTGGCCGAACAGGCGTACGCGGTCGAGGTAGTCCTCATAGGTCGTCGATTGTCCAAGCGATGCCGCGAGCTGCGCGTTCAGTTTGCCCTCGTCCGGCAAGGCGCCGAAGAACGTGGGATCGATCAACGCATCCATGACCTGCGGATGCTGGGCGAGGATGTCGGCGAGCCGTGGCGCCGTGCCCAGGATCATGGTCACGAGCGCGACGAAATCGGGATTTTGCCGCAGCAGGGAGATGAGGCGCGCGCCGCCGGAGAGACCGCCGAGAAACCGGTCGAGTGCGATGATCGCGCCATCGGGATTCTCCGAGCGGGAGAGCTCGTCGAGCAGCACCGGGATGAGCTCGGCGAGATGGCTGCGCGCGACCTCGCCTTTGAGGGCGCGGTATTCGCCCTTGAGCCAGCGGCGCACCGCGGCGGATGCCTCGACCGGGCGCTGAAAGCCCATCTCGACCAGCTTGTCGAGCGTCTCGCGGTGGTCCGTCTCCGGCGCGAACACCAGCGCATGACGCCGGGCCGCAAGCGCCGGCGCGTGCTCGAACAGGCGCCTGTAATGGCCTTGCACCTTGCGCAGATGATCGAGAAGCACCTGCGCGAAGGCATCGCGATCGGCAAAGCCGAGGAAGCGGGCGAAGCGATCAAGCTCCTTGCGCTCCGTCGGCAGCGTCTGGGTCTGCTCGTCCGCCACCATTTGCAGCCGGTGCTCGACCGTGCGCAGGAACCGGTAAGCGGCTTCGAGATCCCGCCACGCATCGGCGCCGATCCATCCCCCGTCCGCCAGATCGGCCAGCGTCGCCAGCGTTTGGCGGCCGCGCAGCGCCGGGTTGCGGCCTCCGGCGATCAGCTGCTGGGTCTGCACGAAGAACTCCACTTCGCGGATGCCGCCGCGGCCGAGCTTGATGTTGTGGCCCTCGACGGCGATCTCCTCGTGCCCGCGATAGGCGTGGATCTGCCGCTTCATCGCATGCACGTCGGCGACGGCGGCAAAATCGAAATACTTGCGCCAGACGAACGGCGCGATCTCCTTGAGGAACGCCTCTCCCCGCGCGATGTCGCCGGCGCACGGGCGCGCCTTGATCATCGCGGCGCGCTCCCAGTTCTGGCCCGTGCTCTCGTAATAGACGAGGGCCGACTCGGTCGACACCGCGATCTGGGTCGAGGCGGGATCCGGGCGCAGCCGGAGATCGACGCGGAACACGTAACCGTCGCCGGTGCGTTCCTGCAGGAGCTTCACCAGTCCGCGGGTGAGGCGCAGATAGATCGGCCCGGCCTCGACATCCGCACCGAGCGCGGGGGCCTTATGGTCGAACAGCACGATGAGATCGATGTCGCTCGAATAGTTGAGCTCGAAGGCGCCCATCTTGCCCATCGCAAGCACGATGAGACCGCACCCGTTCTCCGGTCGGTCGCGCTCGAGCGCAACCAGCTTTCCGCGTGCGATCGCCTCGTTGAGGAGAAAGCGCACGGCGCCGGCAACCGCCGTATCGGCCAACCGCGTGAGCGCCTCGGCAACATGCATGATCGGCCAGATGCCGCCGATGTCGGCGAGCGCGATCAGAAGCGCGGCCTCCGCCTTGGTCCGGCGCAGGATGCGCATGGCCTCGCTCTCATCGGTGCAGCGCGCGAGCGCGGCGGCGGTATTGGACAACAGCTCCGCAAGGTGCTCGTCGGGATCGGCCTGGAGCAGCGCAAGAAGGCGACCCGGCTCCGTACTCGCCAGCTCCCATAGATAAGGCGAACCGTCGGCCAGCCCCTCCACCACGGCGCGCAGCCGCGGCGAGGCGCCGAGCAGCTCCTTCAACGCGGGACCGGAGGCAGTGCCGGCAATTTCGCTCAGCCAAGCTGCGAGCTTGGCGCGCGCCTGCTTGGGCGCGGACACGAGCGGCGCCGCAACGATGCGGGACGCCAGCGGGACAACCTCGCTCGTCTTGTTCTTTTCGTCAGTTCGCTTGCGAGCCTTGGGCATGACGCTTCCGCTTGGCGAGTCGTGAGTAGCTCCGTAGGGGGCAAATTCGCCTGTTGGAGCGCTTATTGGTGAGCAACGCTGCGACCGCGATTTGCCTACCATGTAGCGCCGAGATCGGGCGCCGTTGCCCACCCTGTAGAGTCAAAGCTTCCGCTCGCCTGCACCAGGCGACAGAGCATCTACTCACTCTTCGCCATTCGCCTCACGCCCTCCGCAGCACCAGGATGGCCTTCAATCCGGGCGCGTTGTCCTCGAGCTTGAGCTCGCCACCATGCAGACGAGCGACCGCCGCGGCAAGACTTAAGCCCAAGCCCGCGCCGGGCTGCGAGCGGCTCTGCTCGAGGCGGACGAACCGTTCCACCGCGCGCGGACGATCGGCCAGCGGTATGCCGGGACCGGAATCGGCGACGCTCAGCACGACGCGGTCGCCGTCCACGCCGGCACCGAGCACGATCGTTGCCGTTGCGTCGCGTGCGGGCGCAGCGTCGGAAGTGGCATCCGCCGAGGCCGGCGCCAGCGCCGGGGCGGCATGCTTGGGAACGGCATATTTGATGGCATTGTCGATGAGATTGGCGACGGCTTGGCTGATCAGCTCGCGATTGCCCTTGACCGGTGCCGGCCCGTTGGCCTCGAGCTTGAGCTCCAGGCCCTTTTCCTCGGCCAGCGGTTCGTACAGCTCCGCCACATCGTGGACGATCTCGGCGGCGTCGAACTCGGTGACGTTCTCGCCCGACTCGCCCGACTCGGCGCGCGCGATCATCAACAGTGCGTTGAAGGTGCGGATGAGGCCGTCCGATTCCTCGAGCACGTTCTCGAGCGCAACGCGGTAATCGGCTTCGCCTTTGGCCGTGCGCAGCGCCTCCTCGGCGCGGTTGCGCAAGCGGGTGAGCGGCGTGCGCAAATCATGGGCGATATTGTCGGAGACCTCCTTGAGCCCGTGCATGAGCGCTTCGATGCGCTCGAGCATGGCATTGAGGTTCTCGGCCAGACGATCGAGCTCATCGCCGGTGCCGGCGATCGGCAACCGGCCGGTGAGATCGCCTTGCATGATAGTGCGCGTGGTGCCGCCCATGGCGTCGATACGTTTGAGGACGCGGCGGGTCACGAAAAACCCGCCCGCCAACCCGAGCACCACCACGACGGCGACGGACCAGCGGGCGGCGGCGAAGATGATCTCGTAGAGCCGCTCGCGCTCATCGAGGTCGCGCCCGACGAGGAGGCGGAACCCGCCGGAGAGCCGCACCACGCGCACGAAGGCGCGATGCTCCGCGTCTTCCGCTTCGTCGAGGCGCCGGTAGGCGGTCTCGGTCAGTTCCGTGCGCTCCAACACGCCGGGCTGCAGGGTGCCGACATTGCCGGCAAGCCCCTCCCCGGCCGGCGTGGTCACGAGGTAAAGATTGGATCCGGGCCGCCGCGAGCGGGCATCGACGAGGAGGAGCAGGCGGCGAATGCCGCCCTGGCTGTAGAGTTCCGACAACCCATTGATCTCGCTGTCGATGGTCTCGGTGATTTGCTGCGTGATCAGACGGCTGGTGGTCCAGGCGAAATAGCCAATGAGAAAGGCGGCAAACAGCGCGAACACCGTCAGATAGACGAGCGACAGCCTGAAAGCGGTCGTGCGCAGAAGCTTTCCGAGCGCCGTCATCCGCGGATGTTCTCCCGCAGGAGCACCGGGGCGGGTCAGGTGGCCGGTATCGACATGCTCATTTGCCATCACGAATGACGTATCCGGCGCCACGCACGGTGTGAAGCAGCGGCCGCGCGAATCCCTTGTCGATTTTGGACCGCAACCGCGACATGTGCACGTCGATCACGTTGGTCTGCGGGTCGAAATGATAATCCCAAACATTTTCCAAAAGCATCGTCCGCGTCACCACTTGGCCGGCATGCTTCATCAGGTACTCGAGCAGCCGGAACTCGCGCGGCTGAAGGACGATCTCGGAATCGCCGCGCGTGACCCGGTGCGACAGGCGATCGAGCTCGAGATCGCCGACGCGATAGGCCGTTTCCTCGCTGCGGCCGCTGCGCCGGCGCGCCAGCACTTCGACCCGCGCCAGCAGCTCCGAAAACGAATAAGGCTTCGGCAGGTAGTCATCGCCGCCGGCACGCAGGCCCTTGACCCGATCGTCGACCTGGCCAAGCGCGGAGAGGATCAATGCCGGCGTGTCGATCGCCTTGGCGCGCAGGGTTCCGATCACCGAAAGACCGTCACGCTTGGGCAGCATGCGGTCGATGATGAGGACGTCATATTGCCCGTCGAGCGCCATCGCCAGCCCATCCTCGCCGTCGGCGGAATGATCGGCGACATGACCGACCTCGCGAAAGGCCTTGACCAGATAGTCGGCGGCGTCCCGGTCATCTTCGATGATGAGAAGGCGCATACGGCAAGTTTAGAGCATGGTGCCGAAAAGTGGACACCGGGTTTCGGAAAAGATCATGCTCTCCCAATACGCTGCAGCGCGTGCAGCAATTGTGGAATTGTTCCGAGTGTCTGAACCGCTCCGCCAAGATGACGAGAGGGCGGCGCAAGGCCGCCCTCTCGACCGAAACCCGGATCCGACGGAGGGGGGCGGGGGGGCCGGTCCGGGACTCGATTTAGTCGGGGACGGGCGCAAGGCCCGTCCCCTCGGGTTCGTTCCGCCGGCGGGGGCGACGAATGCCGGCGTCACGCCCTTTCTGGTCACGCACGGCCAAGCGGCAGTGCGACGAATTTCGTTGCCTCGCCCGATTTCACGCGCATCAGCACGGTCCGCTTGCCGCCGGAGCGGGCGTCGTCGAGCGCGGTACGCACCTCGGCCGGACTCGAAACCGCCTTGCCGGCGACTTCGAGAATCACGTCGCCGGTCTTGAAGCCGCGCTCGGCGGCGGGTCCGTCAGGATCGACCGCGGTGACGACGACGCCCTTGCCGCCGCTTCCCGCAACCGAGCCGGCGGGCGCCAACGTCAGACCGAGGTGGCTCTCGGAACGGCCGGACGTATCGCTGTCGCCGCCCCGGCGGGCCTGCTGATCACGCGGGTAGTCGCCGAGCGTCACCGATACGGTCTTTTCCGATCCCTGGTGCAGCACGGCGAGGTTCGCGGTGGCGCCGGGCGCCAGAGCCCCGATCTTCTTGGCGAGATCGCGCGCATCCTTCACCGCCTCGCCGTTCACCGAGGTGATGACGTCACCCGATACGATCCCGGCCTTGGCGGCGGGGCTGTCAGACTGCGCCTCGGCGACCAGCGCGCCCTGGGCATTCTTAAGCCCGAGGCTGTCGGCAACATCGGCGGTGACCGGTTGAATCTGCACGCCGATCCAGCCGCGCGTCACCGCGCCGTGGTCCTTGAGCTGCGCGACCACGGTCTTCACCGTCTCCGACGGAATGGCGAAACCGATGCCGATCGAGCCGCCATTGGGCGAGAAGATCGCGGTGTTGACGCCGATCACGTTGCCGTCGACGTCGAAGGTCGGCCCGCCGGAATTGCCCCGATTGACCGGAGCGTCGATCTGAATGAAGTCGTCATAGGGGCCGGCGCCGATGTCGCGTCCGCGCGCCGACACGATACCCGCCGTGACGGTGCCGCCGAGCCCAAACGGATTGCCGACGGCGATCACCCAATCGCCGATGCGCGGCTGCTTGTCGCCCAGCTTCACAAAGGGGAAGTCGTTGCGGCCGTCGACCTTGAGCAGCGCCAGGTCGGTCTTGGGATCGGTGCCCACCACCTTTGCGCTGTAGGTCTTGCCGTCATCGGCCTGGATTTCGATGCTCTTGCCGCGCTCGACGACGTGGTTGTTGGTCACCGCATAGCCGTCGGCCGAAATGAAGAAGCCCGAGCCCTGGGCCATGCTGAACTGGCGTCCGCGCGGCATGTTCGGCATTCCCGGCATGCCGAAGCGGCGCAGGAACTGCTCGAGCGAGGAGCCGGGTGGCAAGTCCTCGCTGTTGAACTGCATCTGCTCGCGCTGCGACACCGCCTCGCTCTTCACGCGCACGCCGATCACCGCCGGCTTCACGCGCTCGACGATGTCGGCAAAGCCCGTCGGCCGCGCGGCATGCTCGGCGCTAACCTGGGCGCTGGCGCTCGAAGTGAAGGGGAAGTAGGTCTCGACGCCCGGCCCGCCGAACAGCACGGCGGCACCAAGGCTCGCAACGGAAGCGAGAAGAACGAGGCGCCGCGCGGGTAGAACTTTGCGCGGCTGCGGGGTGGAAGAGGTGGTCTGCATCAAGCTCTCCATCTGAGGAGAATTTCGGGGGTGCCGCGATGGCACATTGTCGAAACAAAAGATGATGCGGGGCGCCTTACGATGTCCTGTCGGCAGGATTAAACTTTGGTAATGTTGCGCGCGTCGGCTCCCCTGGCCGAATTTGACCGCAATACCAGCAATTTAGCTCCCGCCGCTTGCCGCCGCGCTGTGGCAAAGCTACCGGTCGCGCTCCGCCGTGAGTTCGCTCAGGCGCGCCTGCTCTTGGGGGCTCAAGTCCACCGCCGCAGCGTTCGCCATTGCGCCGCCGCGACGGCGGGAAAACATCAGCAGCATGAGCGCGCCGCCCGCCAGCAGGACCATCGGCGCGCCCCACAGGACGGCCGTGTGCCAGGCGACGCGCGGCTTCAGCAATACGAATTCGCCGTAACGCGCGACGAGGAAATCGATCACCTGGTTGTCGTTGTCGCCGGCCTTCAGGCGTTCGCGCACAAGGATGCGCAGGTCGCGCGCGAGCGGCGCGTCGGAATCGTCGATCGACTGGTTCTGGCACACCATGCAACGCAGCTCGCGCGACAGCACGCGGGCGCGGCTTTCCAGCGAGGAGTCGGGCAGGATCTCATCGGGCTGGACGGCCTGGGCGGGCGCAGGCGTCAGCAACGATATCGAGACAATAAGCATGGCAACGAGAAGAGCAGCCGTAATCCAAGTCCACCCCCCCTTACCCCATCCCTCTCCCCAACGGGGAGAGGGAGTCGCAAGCGGCGCCGCCTTCCACCTCTCCCCGGCGGGGAGAGGTCGGCGCGCGGAGCGCGCCGGGGGAGGGGGATTAAAAACAGTCATGCGAGAGCTCATTCCGCCGGCTGCAACGCGGTACGGCCTCTGGCCGGCTTCGGCGCGCCGACGCGCAGCCGCCGGTCCGAGAGCGAGAGCGCAGCCCCCGCCACCATCACGACGGCGCCAAGCCAGATCAGCAGCACCAGGGGCTTGTGATAGAGCCGGATGGCGATCGACCCGTCGGGGCCCTGATCGCCGAGCGAGAGATAGAGCTGGCTCACCCCCCGCGTCATCAGCGCCGCTTCCGTGGTGGTCGTGCCGCGGGTCGCGAACGAGCGCTTGGCGGGCTCGAGCACGCCGAGGATATCGCCGCCCCGCCGCACAGTGAACTTCGCGGTCAGCTCGCGATAGTTCGGGCCCTCGCGCGGCACGAGACCTTCGAAAGTCAGTTCGTAATGGCGCAGCGCGACCACATCGCCGGGCTTCATGGTCATGATCTTTTCCGCGCTCCAGCCGGTCTCGCCAATGATCCCGAGCAGGGTCACCCCCAATCCGAAGTGCGCGAAGGCGGTGCCCCAGGCCGAACGCGGCAGCCCGGCGGCGCGCTTGAGCACCGTGCCGGGAGCGACGCGGAACAGGCCGGTGCGCTCGGCAAGATCGGTCAATGCGCCCGCCATGACGAACAATGCCAAGCCGACCGCGAACGGGGCCAGGACCGGTTTTCCACCTTCGAACGCGAAGGTGGCGGCGATGCCGATGAGTCCGATCGTGAACGCGGCCGTCAAGCGCTGAGCCACGCCGAGAACATCGCCGCGTTTCCAGGCGAGCAGCGGGCCGAACGGAATGGCGATGAGGAGCGGCAGCATGAGCGGCCCGAACGTCGCGTTGAAGAAAGGCGCGCCGACGGAAATCTTCTCGCCCGTGAGCGCCTCGAGCGCGAGCGGATAGAGCGTGCCGATGAAGACGGTGGCGCAGGCGGTGGTGAGAAACAGGTTGTTGAGCACGAGCGCGCCTTCACGCGAGATCGGCGCGAACAATCCGCCCTGTTTCAACATCGGCGCGCGCCAGGCGAACAGCGCCAGCCCGCCGCCGACGAAGAACACCAGGATGGCGAGGATGAACACGCCGCGCGCCGGGTCATTGGCGAAGGAATGAACCGAAGTCAGCACGCCCGAGCGCACCAGGAAGGTGCCGATGAGCGAGAGCGAAAAGGCCAGCACGGCGAGCAGGATCGTCCACACCTTCAGCGCGTCGCGCTTTTCCATCACCAGCGCCGAGTGCAGCAGCGCGGTCCCGGCAAGCCAGGGCATGAACGAGGCGTTCTCGACCGGATCCCAGAACCACCAGCCGCCCCAGCCCAGCTCGTAGTAGGCCCAGTAGGAGCCCATCGCGACGCCGGCAGTGAGAAACATCCAGGCCGCCAATGTCCATGGCCGCACCCACCGCGCCCAGGCGGGCTCGATGCGGCCGTCGATGAGCGCCGCCGCCGCAAACGAGAACGTGATCGAGAACCCGACATAGCCGAGATAAAGCATCGGCGGATGCACGGCGAGGCCGATGTCCTGCAGGATCGGATTGAGGTCGCGGCCTTCCAACGGCGCTTCGGCCAGACGCAGAAACGGATTGGACGTAAGCAGGATGAAGAGGAAGAAGGCGGCCGCGATCCACGACTGCACGGCGAGCACGTTTGCCTTCAAGCTCGGCGGCAGATTGGTCCCGAGACCGGCGACCAGCGCCCCGAAAAACGTGAGGATGAGAACCCACAGCAGCATCGAGCCTTCGTGGTTCCCCCATACGCTGGTGAATTTGTAGATGAGGGGCATGGTCGAGTGCGAATTCTCGACCACGTTGGCGACCGAGAAGTCGGAAGCCACGTAGCACGCCGTCAACGCCGCAAACGCGGCGGCAACGAAGACGAACTGCGCCAGCGCGGTCGGCACGGCGACGTTCATCAACGAGACGTCGCGCACCCGCGCGCCCCACATCGGGACGATCGCCTGCACCAGCGCCAGGCCAAGCGCAAGCACCAGGGCGTAGTGGCCGAGTTCCGGAGTCATTGTGCCCTCCCCTGCGGCGCCGCGCTCGTCTTCTTCTCGTAATCGCCGACCCAGTGGCCCTGCTTCTTGAGCGCGTCCGCCACTTCCTTGGGCATGTAAGTTTCATCGTGCTTGGCGAGCACGGTGTCGGCGCGGAACAGACCGGCACTGTCGAGCGCGCCTTCAGCAACCACCCCCTGCCCTTCGCGAAACAGGTCCGGCAAAATCCCGGTATAGGCGACCGGTACGGCGCGGTTGCCGTCGGTCACCTCGAAGCGGACGGACAGATTGTCGCCGCGCACGAGGCTGCCGGGCTGCACCAAGCCGCCGAGACGAATGCGGGCACCGGGCTGCACGTTCTTTTCGACGACGTCGCTGGGTGAATTGAAGAACACGATCGAATCCTTCAGCGCGCTGAGCACGAGCGCCGCCGCCAGCGCGAGGACCGCGAGGCCGGAGCCGATCAGCGCGAGGCGCCGCTGCTTGCGCGTCATCCTAACTTTCCCTCATCCTTCCAGCCCCAAGCCCTTCACCAGCTCGTCGAGGCGTCGTAGCTTGTCGGGCGCCGATGCCAAGGCCCGACGCGCGTCGGCCGCAGCAGCGCGCGCCTTGTCGCGCTCGCCGAGCACCGCATAGGCG
The DNA here is from genome assembly GCA_045801465.1 of Xanthobacteraceae bacterium. Classification (GTDB taxonomy): domain Bacteria; phylum Pseudomonadota; class Alphaproteobacteria; order Rhizobiales; family Xanthobacteraceae; genus DATFWC01. The sequence continues at coordinate 4,150 of JBJMSU010000014.1, read as the reverse complement.
CGCACCAGGCGGAGCCAACCGTCGAGGTCGGAACCATCCTGCTTCAAGCGCTCCGCCAGCCGGTCGACCATGCCGCGCGCCATGTTGTTGCGCTGTTGCGGCGTGAGCTCGGCGGCGGCAGCCATGTCCTGCTCGCTCGGACCCGGGGCGGCCGAGGCGGAACTTGAATCAGCGCTCGGTCGCCGTGGAGACTTCGGCTGCACCTCAGCGGAAGCAGTGCCTTCAACGCGTGCCAATGCGCTTTGCACGAATTCGACCCAGGACGCGCCGGCCGGCGCCTTGGCGATGAGATCCCGCCAGAGGGCGGCGGCCTCCTGGCGTCGCCCATCCTGCTCCGCCGCCAGGCCGATGAAGAACCGCGCCTTGATGTCGTTACCATCGATCGCCAGCGCACGTTCGAACGAACGTCTGGCATCTTCGGTGACGATGCCGTTTGCCTGGGCAACGAGCGCTTCGCCAAGATCGGCTTCGCGCGTGGCGGTGGCGCCCAGCAAACGCAGCGCATGACGCCGGGCGGCGACGGCTTCATCCAGGCGGCCAAGCCGCAGGTACACCGGTGCGAGCACCTCCCAGCCCCGGCCCTCCTGCGGGTTGCGCTGGAGATGCGCCTCGACCTGCGCGATGAGGGCTGCGAACGAGCCCTGCCCGGGCGGCATGTCGCGCCGCGCCTGCAGCGGCTCACCGGGAAGGTCGGGGGACCCGAGCCAAAGGTACAAGCCGAGCGCGCCAAGCGGCAGCATCGTGATCGTCGCGAGCCCGGCAGCGCGGCGGCGCCACGTCGCCGGAGCCGCAGGTTCGCGCGCTTCCACAGCCCCCTTGTCGGCGGCGCCGAGCAGGCGGCGCGACACCTCGATCCGCGCCGCCTCCGCCTCGCGATCGCCGATGCGGTCGGCTGCACGATCACGCTCGATCTCGGCGAGTTGATCCCGATACACGGCAAGATTGTTGTCGGAATCACGCACCGGACCGCCGCGACGGAGCGGCCACAGGACGGCGCAAACCGCCGCCGCCGTCATGAGCGCGAACACCAACCAGATCATTCCGCCATCCTAGCCGCGCGAATGGGCATGCCCGCGACCATCGCGACGCAAGCGACCAACCGCCGCACCGGTTTCCGGCTAGCGGGTGGACCGGCGCAGCGGCCACTCCGCCCGTTTACATCACGAGAGGATGGGAACCCGCAACAGTGGAATCACGGCGACGGTATGACGAAAGCGGCGCTGGCATCGATAATACCAGCGCCGCGCCACCTGCTGTACGACGATGTACGTGCGGGAGGGATGGTGAAATACGACAATTCTTTTCAGTTGGCGCGCGCGAACCGGTACGCGCTATTCGCGTCCGACACGCGCGAGCCGACGATCGCCGCTGTCCATCGGTCCGAATCCCGGCACGCCATCCGGCGCGTTGAAATCATAGGCATTCTCGGCCAGGCCGGTGGCGTCTCGGATCACCCACTCGGCGAGCAGCGCGCGCATTGCGGCGGTCGCATCGGTCGGCATTTTCACGGCGGACTGTGGCGCCGTTGAATGGTCGGTGACCTCCTGCGCATCGGCAAAAAACGGCGAGGCGATCAGACCCAGGGTACCGAGCAGCATGCTTCGTCCGATCTTCATGGTTCTCTCCTCTGCCCCTCGGCCCCCCGCTCGGCCGGCAAGATGCCGGCTCAAGCGAGCACCCCGAGTTAGAGGAAAAGACGGATGGGCCGCCTCACCCGTTCGAGGGACAAATCAATAGGCCGTGCGAATGGCGAACGGTGAATAGTGATGGCGGTGGCGAGTGGCGAATGGCGGATGGCGAATGGCAAATAAGCGGGTAGCAAGCCGTGATGAGCGACTAGGCAAGCAGTGGGAAGGTAAGCGCAGCCCTAAGGTTCTATTCGCCATTCGCCATTGGCCATTGGCCATTCGCCATTCGCTATTCGCCACTCGCCGCGGCGCGTGAGCGCCGGTCGCCGTCCTGGGCGGCGACTTCGGCGGCCTTGGCGAGCAATGAGGCGTAGCTCGGCCCGAACACCTTGGCGGCAAACCGTACGGTGGCGTCGACCTGCGACAGGCGGAAAGCGCGATGGGCATCGTCTCCCCCGCGCAAGGCATCGAGCAGCGGCGAGGTGCCGGTCTCCAGATAGTTCTGCAGCTCGGAATGGACGCGCAACGTGACCTCGTTGATCGCGAGCTCGCTCGCGTGGTTGCGGCAGACGCTGACGAACTCGATCAACGCCTCGGTCTCTTCCACCTCGCTCGCGTCGAGCACTGCGTCGGAGCGGATCTCGCTCGGCTTGCGCGGGCGCAGCAGACGCCGCACACGGCCCGGAACGGTCTCGATCTCGGTCTTGACGAGGCTCGAAATCTCGCTGCGGATGGTCGTGAGCTGTCGTGCCCACGGCGAATCGCCGGAGAGATCCATCTCGGTGCGCAATAGCCGGGCGGCATCGTAGATGTCCTTGAGCCGCTCGCTGGCAGCGGCAAACCGGCCGCGCTTGATGTCCTCGCGCAGCGCGCTCAGAATCCGTTCGATCTCGCCGAGCACGATGGCGATGGCAACAGCAAAGGGCGTGCCGACAATCTTGGCGGCGACGTCGCTCTCCGCCGCGTGCACGGCGAGCCGCACCAGTTGCCAGGGAACGCCAAGCCGACCCATCACCAGAACCAAGGCGTAGACGAAGACGTCGGGATGCCCGCCGATCGGAGAATCCAGCAGGGCTTTTATGTTCTCGAGCTGCTCGTCGGCGAGGTTCTTGATGTGCTGCGGCAGGCGCGATGCGAACACGGCAAGCGCATCGCGCGCCCGCAGAATACCGATGATCTCGCGCAGATGATCGAGCGCGCGTGGAATGCCGATCTGGCCGGCAAGGCGCTGGCGTGTCTTGGCATCGTCCTGCGCGGCCGTCAGGGCTTCGCGAATCCTGTGCACGGCCTGGTCCTGGAACGCGCGCGCGAGGCGCTCGGAAATGGCAATGTCATTGGTGAGGTGAAGCCGCGTGATCTGTTCGGAATAGGCCTTGGTCTCGCTCGGCATCAGATCGCGGGACAGCCAGACCCAGACCGCCTCGAGCGAAGTGCGGATGATGCGGCCGCGGTGAAGCTGTTCGGGCGCATCATCGATAAGGAACGGTTCGAGCGGCGCAAAGAACATCCGTGCCGGAGCTCCAATCCGGTCTGCCAATTCGCTTGCGGTCTCCGCCCGCCCGCCGCGAAGATCGCGTCGAAGCTCCTCCAGGAGGAAGTCGGCGGCGGGCACTTGGTGGCCGCGCAACTGTGCGCGCTCCACCTCGGCGAGCAGCAGAGCGCGCGCCTCCGGCTTTAATTCCCGGAGGTACGTGCGCAGCTTGTCCAGGGGCAGATCCTCCGCCATCCGGCTACCGGGATTCGACTGAAAAGACCAGGCGGCCACGCTAGCCCAGGGCCGTTAAGAACGCGTTTAGGATCAGAAAAGCGAATGGCGAGTGGTGAATGGCGAAATAGTGAGTAGCGAGGGACTTTTCCCCATTCGCTATTCACCACTCGCCATTCGCTCCTTCGATCAGCTCACGGGGGTCCAACTGCCGTCAGGATTGCGGCACGCGGTGCCACGGGCGATCTCGGGTCGGCCGCGCACGTAAATGGTGTGGCTGTACTCACGGCAGCGCAGACCACGCTGCTCATAGTACGGGCCGGGCACGATGGTCCCGTAGTACGCGGTATGATCGCTGCGCCAGCCCACCGGCGCGCCCGGGGCGCCGCTTTCCAGCGCCTGCATTTCGGCGGCGTAAGCGGCCTGGCGATCCTGTTCGTCGAGAGACGCCCCGATGGCGCTGCCGAGCAGCCCGCCAGCCGCGGCGCCGATCGCCGCGCCGGCCAGACGGTTTCCCGTCCCCCTGCCGCCGAGAACGGCCCCCAGCGCGCCGCCGGCAAGAGCGCCGGCTACGGCACCCGTGTTTTGGTTAGGGGCGTACGGATCGGCAGCGCAGCCGGCACCTGTCGCGGCGATCAGCGCGACACAAATGATCCTTATCATCTTCATGGTGCCCGACCCCTCCGGCAGTCCGTCTGCAGCGCCGCCGATTTGAAGTTCCTACGCCGGTTTGCCGCAAGCTCGTTTAGGAACTTCAAATCGAAAAGCGGCACTAGAACATATACTTGCTAGTGCCCCTTTTGCTTCCGAAGTTCGT
>JBJMSU010000135.1:0-57825 GCA_045801465.1 Xanthobacteraceae bacterium | reverse complement strand
CCAGGCGCGTCGACCTCGACCTCCTCGTAAGTCAGGACTTCGGGGCCACCGGCTTTATGCACCCGGACCGCTGCGACCATGATCGTCTCCTCGAATTCGTGGGCTCGCCCAAATTGCCGAACCGACGCTGGAATGGGATGGGAACGGCCTCCAAGGCCGTCGGGAGGCCGGATGATAGGAACCCGGGCGGGCGGAGCGCAAGACGTGATTCTAGTGCCCCGAACCCGAAGTTCGCCAAAGTTTGCCGCGAGTCCGATTGCGAACTTCGGGTTCAAAAGGGGCACTAGAAAAATATCGTTGCTAGTGTCCCTTTGATTCCGAAGTTCGCATGAGAGCGTGCGGCAAGGTATTGCGAACTTCGGAATCGGGACACTAGTGCCGCTTTTCGATTTGAAGTTCCTGTGCGAGTTTGCGGCAGGCGGTGCAGGAACTTCAAATCGGCGGCACGAGGTGCGATTCCGCCCTACCACGATCACGGCGGTGCAGGACACATCAATGGACGGAAGCAAGCGCCGGGGGCTCACCTACGCCCAGGCCGGCGTCGATATCGATGCCGGCAATCGCCTGGTGGAGCTGATCAAGCCGATCGTGCGCGCGACTGCCCGTCCCGGCGCCGACGCCGAGATCGGCGGGTTCGGCGGAGTGTTCGATCTCAAGCGCGCCGGCTACGCCGATCCGGTTCTCGTTGCCGCCACCGACGGCGTCGGCACCAAGGTCAAAATCGCAATCGAAGCCGGCCGGCACGACACGATCGGGATCGATCTCGTCGCCATGTCGGTCAACGATCTCGTCGTGCAGGGCGCCGAGCCGCTGTTCTTTCTCGACTACTTTGCCTGCGGCAAGCTCGAGCCCGAAGTTGCCGCGGAGATCGTCGCCGGCATCGCGGCCGGCTGCCGCGCCGCGCGCTGCGCATTGATCGGCGGTGAGACCGCCGAAATGCCGGGCCTCTATGCATCCGGAGATTACGACCTGGCGGGCTTCGCGGTCGGTGCCGCCGAGCGCGGCATGCTGCTGCCCCGCGACGATATCGCGGTCGGCGACGTCGTGATCGGCCTGGCCTCTTCGGGCATCCACTCCAATGGATTTTCCCTCGTCCGCAGGGTGGTCGAAAGGGCAAACCTGTCATGGGACGGCGTGGCGCCGTTCCAACCGGTAAGCGCGCTCGGCGAAGCCCTTCTCGCGCCGACCCGCATCTATGTGGCCGCGTGCCTGGCGGCGATCCGCGAGAGCGGAGCCGTGAAGGCGCTGGCGCACATCACCGGCGGCGGCTTTCCCGACAACATCCCACGCGTGCTGCCCAAGGGGCTCGGCGTCGAGCTTGAGCTTTCCCAGGTTCCGGTCCTGCCGGTGTTCAAGTGGCTCGCCGCCACGGGAGGCATCGCCGAAGCCGAGATGCTGCGCACCTTCAATTGCGGGATCGGCATGGTTGCGGTGGTCGCCCCGGAACAGGCGGAAGCGGTCATGAACGCCTTTGCACGTGCCGGCGAAACGGCGGTGAGGCTCGGGGCGGTCGTGCCGGCGGCGAGCGACGCGCGCGTCCTCGCGGTCGGGCATCTGGACCTCGGATGGTGACGCCGATGCGCCGCCGGCGCGCAGCCGTGCTCATTTCCGGCCGCGGCTCGAACATGGCGGCGCTCGTTGAGGCCGCGCAAGCGCCCGATTACCCGGCCGAGATCGCCCTCGTCGTCTCCAATCGCGCGGCCGCGGCCGGACTCAAGATTGCGGCAGCGGCCGGCATCGCCACCAGCGTGATAGATCATTCCCGATATGGCGCTGACCGTGAGGCCTTCGAGCGGGATGTTCAGGAGGTGCTTGATGCCCGTGGCGTCGAGCTCGTCTGCCTCGCCGGCTTCATGCGCCTGCTCACCCCGTGGTTCGTGGGGCGCTGGGAAGGCCGGCTGATCAACATTCATCCGTCGCTGCTCCCCGCCTTTACGGGGCTCGACACCCATGCCCGGGCGCTGGAGGCCGGGGTGAGGATCCATGGCGCCAGCGTGCATTTCGTGACCTCCGAGCTTGATGGCGGGCCGATCATTGCGCAGGCCGCCGTGCCGGTACTCGACACCGACACACCCGACACGCTGGCGGCCCGCGTGCTGGCCGCCGAGCACCGGATCTATCCGCTCGCGCTGAAACTCGTTGCCGAGGGGCGCGTGCGCATCGTCGAGGGACGCTGCTTCATCGACGGTGCCGTCGCCGAAGGCGTCCTCACGGTGCCGTCGCAGATCGCCTAGAGCATGATGACTTTTCTTCGCATCGTCATCCCGCTCTAGGTTATTGTTGGAGCATGATCTTTTCCGAAAACCGGTATCCACTTTTCGGGATCATGCTCTAGCTCCAGACGGCGAACCGGTGCCATCCTGGATCAAGTCCGGGGGCCACGCTTTCGCCAGAACATTCGCTAGAATCGGGCGCGAAGAGGAGGTGCACATGATCACGCTCTACACGTTCGGTCCCGCCTTCGGCCTTCCCGATCCGAGCCCCTTCGTCACCAAGGCCGAGGTGCTGCTGAAGATGGCCGGCCTGTCATACCAGACCGATGACAACGGATTCCGCAAGGCGCCCAAGGGCAAGCTGCCGTATATCGACGACGACGGCGAGCGCATCGGAGATTCGACTTTGATCCGCTTGCATATCGAGAAGAAATATCGAGTCGATTTCGACCGCGGCCTGTCGGCGGAGCAGCGCGCGGTTGCCTGGGCGTTCGAGAAAATGGCGGAAGAGCACCTCTATTGGGCGGTGGTGGAGGAGCGGTGGATGGATGACGAAAATTTCGCCAAGGGCCCGAAGCAGTTCTTCGCCAAGCTGCCGGCTCCGCTGCGACCGATCATGATCCCGCTCATCCGGCGCAAGGTCCGCACTGCGCTGCACGCCCAAGGCATGGGACGTCATTCGCGCGGCGAAATTATCGCGATGGCGACGCGGTCGATCGATGCGATCGCCAATCATCTCGGGCAGAAGCCGTTCTTCATGGGCGGCGAGCCGACGGGCGTGGACGCGACGATGTTCGCCTTTACGGCCAGCTTGCTCTGTCCGCGCTTTACCACCGAGCTGCGCAACGCGGCGGAACGTCACGACAATCTGAAACGATACGTCGGCCGGATGACGGCCCGCTACTATCCGGACCTGAGCGAACTCGCGGGGTGCAAGGCGGCCGCGTGATCATCAAGGACCAGCCTGGCGAGCCAGCACCGGCCTTGCCGGCGGCGTAGCCGTCGGCTTGATCACCGCAAAATACTGCCGCAGCAGGAGGAACGAACCTCCCGTGCCGAGCAGCGAAAGCAGGATGACGGCGCCGACCGGCACGCCCAGCGCCAAAAGCCCCGCCGCGATCAGCAAGGCGCTGGCACCGCCAATGTCCCAGCCGGCTTCCGCCGCGATGTGAAAACGCAGCGCGCAGGGCGAGCGCTTCGCCTGGTTGTAGACTGCGGTTCCGAGCGCCGGCAGGTACAGGCAAGTCACCAGCGCGCCGCAGGCATTGGCCACAACGGCGAACGGCGCATTGCCATAGCTGGCGGCACGGAGAATCGTCGTGAGTGCGAGCGCAGCAAGCACGATCCATGCGGCGCGCGTGCCGTGTCCGGCATCGATGTGGCGGCCCAGGAACATCCCGCCCACCGCACCGACGAGCGCCGCCAGCGCCATCGCCCCACCGAATGCGGAAAAGCTTTCGCCGAGCGAAAGAAAAAGCGCGATCTGCCAAACAAACACGTATCCGGCCGCGATCCATGCGTCGGCCGCGAAGAGGAGCGCGCCGGGGATCGCCGCCTTGAGCGCCCCTGAAACCGCGAAAGGAACCGCAACGCTCGGGGTCCAGAAGATTGGAAGCGCGGCGAGCACCAGCACGACGGCCGTGGCGTCGAACGCGACGCGCGGGCCGAGCGTCGTCAACGCCCATCCGGTGGCGAGCGGTCCGACAATGCCCACTACGGCGGCGATGGCTTCGCGGGCGCCGACCTGATGACCGCGATGCTCCGCATCGCCGAGCGATGCGAAGTAGGCGTGGTACGTCGTCCAATAGAACGTATCGGCGACGGCCGAGACGGCGCAGAGCACGAACAAGGCAGCGCCGATGCCGTGCACCTCCGCGAGCAGCGGATATTGCAGACCGGTCGCGATCGTGCCGACGATGACCAAGGGCTTCAGGCCAACGCGTTTGGCCAGCACGAGCACGCTCGGGCGGATCAGCAGGCGTCCGACCAGAATAAAGGCGATCGCCGCGAGCACGGCCGGGGCGGGAACGCCGGACTTGAGCAGGAACACGGCGAAGAATGCGCCACTGCCGCTGAGCGCAAGCGAATGGAGGCCGTAGTGCAGATTGAGGAGGTTGACGGTGTTGTTGCGGAAGTAAGCCATTCTGGCGGGTCTCGAACCGGCAAGGTCGGTCGGCGGTCCGAGTACATCCGTACTCGGCAAAGAAAAAACCCCCGGCCTGAACCGGGGGCTACGGGTGATCCCGTGGGCCGGAAACCGGCCTTAATCGCTTGTCAGGCGATCTTGAGGTTTTCGGCGGACGTCTTCCCGCGGTTGGAGACAAGCTCGTACTCGACCACCTGGCCTTCGTTGAGCGAGCTCAAGCCGGCGCGCTCCACTGCCGAAATATGGACGAATACATCCTTGTCGCCAGTCTGCGGCCGGATGAACCCGTAACCCTTCGTCGGATTGAACCACTTGACGGTGCCCTTCTGCATCGTCGGTCTCCTCAGTCTCAAGTCAGAGTCGACGCGAACGTGCTCGCTGCACCCCGCGCCACAACCCGGTTTTTTGGAAGATCCGATGCGTCGCCCATCAAGCAAAACGGCCGGAACGGCCAAAACCGATTGCGCGCAAAGCCAAGAGCAGAAATAAGGTTTTTGCAAGGCCGTTCGCGTTGACCGTGCACTCCAGGCGAACTCCCGCGTGCGTCCGCGGCACACAGGAAATTGAGTTGATGGCGGCGACTCGTCGTCTGGACTGACGCTTAAAGTCGATGGATGATTCGCCGGCACTTGGGCATCAGGGAGGGCAGCATCATGTCGATGATCACGTCGGGCGATACAACCCCGGAGCCGCGGCCGGTAATCCCGGCGCTGGGCAAGTACTATGCATTCACATCGGACCTCGCCTACTTGATCGTGCGGGTGACGGCCGGGTTATGGCTTATTCCACACGGCTGGGGAAAGTGGTCGGTTGGCGCCCAAGCGGTTGCCGCCAATGTTCTCGCACGGCGCGGCATCGAGCCGGCGTTGTTCTGGGCCTACGTGCTCATGATCTTGGAGACGCTCGGCGGCGTGATGATTGCGATCGGATTGTTCACGCGTCCCGTCGCGCTCCTGCTGTTTATCGAATTCCTCGTGATCGTGTTCAAAGCCCACCTGCCGGCCGGCTGGAGCCCGTCCACGGGGGGCGCCGAGTTCGTAGCGATGTGGTGTCTCATCTTCCTGGCCATCCTGCTGCGCGGCGGCGGTCCGTGGTCGGTCGACCGCAAGCTCGGCCGCGAAGTCTGACATCCAGCGATCGTGAGGAGGGGTTAGATTCGCCGCTACTGGCTATTCGCCACCTCGGCGGCAGCCGCCCGCCTGACCCACACCTTGTTGTCGTGGAAGGCGGCACCGCCGTAAGGCGCGATCGCATCGGCGCCGGTCAGCGTGTTGATGCCGCGACCGTCTTCGAAGCTGTCGTTCGGCCAGATCGATTCGGCGATCAGCACGCCGCGCCGTACGCCGGCAAACAGCTTGGCGTGGAGGCGCACCTCGCCGCGCGCGTTGCCGAGCACGACCTTGTCGTCCTCGGCAATGCCGAGCCGCGCCGCATCCGCGGGATGGATCATCACCGTGGGCCTGACCTCCTTGGCGCGCGAGGTCGGCGTCTCGTTGAAGGTCGAATTGAGGAAATTGCGCGCCGGCGACGTCGCCAGCCGAAATGGATGCCGGGCGTCCGCGTCCTCGATCACCGGCCAATGATCGGGCAGCGTCGGCATGAAATCCACCGGACCGGCGCGGCACGGGCTGCGGAACGGCACGTTCGGCCAGTCGGGCTTGAAGCGGAACTTGCCGTCCGGCCAGGCGAAGCCTTTGAGGTAGTGCGCGCTGGCGAAATCGGGCTGGCAGTCGATCCAGCGTCCAGCCGCCAACTCGTCGAGCGTGCCCCAGCCCGAATTCCGCAACGTCCAGTCGATGAGCTCGCGCGCCGTCATGCGGAAGCCCGGATGCTGGGCGCCGAGCCGTTGCGCGAGACCTGAGATGACCTCGTGATTGGAGCGGCATTGTCCGGGCGGGTCGATCGCCTTGGCGCCGAGCACAATGTATTGATGGCCGCCGCCCTGGTAGATGTCGTCGTGCTCGAGGAACATTGTCGCCGGCAGCACGATGTCGGCCACCCGCGCCGTCTCGGTCATGAACTGCTCGTGCACGCAGACGAACAAGTCGTCACGGGCAAAGCCGCGCTTGACCCTGTCCTGATCGGGCGCAACCGAGACCGGATTGGTATTTTGGATGAGCAGGGCGGTGACCGGCGGCCCGTCCGCGAGCGCATCCGCATCCCCGCACAGGATCGCCCCGATGCGCGATTGATCGAGCATGCGGACCGAGCGGTCGCGGGCGTCGTGGCCCTCGATCATGCTCTTGTTCCAATGGTAGATGTCGGCGTTGTTGTGGAACGCGCCGCCGCCGGGATAGCGCCAGGCGCCGGTCACGGCGGGAATGCAGCTCGCTGCATGCATGTTGACGGCGCCGTTGCGTGAACGGCTAAAGCCGTAGCCGAGACGGAAATAGGCGCGCTTCCTTTCGCCCACGAGAGCCGCAAAGGCTTCGATCGTCTCGACCGGGCAGCCGGTGAGGGCGGCGGCCCATTCCGGCGTCCTGGTGCGCAGGTGCTCGACCAATTCGCGCGGCGCGTCGGTATAGCGGTCGAGGTAATCCCAGTCGGCCTTGCCGTCGCGGAACAGGCAATGCATGACCGCGCAGGCCAAAGCGGCATCCGTCCCGGGACGGACCAGCACCGCCAGGTCGGCCTGCTCCATCGTGCCGTTCATGTAGATATCGACGGCGACGATCTTGGCCCCGCGCTCTTTGCGTGCGCGCACCGCATGCGTCATCACGTTGACCTGGGTACTGACCGCATTGGTGCCCCAGATGACGACGAGGTCCGATTGCGCCATCTCGCGCGGATCGGGACCGGCGACGCGCCCGGTCCCGGCGGCAAATCCGCTGTAGGCGGGATTGACGCAGATGGTGGAATGGAAGCCGGAGTACTTCTTCACGTGGCGCAAGCGGTTGATGCCGTCGCGCATCACCAGGCCCATGGTGCCGGCATAGTAGTAAGGCCATACCGCCTGAGCGCCGTCCCGTCGCTCCGCGGCGAGGAAATTTTCCGCAACGAGATCGAGGGCGGCGTCCCAGGAGATCGTCTGCCATTCGCCCGAGCCCTTGTCGCCCTTGCGGCGCAGCGGCTCGGTGAGCCGGGCGGGATGGTGCACGCGTTCCGCATAGCGCGCGACCTTCGCGCAGATCACGCCCGCCGTGTAGGCGTTGTCGGCGGCGCCGCGGATACGGCCGATGGTGCCGGCATCGAGCACCTCGACCTCGAGCGCGCAGGTGGATGGACAATCGTGCGGGCACGCCGAGGCGGCGATGCGTATCGGCGCGGAACGGACGATCTGATTCATCGCGCCTCGTCAATGGCAACCGGCCCCGTCAGGGCCGGTCGCCGCGGTTGCAACCCCCTACTCGGCCGCCGAGACTTTCTCTCCGTGCTCGGCCAGCTTGGAGCGGCGCCAGTAGCCGCCGACCAGGAGGACCAGAATCGCTCCCACCGCGGCGCAGAACAGCTCGATATAATGGGCGCCGTCGGCGCCGAACCGGCCCACCAGATAAGGCTGCAGCACGGGATCGGTGGCGATGACCTCGCCGACGATCCAGCCGAGCAGTGCGGCGCCCGCCCATACGAGGATCGGATAGCGGTCGAGCAGCGCCATGATCAGCGCCGCCCCGGCGACGATCAGCGGGATGCTGATCGCGAGGCCGAGAACCAGGAGCGCCACGTTGCCCTGGGCCGCCGCCGCGATCGCGATCACGTTGTCGAGGCTCATGATGATGTCGGCGATCGCCACGATCCGCACCGCCCGCCACAGGTGCTCGACCGCCTCGACTTCGCTGTCGTCGGGATCGTCCGGCACCAGGAGCTTGGCCGCGATATAGAACAGCGCCAGCCCGCCGATGATCTTCAGGTAGGGCAGCAGCATGAGCGAGGCGACGACGCCGGTGAATATGATCCGCAAGGCAACCGCAACGCCGGCGCCCAGAATCATGCCCCATACGCGCTGCCGGTAGGGCAGTCCGCGGCACGCCATGGCAATGACGACGGCATTGTCGCCGGAGAGGAGGATGTTGATCCACATGATCTTCAGCAGGGCGATCCAGAACGTCGTCTGGCCCATGTCGCTCCAGCCGCTCGAGAGCATGCTGCCCCACATGGCTGGATCCATCATTTGTCCCATCGAACCCACCGACGTTCCTTCCTGGCTGTCTTATGCCACGGCGCTGCGACCGTATGACACCGCGCGCCCGCCTTGGGAACCTACCCCGCGGGCACCCGTGGCGACGGCGAGCTGCGGTCCATGACCGGACAATCTACAGACCTAACCCAATGCTTGACCAGCCGGTCGGTGCCGCGAATTCACCCGCTCTCGTGCCGCCGATTTGGAGTTCCTACCGCGCCTGCCGCAAAACTCGTCTACGAACTTCAAATCGAAAAGCGGCACTAGAACCATTGCTGGTGCCCGTTTGCTTCCCAAGTTCGTGTCAGACGGTGCTGCCACGTATCACGAACTTCGGAAGCGGGCACTAGTTCAGGTAATGATCTCGTTGCCGGAAAAAAATTGTGCGATTTCCTTTTCCGCCGTTTCCGGCGCATCGGAGCCGTGGACCGAGTTTTCGCCCACCGATTTGGCGTAGAGCTTGCGGATCGTTCCGTCGGCTGCGTTCGCCGGATTGGTGGCGCCCATGATGTCGCGATACTTGGCGATCGCGTTCTCGCCCTCGAGCACCTGCACGACGACGGGACCTGAAGTCATGAACTCGACCAGTTCGCGAAAGAACGGTCGCTCCCGGTGGACGGCGTAGAACGTCTCGGCCTCGCCGCGGGTCATCCGGATCCGTTTCTGCGCCACGATGCGCAGGCCCGCCTTCTCGATCAAGGCATTGATGGCGCCGGTGAGATTGCGCGCGGTCGCATCGGGCTTGATGATCGAGAAGGTGCGCTCGATCGCCATCTCTTCTCCTCATAAGGGAAAAAACGAAACGGGGGATGTTAAGCAAAGGGGGCTTATAGAGAGCACGGCCATGACCGGCAAGGCGGCGTCCGGCCGGCGCTCCTCGATTGCCTTGCTTGCAAGCTGAGAGGAGACCGCCGGCGATACGTCGTTCGGCATCACGGCTGGCGACACTCCCGTCCAAGTTCTCGCGTCAAGATGAACATCGCTTCATCTTGACGACGACTTCCAACCCACGAACGAATGGCCATGAATGGATGCGATCAACAGTATGTGAGGATCCGAATATTTTGATGTCGATAGCGTTGTTCCATGAGGCGATCTACAATCGCAACAGTTCGGCGGCTTAGATCGGTCGCTGTGTGAGTCCTTCGGAAGAGGACTGCGTAGGAGGATGTCATGGTTCGCAAGATGATGATCGCGCTCGCCGCGACGGCGTTCGTGGGCGCGATAGTGGTCTCAAGCACGGCTGATGCCCGTTCGGGTGGCGGTTTTGGTGGCGGCGGTTTCCGCGGCGGCGGCATGCATTTGGGCGGCGGCGGCTTCCGCGGCGGCGGGATGCATATGGGCGGTGGCGGCTTCCGCGGCGGCTTCGCTGGCGGCGGATTCCGCGGCGCCCACTTCGGCGGCGGCGGATTCCGCAGCGCTCACTTCGGCGGATTCCGTGGCGGGTTCGTGAGGCCCGGATTCCGACATGGCTTCGTCGGAAACCGCTTCGCGTTTCGCCACCACCGGCGCTTCTTCGCCGCGCCGTTCTTCGTCGGCGCCTCGCTTTATCCGGCTTATGCGTACTCGTCCTATTACGACGATCCCTGCTGGGTCGTGCGTTACACCCCCTGGGGTCCCAGAACGGTGTACGTCTGCGACTATTACTGACGCATCGCGCCGACGCGCATGAGCGATCCCGGCCTCGCATGAGGCCGGGCATTGCTTTTGGTGGGCGTCTCGCTTGACCTCGCAAACGCAGTCGTTGTCATGACAACGCGTTCGATTGCGGGCGTTCTTCCGCGCGATTAAGAACTGTTCACGTCAATGGCAGAACTGTTGCATGTGATCGAGATCACATACGGTCGCGCGGTCTGGTAACGTCTGCCGAAAGCCAAGAATATCGCGGAAAAATACTGCGGCTCGTCCACCGCCAATCGCGGCTAAACGCAGGTGGCGCGTTCGATCACGTTTTTTTTAAAGTCGAGTGTCTGAACAATCTCCCCGGATGGCGCAACCGATACGCAGGATGTGAAAAAGCACATCCATCGTCATCATCCAGAGGAGAAGAATTCCATGCTACGCAAGACCATCATCGCCCTCGCCGCCACCGCCACGCTCGGCGGCGTGGCGCTTGCCCCGACCGCCGCGTCGGCCGGGGGGATGCATCACCACCACCATCACCACCATGGCTTTGGCTGGGGGTTCTACGCTGGACCGCGCTATATCCCCGCGGACTGCTACTGGGTCAAGAAGCAGACCGCGTTCGGGATCAAGCTCGTCCGAGTCTGCAACTACGTCTGAGCGAGGCCACGGCCCTGAAGTGCAGTTGCGACTTCGGCCTCGAGCGAAGCCGGAGTCGCTTCCTGATTTGTGTGCCGTCCGGCGTGCAATCCCTGACACGCCGCCATTGATCCACGCTGGTGCCGCCGATTCGACGTCCCTGCACCGCGCCTGCACCAAGAAGGCGAAATTGTTGACCCCGAGCTTGTCGTAAACGAGTTGCGGCGCGTCGGCATTGCGTGATCTTGTTGGAAAACCGCTCGCCGCGGCTCCTGCAGGCTCGAACGGGAGAAACATGCGTGGTCAATTCTCATGGCCGTTTCGCCTGGTACGAATTGATGACGACAGACGTGGAGGCTGCCAAAGCCTTCTACACCAAAGTCATGGGCTGGGGCGCTTGGGAGGCGGTGGTGCCCGGTATGCCCTACACGTTGCTTACCGCTGGACAGGCCGCGGTCGGCGGGCTGATGGACCTGCCGGAGGACGCGCGCAAAATGGGGGTAGGACCGGCCTGGATTGGATATGTCGGCGTCAACGACGTTGACGCCGCCGCTGACCGCGTCAAGCGCCTGGGCGGAGTCGTGCAAGTCCCGCCGACGGACGTTCCCAACGTCAGTCGCTTTTCGGTCTTCACTGACCCGCAAACGGCAAGGCTCGCGTTGTTCAAGTGGCTGAACCCTGGCCAAGAGCAGCCGGCCGAGCCGGGCGCACCAGGCCGGGTGGGCTGGCACGAGCTGTTCGCCGCCGACTGGGAGAAGGCGTTGGCTTTCTATAACGAGCTCTTTGGCTGGCAAAAGGCGGACGCCGACGTCGGCGAGTTGGGCACGTATCAGCTGTTCTCCGCCGGAGGGCAGACGATCGGCGGCATGGTCAGCAAGCCCCCGACGATACCGGCCCCCTTCTGGCTTTTCTATTTCAACGCTGGCGACATTGACGCCGCGGCGCAGCGCGTGAATGCGGGAGGCGGCCGGATCCTCGACGGCCCCCTCGAAGTGCCGGCCGGCAGTTGGATCGCCCGATGCGAGGACCCTCAGGGCGCCATATTCGCGCTGGAGGGAATCAAGGCCCGCAAGCCGATCGGATATTTCGAGCGCGTGCCGTCGCGCGATCCCTCCGACACGCGCGGCCGGCGATGGTCCTGGTGAAGCCGGGAACCGTGGATCCGTGTCGGTGGACTTGCGCCCAGATCGTCAGTCGCAAGGCCGCGATTGCATGCCGCGCCCGAGCGCAAATTGACCGACCGGGCCCTCGACGTGGAATTCGATTCCCGTCATCTTCGCGAACAGATCGATATTGGCGGTCCCGATCGCACATCCGCCGAGCCCCATGTCGGTCGCCACGAGGTAGAACGTTTGAGTCAATACGCCGACATCCTTCAGAATGAGCGCATACGCGAGCGAGCTGTATTTCCACGACATTCGGCCAAAGCGCGCAGCAATCGTGATCAGGATTTGCGGCGCGGCGGGTACGCCCATTGCAAATCCGGCTCCCGTCAACAGCGCTTGGAACTCGTGCGCGCGGGTGCTGATCGGCACTAATGCGTGTCCGCCGGCGTCGTAATGATAGAATCCGCGGACAAGCCCTTCGCACCTGTCGACTGCCAGATAGAGCTCGAGCTCGTAGCTGGCGCCCGCCGATGGATACGGCCTGACAGCGTACGCGACCAATGGACCGGCGTCGCCGAGGTCTACCCTCTCGCTCCATGTCGACAACACACGCGCGGTGTTGTCGAGAAACCGTGAAAGCTCGGCGAGCGTGATCGGTCTGTGGTCGTCGAAGCTGCGGAGCGAATGACGTCCATGCACGACCTTTGCGACCGGCGAGATTGCCTCCGTGTCCGCGGCGGAGAACTTGCGCAAATCGATCTTCCTTCCGGGCCAACGGGGCCGCACCGCCGGTAGCGGAGGCATGACACCTGCGTGTGGATAAAGTCCGCCCAGCGGGTTGGCGTGCCGGCCTTCCGTGCTGCGCGTGTGGAACAGAAGATCGTGAAAATCCCAAAGAACGAGGCCGTCGTCACCGTCGGCCGATCGCAGGCCGCAGTCGCCAGCGGCGTCGATCTTGCAAAGGATTTGGCAATCCACCAGCAAAGCGAGGAGCTCGACGCCAGGAAAACCGTCCCGCCGGCGGAGCTGTTTGATGTGTTGGGGTGTCGCCAGCATGGCGATGGCGATCGCAATCTTCGGATTGCAAATTTTGAACAACGCGCGGGCGCGCGGCGATTCCAACACCATCTCGTTGCCGCGCCGGCGCATGTAGGCGAAGCGTGACAGGACAAGGACGTCGGCATCGCCGAGCAGCGGCGCTTGCGGCCAGTAATCGGCAACCTGCGGCTCGATGACGACCTGGTCGTCGTGTTTCGGCGAGCGCCCGAGGCGGTACTCCAACAGGCCGTGCCCAGCCAATCGCCGGACCAACAGATCGATCTCCTTGTCGATGTTCCGGCGGCTGGACGCAAATGAAGCGAGCGGCAGACCAATGCGCAGGTCCTGCGCGCGATCCGCGGCGGCTGCGCTGAACGCGCCCAAGCCGACCGAGTAGCCGTCGAAGCAGGCGATGATTTTTCCGCTCGCGTGCGCTTCGAGCGTGACGCGACTTGCCAGTCGGGCAAAAACCGTCGGCGGGGTAGCCCGTCGCCCTCTCTTCGTTCCGGGAGCGCGCAAGCCGGGGGCGAACCTCAGGTATGGGGGTGAATTGGATTGAGCTCGTCTTCCGACAGCGGCCGGTCTCGCAACCCGAGCTTTACCGGAACATCGTAAAGCCGCCCGGGCGCGAAGCGGCGATAGAAATGCCGCATTCCCGGAACGATCACTCGGACCACCGGAACTTCGATGTCGGCGCGCGTCTGATCGAGGACGAGGAAGTCGAGCCCCTCTCGTTTGGCGAGACGCACGCAGGCGCTCACCTGCTCGTGCGCATCGAGACGGCCGAACTTCGAGCCGAAGTCCGGTTGGACCGCTGGACTGTCGCTTGGCGTCAAAAAGGGATGATCGCGCAGGCGCAACGGAGTGATGCCGTCAAGGCTCGATTTGTCTCCGGTCCCGCCTCCCATGAGACCGATGGACAGGAACTGGTTCAGCTCGGTCAGTGCGCGCAGCAAGGCGATTCGTGCATCGAAGTGCGCGCCCGATCCGAACTCGATGTTTTCCTGCGAGTCGTGCATCCAGTGCAATATCGCCACGAAGGTCGGAATCCCGAGGTCGCTGGTGACGTCGAGCACCCACAGCCGGCGTCCGGATTCGGCAAGCTGGCTTTGCAGATCACGGACGTAGGAATCGTCGAACCGGCCGAGGTCTACTTCCGGCCGCTGCAATCGATTGTACCACCAGATTGCGTAGGCATCCCGCTCCACCAGCTCGAGGAAGCCTTGGACGATTGCTTCTTCGAGCGTGTTGCCGGCCGCGCAGCCGTTGGAGTCCGCGTCGATCTGGCCGGGGCCCGTGTGGAAAAAATACAAGAGGCTCGTCGGAAGATATTTGAAGCGTTTGTCGCGCAGCGACCAGACCGGCGACCATTCTATCTTGCTGGATCGATCGAATGGGGCCGGCATCTGCGCATCGAAATCGGGGGTCGGCGCCTGGCCTCGGCGGTATTGAGCGTCGCTGAACAGCAGGACGTCATTCGGAAGAATGGCATCGCCTGACGGGAAGTCGCTGAACCGTCGTGCTGCTCTGATTTCGTCGCCCTGAAAAATACCGGAATAACGCTCGATCGCCTCCATGAGCGCGCTGGCTTCGCCCTGCTCGGCAGTGCTGCCCTTGCCGAAACTCCCGCCGCTTAGTCCTGCCCGCAGCTCATTGACCGTCTTGGCGGGCGCCGAAAAATTGTGCGCCGCATAGTAGTTGGTGTTCAAAGGCAAGTCGGCCTCGATCCGTTCGAGACGCGAGACCACGCCTGTGAGCGGGCTCACGTGCTTGCGGAAACGCGCAACCGTCGCCCCCGGCGAGACGGTCCGGTACCCGCCGCTCGTCATGACCAGTTTGCCGCCGGCGCCAAGCTCGAGCGGCACGGGCGCACGGCGTGGATCGCGCAGCTTCTTGCGACCGCAGCTCGGGCATTGCGGGCGGGCCGCCACGTAATGCTTCACGATGGTCGAGCCCAGCAGGTCGAGGCTGATGATGTGGTCGCGCAATTCCGTGCGAAAGTCGGCGGCGATCGCCTTCGCGATCTCGACGGCTGCAAGCTGGACGCCGCTCTGGCCCATCGTGCGCCGGGCGAGGGGCGAAACGGCGACGCAACGGGCCTGTCCTCGGTCGAGATGTGCCCTGATCTCTCGGTTGCGTTTCATGCGATCGGCGAGACACGTCCAGCAGGCGCTCTCGCCGGGCCGAAGCAATGGCCCCACCAGGGGAAAAATGCCGGATGGTTGGACGAGCAGCCACGGGCTTTGGTCCGACAAATGCTCACGGTTCAATTCGGCCAGTCGTCCTTCGAGATAATCGCTCACCAGCGTAACCGTCAGGTCGGGGGAGCGCTTGACGACGCGAACGCCCAGCCCGCTCAGGGCGACGCCGAGCTCCGCCGCACCCTCCACGTCGATCGATTGAATGCGGACCCGGCATTTCCGGAGATTCGTCTCGGCGCTCTCCGGCGATAGACCGAGGCTCGCCCAGTAGGCGGCCACCGGGCCGTCGAAACAGCGCGATGCCGGGAGCAGGTAGCGACGGTCGAGGAGCCGCTGCAACGCTTCGTGGATTTTGTCGGATGGAAAATGCGGCTCCAGCTCGCGAACGAGATCGCGAAAGCTCTTTCCGCCTTCTCCGATTGCGGACGCCAGCGCACAATAGAGCTCGCCGTGAAGCAGGAACTTGCGGTCCTCGGAATAGAGGCACACCACGTCGGGCGGCATCACGTAGACGGTGAAATTGGGCGCGAACTGCGGAACGTCTTTGCTGTTATGCTGCTTGCGGCTGGTCCCGTGATCGCCTGTCATGAGGTCAGTGCGCGCACCTTTGCCACAACGCCGGATCGCCGGTGCAAAGCGTACTCCCGTCGCTACAATTCCTGGGCTGGGTCGCGCCCCAGCCTTTCCCACTCTAGCGTTTCTCGATGAGGTTGGCCACTAGTGCTCCGATTCCGAAGTTCGCATCAGTTCGCCGCACACTCGAGTGCGAACTTCGGAATCGCAAGGAGCACTAGGAATATCGACATCTTCTCGTGCGGCTTAGAATTTGAAGTTCCTACACGAGTTTGCGGCGATCTGATAGGAATTTCAAATCGAAAGCGGCACTAGAATCAGGATCTGCTAGCGCCCCGCTGCCGCCATGCGCACGCCCGATCCGCGCATCCACGTCGGCAACGCTGCGGACAAGCCGCCGGTAGCCGGGTCAAGCCTGATCAAAATCCGACCACGTCGACCCTGTGTCTGTCGACGGAATTGGGAAGGACTCGAGGTCCGACAGAGGCGGCAAGCGCCGACCAAACAGCGCCGGACCTCATTCTTCCCGTCAGCAAACGGCGACCCAGCCGGCCGCAGTCCATAGCCAGCAGGACCCGACGCAGCCGCAGCCGCACCCTCCGCAGCCTCTAAAGCCTACGCCACAGCCTCTGCAGCCTCTGCAGCCTCTAACGCCCACGGCGCAGCCGCGTGCGGCGCAGCCGCGTGCGGCGGCACAGCCGCGTGCGGCACAGCCTCGAGCGGCACAGCCTCCGCCGCCTCGGCAACCGCCACAGCCTCTGGCAGCAAGCTGCAGGCGTTCGCCGAGGTTGGCGCTTTCCCTGTCGAAGACATAGAACGTCGCCAAGCTGACGTCGGAGATTTCCTCCTCACCGAGAAAGAATGCGGGAGGCGATCCAGCGTGTTGCGACGGCGTATTCGCTGTCGGCGCAACTGCCGCCGATGCACCGCCCGCCATCGCCAAGGACATCCCGGCGGCCCCCCATGCCGGCAAGGCACTGTTCCGACGCTTTTGCTTCGAAGCTTGCTTCGCGCGTGCCATGTAGAGCCCTCCGATACTTACTGACAAATCCTCGACCAGGGGAACTGTACGCCTCGCCCAGGGCAGTATGCAAGGCCGATGCAGGCATCCAGCCGCTCACTCTTCGAGCACGTTCGCCCGGAACAGCCAGCCAGATAGCGCGCCTGCGACGGTCGGCACCACCAGGAACAGCCAGAGCTCGGCCAGAGCCTTGCCGCCGACGAACACCGCCGGGCCGAGGCTGCGCGCCGGATTGACCGACAGGCCGGTGACATTGATGAACGGAAAGTGCAGCGCCACGAGTGTCAGCCCGATGACCAGTCCGGGAAATGGCGTGGCGCCCTTTCCGCTGGTGGATCCGAGGATCACGATCGTGAACAGGAGCGTCGCGACGAATTCCGTCAGGATCGCCGCCGCGGTGCCATAGCCGCCGAGATAACCTTCGCCCCAACCGTTCTGGCCAAGGCCGGCCGTTGCGACGTCGTAGCCGGCCAGCTTGCCTTTGAGCACGATGAGCAGGATGCCGGCGCCGGCGATGGCGCCGATGCACTGGGCAACGACATAGCCGATGACGTCCTCGTTCCTGATCCGGCCGGCGACCCACATGGCAACCGTCACGGCGGGATTGAGATGGGCGCCCGAAATGTGTCCGATCCCGTACGCCATGGCCGTGACGGCGAGTCCGAACGCCAGCGCGATCGGCAGAATGCCGACCGGAAACGCAGTGCCGAAGCCGCCGATGGCGATGGCTCCGCACCCGATCAGGACCAGTGACAAGGTTCCGATGAATTCGGCGACATACTTTTTCATAACTCCCTCCCCCGGCTGATGACGGCCACACCCCGCTGCATGCCATCACGATAGCAGACGAGCGCGACTTTGACCTCACACCAATGCAATCAGCCGCGCCGGGCCTCCGGTTGCATCTTTCACCTTGGCGAGACCGACGACCAGCCTCGCGCCGGCCGCCGGAACTCGGTCGAGATTGGCGACGTTCTCGAGACCCCATCGGCCGGACGGCAGCCACAGGGTGTGCGTCTTGAAATCCTTCGAGGGTCCGTGATCGAGCGACAGCGTATCGACCGCCAGGCCGGCGACGCGCCGCTCTCGCATCAGCCACTCGGCGACCGCGGGGGCGACGCCGGGAAAATGGAACGTGCCGGCCGTATCCTTGCCGGCATATTTCGCCGCGTCGGCGACGTGCTGCGCCCAGCCGGAATGCATGGCGACACAGCAACCATCGGGAAGCCGCCCGTTCTTGGCTTCCCAATCGGCGACGTCCTTGGCCGAGAGCAGGTAGTCGGAATCCCGCGCCGCCTTGTCGGCGACGTCGATGACGGCAAGCGGCACCACCAGGTTTGCCGCGTCGAGGCGATCGGCGGTCGCGCCGTTCTCGGAAAAATGGATCGGCGCGTCGAGATGCGTGCCGGCGTGCTCGATGAGGCGCCACCAATACAGGTTGAAGCCGTCCTTCTTTATGTCGAACTGCTTCTGCATCTCGATGCCGGGCACACCGAAGAACGTGGGGAAATCCGGCGACATCGTATGGGTCAAATCCACCACCGCGCGGAAGCTTGCGGGTGCCTGCGCCTGGGCAAGAGAGCTTGCGCTCGCGGCAAATACCGCCGCACCGGTTCCGTGCAGGAATCCGCGCCGGCTGAGCGCACGGTGCACCGCCTGTTCGCATCCGGGAACGCACATGGCGAGCCTCCTCGATCGAGACAAGCGCTCGATCTTGTCCTATGGGTTGATGACGCCGCAATGGTAGCGCAAATTCCTGCGCTCGAGCATGATCGCGAAAAAGCCTGGCCCGGACTTGATCCGGGTTGGACACCGTTTTTCGGAAAAGATCATGCTCCCGGAATAAGCTAGAGCGGGACGGCGATTCGACGAAACGTCGTCCCGATCTGGATGCGAACGGGACCATTGGACGGAGCCGATTTTCGTGTCAGCCATCACGTCAGCGCACGTGCGCCGTGTCGCGGCCTTGGCGGCCGTGCTTACCGGCCTTCTTGCCGCATGTTCGGCCATTCGCGTCCCCACCACGGACGATCTTGTCCCGCAGGCGCCCAAGTTCGAACTCAAGACGCTGCCCTCTGCCCCTGTTCGCAGGCTTGGACCCCCGACGCTGGTCGGTCCGGACGGCAGTTGCGGACCGGCAAGCGGCGAAAGCGAGTTCAGTGGAACCGGCATTGCCCTGCAAATGAGCGAATGCGACGTGGTGCAGCGCGCAGGACCGCCGCAGAACATCGACATCTCGGCGGACCGGCGCGGCGAGCGCACGACCGTGATGACTTATGGCGGCGAACGGGCCGGCATCTATCGCTTCGTCGGCGGGCGTCTGGTGCGCATCGAACGCGGCGCGGAGCCGGCCGAACCGGAGCGGCCGACGAAAAAGAAAGCGCCGAAGAAATCAGCAAGTTCGTCGCGGAGCTGACAAGCGCGCGCAGCCGCCAAGTCGGCGCCGCGATGCTGAAGATGCGGGTCAATTCCCTCAGGAACCGCCCGCTGGGCGTTCGGCACCGCGTAAACCGCCATAAGCAGCGCCGTGCACCGGACCTACCGTTGTCCGATTTCGCCGCCCGCGCCGTGATCCAGATCACGAGCTCGCGAAGAAACTCAGTTCTTGCGCTGCCAGCGGCCCTGCTCGTCGGGCTGCCAGTAAGTGACGTCGAAGCCCGCCGCTTTGGCGGCGCTCCAGCATTCGCGCGCCTGCGCCACCGCGTCGGAATCCTCGCCATCGAACAGAACGACGATCCGCTGGTAGGCGGCGGCGTCGGCCGGCAGGGGGGCGCCGTCGATGAGAAAGCGGACCTGAGCGGCGTTGGGATTGCGATCGTGCACGGTGATGAGCACGGGCTGCGCGTGCGTCTCGCCGTCGCGATCGGTGCCGTGCGGCAGGAAGCCGTCGTCCCGATACGTCCAGAGATGAGCATCCAAGGCCTCGACCCGCTCGTCGGATGCTGCCTGCACGACGATGCGCCATCCACGCTCGAGCGATCGTTCGAGCAGGTTCGGCAACACACGGTCGAGCGGCTGGCCCTGCAGGTGGTAAAACAGGATCTCGGTCATGCGAGGCCGATTAGAGCATGATCCCGAAAAGTGGACACCGGTTTTCGGAAAAGATCATGCTCCAGCAATAAGCTGGAGTGGGATGACGATTCCAAGAAAGTCATCCCCGCTCCAGAATCCTCAATTTTCGTAGTTCTCCGCGACCAGTCGGTCCAACAGCCGCACGCCCCAGCCCGAGCCCCAGCTCCGGTTCACGTCCGACTGCGGCGAGCCCATGCCGGTGCCGGCGATGTCGAGGTGGGCCCATGGGGTCTTGTCGACGAAACGCTGGAGGAACTGCGCCGCCGTGATCGAGCCGGCATTACGCCCGCCGGTATTCTTCACGTCGGCGAACTTGGAGTCGATGAGCTTGTCGTATTCGGGCGCGAGCGGCATGCGCCAGACCTTCTCGGCCGTCTCCTGCCCGGCTTTCGTCAGTCGTTCCGCCAGCGTCTCGTCGTTGGAAAACATGCCGGCATGCTCGTTGCCGAGCGCCACCAGGATCGCGCCCGTCAAGGTCGCCAGATTGATCATCAATTTCGGCTTGAAGCGCGTGTTGACGTAGTGCAGCACGTCGGCGAGCACGAGGCGGCCTTCGGCATCGGTATTGATGATCTCGATCGTCTGCCCCGACATCGACGTGACGATGTCGCCCGGACGCTGCGCCTCGCCGCTCGGCATGTTTTCCACAAGGCCGATGGCGCCGATCGCGTTGACCTTGGCCTTGCGTGCCGCCAGCGCATGCATGAGCCCCACGACGCAGGCAGCCCCGGCCATGTCGCCCTTCATGTCCTCCATGCCGGCGGCGGGCTTGATCGAGATGCCGCCGGTGTCGAAGGTCACGCCCTTGCCGATGAACGCCAGGGGCGGCTGACCGCGCTTGCCCCCGTTCCAGCGCATCACCACGAGCCGGCTTTGCCGTGCCGAGCCCCGGCCCACTCCCAGCAGCGCGTTCATCCCCAGCCTGCGCATGGCCTTGACGTCCAGCACCTCGACGGCGACGCCGGTCTTCTTGAGCGCGCTGGCACGGCGAGCAAATTCCTCCGGATAGAGGACATTCGGCGGCTCGTTGACGAGGTCGCGCGCCAGTGTCACCCCCTCGGCGGTTGCGTTCCGGCGCTGCCAGGCCCGCCGTGCCGCCGCCGCGTCGGCAACCCCGATCGTGACCTTTGCCTTGGCGGGCTCCTCCTCGCCTTCTTTGCGCTTGGTCTTGTAGCGGTCGAAGCTATAGGCGCGCAGCGTTGCTCCGAGTGCAATCTCAGACACCTGTTCCGGGCTCATGGCGCCGCCGGGAAGGTCGGCGAGAATCGTTGCCTCGCTCGCGGAAGGCGGGATTTTTCCCATGGCAATTCCACCCAACTTAATGAAATCGCTCGATTTCGGCTCATCCTTTCCAGTGCCGATGAAAATCAGGCGCGCGGCCTTCAGGTCCGCCGGTGCCACGAAGTCGAGGCTCGAGCCCATCTTGCCGGCGAATCGCTCGGCCTTGCCGGCGCGGGCGAGGAGGTCGCCGGCGCGGCCGAGTGCCGCCCGGCTCGCCTCTCCCAGACGCAGTTGCTCGTCCGTGAACACAACGAGAACTCCCTTGGCGGGCGCTGCGAAAGGCGCAAAGGCAATCTTGACGGCGCCGGGCATGACCGAGGCGTCCTTTCCGCCGAATGGCATGGCAAACGGGCAGTCCCCTTACAGCATCCCCTCGGGCATGTCCAAAAAGCCACAATGCGAGATTTTTCAGTGCATTGCCTTGGCTGGGCCACTTTATCGAGCGATTAATGGACAAGTCTCGCCGGTGCACGTACCGGCGGGGCGATGACGCCTGCCGGTCGCGGGGGCTGACGGGGCCACGGGGACGATGAATTCCATCGACAGGTACATTTTCCGCACGACGTTCGGCGCCTTTGCGCTGATTGCCGTGAGTCTGACTTTGTTGATCTGGGTCACGCAGGCTTTGCGGGAAATCGATCTGATGACGAATCAGGGTCAGGCGATCCTGGTCTTCATCGGCATGACCGGCCTTCTCATTCCCGTCCTCGTCCTCATCATCGCGCCCGTCGCGCTCATGGTGGCGGTGACCTACACGCTCAACAAGCTGAACGCCGATTCGGAAATGGTCGTGATGAGCGCCGCTGGAATTTCGCCGTGGCGGCTGTTCGTGCCGTTCGTCCTGGTTGCGCTGGTGGTCTCGGTCATGGTCGCCGTGATCGGGGCCTATCTGGGGCCGAAGGGCTTGCGGGAATTGCGGACCTGGGCGGCGCAATTGCGGGCCGACCTCGTCACCACCATCGTCAAGCCGGGCCGCTTCACCACCATCGAACGAGGGCTGACTTTCCATATCCGCGAACGGCGGCCCAATGGGCAGTTGATCGGCATCCTCATCGACGATCGCCGCGATCCCAAGGAGCGCGCCACCTTCCTGGCCGAGCGCGGCGACATCCTGGAAAACGATCACGGCACCTTCCTGGTCCTCGAGAGCGGCAGCGTGCAACGGCGCGAAGAGACGCGGCGCGATCCCACCATCGTCCTGTTCGACCGCTATGCCTTCGATCTGTCGCGCTTTTCAGGTGGAGCGGACGGACGCAGCCTCTCGGCGCGCGAGCGCTACTTGTGGGAATTGATGGCGCCCGAGCCAAGCGATGCCGCCTACACGGCGCAACCGGGCGTGTTCCGCGCCGAGCTCCACGATCGGCTTGCGGCCCCCTTGTACCCGCTCGCCTTCGCGGTGCTCGCCTATGCGTTTCTCGGAACACCCGCAACCACACGTCAAAGCCGCGCTTTTGCGCTCGGCCTCACCATCTTGGCCGTCGGAGCGCTCCGCTTCGTCGGTTTCGGCAGCACGATTTTCGCCGCGCAAAATCCTTCCGCCGTGATCGTTCTCTATTGCTCGCTGGTACTCGGCTTCGCGGTCGGATTGCTGGTGGTCGCGCGCGGCATCACGATCGAGCCGCCGCGGGTGATTACCGCCGCGGTCGCGGTCTTCGCGACACGGTTCGCGCGGGTCGCCACATGAGGCAGAATCGTCGATGATCGGGAGTACGCTCGCACGCTACTTCGGAATGCGCTTCCTGGGCGCGGCGGCGGCCGTGTTCGGAGGAATCTTCATTCTCGTGGTGCTGGTCGACTACGTGGAGATGACCCGACATGCCAGCCGGGTGCCGAACGCGTCGGCCCTCGTGGTGGCGCAGATCTCATTCTATCGTGTCCCGCAGGTCACCGAGCGGATCATCCCCTTCGCAACCCTGATCGGAGCCATGGCTTGCTATCTCTCGCTGTCGCGTCGCCTCGAGCTGGTGGTCGCGCGGGCGGCAGGCATTTCGGCCTGGCAGTTCATCTCGCCCGCCGTTCTCGTCGCCGTGTTGATGGGGATTGCTGCAACCCTCGTCTACAACCCCATGTCGGCCGGCCTGCGCGAATACTCCAAGCTGCTGGAGGCCGAATTGTTCGGTGAGCGCGCCGGACCACGGCAGGCCGATGCGGGTTTCTGGATCAGCCAGCGCGACGGCGACGGCCAGGCGGTGATCAATGCCTCGGCGAGCCGCAATCAGGGAGCGATCCTCGACGGCGTAACGGTGCTGACCTTCAATGCGGCGGGCCAATTTCAGGAACGCATCGAAGCCAAGAGCGCGGAGCTCGAACCAGGGTATTGGCAGCTCAAGGACGCGACCGTTTATGGCTTCGGGGCGCCGCCGCGCCAGCATGCCTCCTACCTTTTGAGCACAAATCTTACCCCCGAACAGGTGCGCGAAAGCTTTGCGACGCCGGAGACGGTCTCTTTCTGGCACTTGCGCGAATATATCGAGCTGGCCGAGCAGGCGGGCCTCGCCGCCTCGGGCTATCGATTGCAATATCAACTGCTGCTCGCCCGTCCGTTCCTGTTGGCCGCGATGGTCATCTTGGCGGCATCCGTGAGCTTGCGGTTCTTCCGCTTCGGCGGCGTCACGCGAATGGTCTTGAGCGGCGTGCTGGCAGGGTTCCTGCTCTATGTGCTGTCGAAAGTGACCGAGGACATGAGCAAGGCCGAGCTGATGCACCCGGCGGCAGCAGCGTGGTTGCCTGTGTTCGTCGGCGGACTGACCGGATTCGTCGCGTTGCTGTATCTGGAGGACGGGTGATGGCAGTCACCACTCGCCCATCCACGATAAAGCGACGAGGATTGGTCAGCGCCTCGGCGCTTGCTGCCGTTTTGCTGATTGCAGTGGGTTGCTGGTTGGAGGTCACCCCGGCGCAGGCGCAATTCCTCGGCGCGCCGGCGCGCCGGGGCGGCTACGGCAGCAGCTCGGCCGTGCAGCTGCAAAGGAGCCGCAACGATCCGAGCGCGCAGATGCTCGTGACGGCGGACGAGATCCAATACGATTACACCAACGAACGCGTTTCCGCCGTCAGCCGAGTCCAGATCCATTACGCCGGGTCGACCCTCGAGGCCGACAAGGTCATCTACGACCAGAAGGCCAAGCGCCTGTACGCCGAAGGCAACATCAGATTGACCGACGCCGACGGCAAGATTTTCTACGCCAACATGCTCAATCTCAGCGACGACTTCCGCGATGGATTCGTCGATTCGCTGCGGCTCGACTCGCCGGACAAGACCCGCATTGCCGCGGTCAGCGCCGAGCGCACCAACAACAACATCACGGTGTTCCAGAACGGCGTTTACACCGCCTGCGAACCGTGCGCGGAGGACCCGAGAAAGCCGCCGTTATGGCAGGTCAAGGCCGCGCGCATCATCCACGACCAGACCGA
Organism: Xanthobacteraceae bacterium; assembly: GCA_045801465.1. Taxonomy (GTDB): domain Bacteria; phylum Pseudomonadota; class Alphaproteobacteria; order Rhizobiales; family Xanthobacteraceae; genus DATFWC01. Next base: position 33,381 of record JBJMSU010000135.1, on the reverse strand, counting down.
GAAGATGGTCTACTACGAGGATGCGCGGATCGAATTCTTCGGCGTCCCCCTCGCCTACGTGCCGTTCTTCTCCGCCCCCGATCCGACCGTGAAGCGCAAGACCGGCTTCCTCATGCCGTCCTTCACGTACAACAGCGTCTATGGCGTCGGCGTCACGACGCCGTTCTACTGGGCGCTGGCGCCGAACTACGATCTCACCATTACGCCCACCATCACATCCAACCAGGGTCCGCTCCTGCAGGTCGAGTGGCGGCACCGGCTGATGGACGGCGCCTACTCGATTCGCGCGGCGGGAATCTGGCAGCTCGACAAGGACCAGTTCATCAACGAACTCCCGCACGACACCTTCAACAGCGGGTTCCGTGATTTCCGCGGCATGGTGCAAAGTTCGGGGCAGTTCAACCTCGGCGACCAGTGGGTGTGGGGATGGGACGGCACCGTCGTCACCGACAAGCCGTTCCTGCAAGACTACAGCGTGATGAAGATCCCGCCGGAGATCGTGTCGCAGGCCTATCTGGCCGGGCGCGGCGAGCGCAGCTACTTCGATGCTCGCGCCGTCCACTATCTCGGTCTCTCGGCTTTCGACAGTCAGTCGCAACTGCCGGTGATTCACCCGGTGATCGATTATTTCAACACCGTGAAGCAGCCTGTTTTCGGTGGAGAGCTCGGATATCGCTTCAATGTGACGAGCCTCAGCCGCTCGGACGCTGACTTCAATCCGATCACGCTTGCTGCCTTCAACATGAACGTGTGCACGCCGACCACACCCGATCCGGCCGCCAAGATTCCGGCCAATTGCCTGCTGCGCGGCATCCCGGGAGATTTCACGCGCGGGTCCGCCGACATGCTGTGGCGACGTACCATCGTCGACTCGTGGGGCCAAATGTTCACGCCATTCGTGTCGGCACGGGTGGATGCAGCGGCGCTCTCGGTCACGCCGGAGCCGGGTGTCGCCAATTACATCGCCACCGGCGACTCAACCGTGGTCCGCGGCATGCCGGCGGCAGGCGTCGAATATCGCTACCCCTTCATCAGCGTGCATTCGTGGGGCACGCAAACCATCGAGCCGATCGCGCAGGTGATCGTCAGGCCGAATGAAACCGCGATCGGACGCTTTCCCAACGAAGATGCGCAGAGCCTGATCTTCAGCGACGCCAACCTGCTGTCGATCGACAAATTCTCCGGATACGACCGGGTCGAAGGCGGGACGCGGGCGAACGTGGCCGTTCAATATACCGCCCAGTTCAACCGCGGCGGCTACGTCAACGCACTGGTCGGTCAGTCGTACCAGCTGTTCGGGAAGAACTCCTTCGCGGCTCCTGACATCACCAATACCGGCCTGGACAGCGGGCTCGAAACGCGGGCGTCCGACTATGTGGCGCGCCTGACGTTTCAGCCGACCAGCACGTACGGGGTCATCACCCGCTTCCGCCTCGACGAGAAGAGCCTCGACGTGCGCACCGCCGAATTCGAAAGCCGCGTCAACTTCGAGAGGTGGTCGGTATCGTTGATCTACGGCAACTACGACGCCCAGCCGGATATCGGCATTCTGACACGGCGGCAGGCTGCGCTCACGACCGGATCCGTCAAGCTGACGCAGAATTGGAGCCTGTCGGGCGGATTCCGTTACGATTTCGAGACCGAAAAGGTCAATCAAACGATTTTCGGGCTCGGCTACATCGACGACTGCTTCGCCGTTCGGGTGACGTACATCACCAGCTACGGCTACACCGTCACGCCGCAGCCGATCCATAGCGTGCTTCTGCAGATCAGCCTGCGCACGCTCGGCACCACGCATTTCACCCAGCGCGTCGACAATCTGACCGGTATAACCGACCAGACTGCTCCGTTCAGCTCGCTGCATTTCTAGTCTAAGGCATGATCCGAAAGTGGATGCCGGGTTTGCGGAGAAGATCATGCCAGCAACGAGAGAGATGACGATGCGAAGAAAAGTCATCTCGCCCGTGAGCGGCATTTCGCCGGATGGTGATGACCGCCTCGCTTTTCCTCGCTAAACCGGTGATCCGCCCCGTGCGGGGTAAGACGAACAGAACAGGATGATGGCAAACCCGAGGATATTGCCGCCGCGCCGGCTTGCCGCAGCCCTTCTATCGCTGGGGCTTGTCGCCAGTTGGCACGTATCGGCGGCCGCCCAGCAGGTGGTCGCCCGGATAAACGGCGACCCGATTACCGCAATCGACATCGCTCAGCGCACCAAGCTGATCCAGGTGTCGGCGCACAAGACTCCGGCACGCCAGGAGGTTATCGACGAGCTGATCGACGAGAAATTGAAGCTGCAGACCGCCAAGCGCTACAAGCTGGAAATCACCGACAGTGAGGTCGACGACGCGTTCAAGAACATCGCGACCCGCGCCGGCAGCACGCCGGACAACTTTGCCAAGGCGCTGAACGGCCAGGGCATCTCCGTCGAAGCGGTGAAGACGAGGATCAGGGCCGATATGGGCTGGTCGCAGATCATTCGCGGCAAGTTCCAGTCCACGTTCCAGATTCGCGAGAAGGAGATCCTGGATACCTTGCAATCGAACAGAAAGGAGGACCAGCCAGCGGTGGGCTACGAGTACACGCTGCGACCGATCCTCTTGATCGTTCCGCGCGGCTCGTCCGAAGAAGTGATCGCCGCGCGCAAGCGCGAGGCCGAGGGCCTGCGCAGCCGATTCCAGAATTGCGACGAGGGGCTCCGTCTTGCCCGCGGGCTCCGCGACACCGCGGTGCGCGATATCGTCATCCGGACATCGGGAGATCTGACCGCGCAATTGCGCGAGATCCTGGACAATACGGCGGAAGGCAAGCTCACGGCGCCGGAAACGACGCAGCAGGGCATCGAGCTGTACGCATTGTGCCGCAAGCGGCAGATCACCAGCGAGCTGCCCGGCAAGCGCGAGGTTCGCGAAAAAATCCTGCAGGAGCGGTTCGCCGACCAAGGCAAGCGCTACCTGAAGGAGCTGCGAGCCGGTGCGATGATCGAGTACCGGTGACGTCGGCGATGCCGCCGCCTCTGGCGCTGACCGTCGGGGAGCCGGCCGGAATCGGAGCCGACATCACGCTTGCCGCCTGGCTGCGGCGCGACGAAGTCGCGCTTCCCCCGTTCTATCTGATTGCCGATCCGCAGTTCGTCGCCCGGCGCGCGGCCAGCCTGGGCCTCGACGTCCCGGTGGAGATCGTCAAGCCGAGCGGCGCCGCTGCCGCGTTCGTCAACGCCCTTCCGCTGGCGCCCATCGATGTTGTCATCACGGCTGAGCCCGGCCTTCCCGACCAGTCCAGTGCGCCGGCCGCGATCGCGGCGATCCGGCGCGCCGTCGCCGACGTGCTCGACGGAACTGCGTGCGCCATGGTTACCAGCCCGGTCGCCAAGGGCGTCCTCTACCGCTCGGGATTCACCGAGCCGGGCCACACCGAGTTCCTGGCCCGATTGGTGCAGGAGGCGACCGGCATATCCGCCCGCCCGGTCATGATGCTGTGGTCGCCGGAGCTCGCCGTGGTTCCTGTCACCATTCACTTGCCGCTGAGTGAAGTCCCGGCGCGGCTCAGCACCGAGCTGATCGTCGAGACCGGACGCATCGTCGCGCGGGATCTGACCACGCGTTTCGGCATTGCGCGTCCGCGCCTGGCGGTTGCCGGCCTCAATCCGCATGCGGGAGAAGCGGGCGCGCTCGGAAAGGAAGACCACACCATTGTGGCTCCCGCGGTTGAGCGCCTGCGCCAGGAAGGCATCGACGCGCAAGGGCCGCGGCCTGCCGACTCCATGTTCCATGCCGCGGCGCGCGCGGGCTACGACGCCGCATTGTGCATGTATCACGACCAGGCCTTGATCCCGATCAAGACGCTCGCATTCGACCATGCCGTCAACGCGACCCTCGGACTGCCACTGGTCCGCACCTCGCCGGACCACGGCACCGCCTTTGACATTGCCGGCACCGGACGGGCCGACCCATCGAGCCTGATCGCGGCCATCCGCCTGGCGGCCCGCCTGGCTCAGCCGGCCAAGACCGACGCCGTCGCCGCCCCGCCATGACGAGTATCGATGATCTTCCGCCGCTGCGCGAGGTCATCCGCCGCCACGGTCTCGTCGCCCGCAAGTCCCTCGGTCAGAACTTCCTGCTCGACCTCAACCTCACGGCCCGCATCGCCCGTGCGGCCGGACCTCTGGACGGCGTCAGCGTGGTCGAGGTCGGTCCCGGTCCCGGCGGGCTCACGCGGGCGCTGCTGGCGGCCGGCGCGCACCGTGTGATCGCCATCGAGCGCGACCGGCGTTGCATCGACGCGCTCAATGAAATTGCCGCGCACGATCCGTCGCGGCTCACGATCGTCGAGGGAGATGCGCTCGAGACAGATCCGACGCCGTATCTCGGCGAGACGCCGGCGCGGATCGTCGCCAACCTGCCCTACAACATCGCCACGCCGTTGCTCGTCGCGTGGCTTTCGGTCGAGCCATGGCCGCCGTGGTACGACTCGATGACGCTGATGTTCCAGCGCGAAGTGGCCGAGCGAATCGTTGCCGGACCCGGATCGAAGACCTACGGTCGTCTGTCCGTGCTGGCGGGCTGGCGCACGCAGGCCCGCATCCTGTTCGACGTTGCACCCAGCGCGTTCGTGCCGCCGCCCAAGATCACGTCCTCGCTGGTGCGGCTCGAGCCGCGCCAAGCTCCGCTTGCCTGCGACCGCCGCACGCTCGAGCGCGTGACCCAAGCGGCGTTCGGCCAGCGCCGCAAGATGCTGCGCCAGAGCCTCAAGGCGCTTGGCAGCGATCCATTGCGGCTCCTGACCGCTGCCGGTCTCGATCCGACGTCGCGGGCCGAGGACATACCGGTCGACGGTTTCGTGGCGCTGGCGCGGGCGCTCAGCGCCGCCGGCCGCTCGGGCCCAAATCCCTCATAGCGGCGCGTTCATCATGCGGCGGCGTCCGCCTCACTGCGTGACCACGATGAAATCCGTGTCGTTTCCGGTCTCTTTGCTGATGCCGTAATCGGACACGATGAGTGAGGAACCTGGCGTCAGTAGTTCGGAGATGCGTTCAACCACATCCGGTGGCATTTGAATTCGGTCGAGAGCCATGTTGGCCTGATCCGGCGACGACGCCGGTAGGATGGTCTCCATATGCTGGGCAGGCGATTTGCGCCGCGTGGTCGGGCGCTCGGGCGCGCGAGGAGAGCCCTCCGGAATCGACACGACGGTCCAGCGAAGTGCCGCATCCTCGTTCTGGGTTCCCATGACGGTAAACACGTGGGTTCCCAGCGGCTCCTCCGGATTTTGAATCTTGACCGGACTATCGAACAGCGGCGTGGAGCCCCGACGCACGAGGAGCCTGCTCAGTTTACGGCTTACCAAAATGGAGATCGGGATAACCTTTCGCGGCGCGACGGCAGCGGCGGCCGAGCCCGGAACCTGGGAACTGGTGACTGGTTGCGTATCGGCATCGGGCGTTGACGGCGCATGCATCGCCGCGGCCGCAACAATGGCGTTATCCGCAATGACAGCCCGAGACTCCGGCGGACCGGACGCGGCTTTCGGCTTCGCTACAAAAAGGCGTGCATTGGCGATCTCGACCGGTCGGGTATCGTCGGGCGCGATGATCACGCGGGTGCGGCGCTTGGTGAGATGCCACAGTCGAATGGCAAAGTCGTTCTTCAAGCGAATACAGCCGTGTGAGGCCGGATAGCCCGGCAGAACACCGGCATGCAGCGCGATGCCGGACCAGGTGATGCGCTGCATGTAGGGCATCGGCGCATCGCTATAAAGATTCGAGCGGTGCCACCGTTTTTTGCTGATCACGCTGAATACGCCAAGCGGCGTCGGATGACGCGGGACGCCGGTTGACACCGACGAGCGTGCGATCAGCGCCCCATCGTCATAAACCGAGATTCGCTGGTCCGCGATCGAGATGATGATCTGGAGCGGGCCCTTTGGCGCGTCCTCGGCCTGAGTTTTCTTCGCCAGTTGAGGCTTTCTGTGCCTGTGCGGGTGCTTGTGCCGGAACGGAGCATGATTGCCCCACCAGGATCTGTACTGCGGCCACAGCAGGAACTGGGCTTCCGCGGTCCCTGCAGTCAGCAGGCAAACGGCAAATGCCGTCACTATCGTCGCGCGGATCGATCCCACATTGGCAGCACACATCGCACGCTCACAGCAACCCGAACGGCTCACCTCTACCAACAGCACTGGGCTCTGCGTCGTCATGGCCGGGCGAGCTGCCGCCATAACGGCCGCGAGGGTCGTCCCCGCCATCCCGCCTAGGGACCTAAGGGCGGGCCAACCTGAGCGTGTGCGCGAGTCATTTCAACGTTGTACGCTCGCCCGGTTTTGGAGGCTGCTCACCTTCGACGATTTTTGCGGCTTTGCGCGTTTCGCTACGCCGGGATCGTTGCGCGCAGCCAGCCGGCGCTTCTTTGTTTCCAATCTCGCCTTTTGCGCATGCTTTGTCTGCAATCCTGCCTTCTGCACGTGCGCCCGGCCGCCGCGCTTGACGGCATATTCCCTGCCGTCGATCGGCCCCACATGCGGCGGGTCTCGATCGAGATACGGGCGCCCGACGCCAAGCTCCTTCTCGTGCGCATCGATCCACTTCCACAGCTCTTCGCTTGAGGCGTATCGCTGCATGCGGGTCTCGCCCTTGACGCTCACGAGATCGGCCGCAAGCCCGTGGCCGTAGCCGCCGCGGCGGCTCCCGCCATGGTATGAGCTGTCGCTCGCAGCCTTGTTGCCGCTTGCGATCGCTTGCCGATAATCGTCGCGGAATGCGCTCGTTATGCCCGGCATGAGCCCGGCATCTTCCATCACCCGGGCCGCGCGGTAGAGCTTCAGCTTGAAGCCGCGATCCATGCCTCCGATCACGTAATCCTTCAGCGACATACCGGCTTTTTGTGCCGAGATAGGATCCTTCCAGGTGAAGTCCCCGATGACGTACTTCGTATTGGTTTTGGTGACGGTGCGCGTCTTGCCCTTCTTCGTCTTCACCTTGACCTTGACCCGCTCCAGCACCTTATTGGTGTCGACTTTGGGCGTCCGCTCGTACAGCGACCACAGATACTCGTCGATGCAGATTTCGGCCACGAGGCATTCGTTGGGAATTTCGACCAGGCGCACGGCCGGCTTCGGGTACTCCTTCTCCGGATCAGACGTGAACAGGGACGCAAGCTGCACGCGCTTTTCAGGCGGCGGCGGCGGACGAGCCTCGGGCAAAGGGGCCGCGGCGACGGGCGCCGCGGCGGCGGAAACGCCCGCGAGGACGAAGGCAGGTTCGGGCGGGTCTGGATCCGCCGTCAGCGCCTCGCCGACGGACATGGCTGCGGGCGCGCCGGTCGACGCGGTCGAGTCGGCGTCGGCCGTGGCCGCATCGGCGACGGAGGCCGTTGCAGTTGCCGGCACTCCGTCGACGGGCCCGGCGTCAGCAGTCAGAGACGTTGCGCCGCCTCTCGCCCCGCGCTCTCCGATCGGCACCGCGTCGGTGTTCTCGATGCCGCGCGAACCGAAGCCAGCGACTCCGATAGCAAGCCCGCCGGCGAGAACAGCCGTTCCGCCCAACGCCGCCAACACAGCAAATCGCCGCGCTCGCATCACCCGCTCCCCTGTTCCGTCCAAGGCTCCACCCCGAGTCATCTGCACAACCAAGCACCCATGGGCCTGATTTTTCGGACCAAGTTATGGTCGTGCAAGCAAGGAAACTGCAGGTCATCGTCTTTTCCGAAACGTGTTGCCCGAATACAACGCCGGTCTGGAATTACAGGGTGTCTGCTCCTCTGTTGTGGATAGATTCGGGCACGTCATCGCGCGATAGGCTGACTGTAACCCCGACCAAGTGAGGTCGGAAGCCCCGAGCGCGCTGCACGTGCTCGTATCGTTAATGCGCTGATCAAATCCCGGCCTGCAGCGTACGCACGAAGCCGGACAATCCGGTCTGCCGTTCGCGCTTGAGCCGCTCGGCGGCGAGGATGGCACACACCTCGATGAATGCCTTGTCGATGTCGCGGTTGATCACGACGTAGTCGTACTCGGCCCAATGGCTCATCTCGTCCGCCGCCTTGGCCATGCGGCGCTTGATCACGTCATCCGGATCGAGCGCTCGCGCCCGCAGCCGCCGTTCGAGCTCGCTGACCGAAGGCGGCAGGACGAAGACGCTGACCAGATCGGTCGGCACCTTCTCACGCAATTGCTGGGTACCTTGCCAGTCGATGTCGAACAGCACGTCGCGTCCTGCCTCCAGCGCCGCCTGCACCGGCTGCTTGGGTGTGCCGTAGCAGTGATCGAATACCTCGGCCCATTCGAGCAATTCTCCGCCGCCGACCATGCCGTCGAAACGGGCCCGATCGATGAACCGATAATCACGCCCATCCACCTCGCCGCTTCGCATCGGGCGCGTAGTGACGGACACCGAGAGCTCGACCGACGGATCCGTGGCGAGCAGCTTGCGCGAGAGCGTGGTCTTGCCGGCGCCGGAAGGTGATGACAGCACCAGCATGAGGCCGCGGCGGGCAACGGCAGCGTTGGTCCGACTGGAGGCGTCCGCCATTCCTCACTCCAGATTCTGCACCTGCTCGCGGAACTGCTCGACAATACTCTTGAGCTCCAGACCGATATTGGTGAGCTCCACGTCGTTCGACTTGGCGCACAGCGTATTGGTCTCGCGATTGAGCTCCTGCGCCAGGAAGTCGAGGCGGCGGCCGACCGGCCCGCCCGCTTCGATCAGCCCGCGCGCCTGGGCGACGTGGGCAGCGAGACGATCAAGCTCCTCGCGCACGTCGACCTTGGATGCGATCAGGATTGCCTCCTGGTGCAGGCGATCGGGGTCGAAGCGATCCGAGGCATCGAGGAGAGCGGCAATCTGCTCGGCGAGCCGCGCCTTGATCGCCGCGGGATGACGCCCGGGCGCCTGTTCGGCGCGCTTGGCGAGCGCGGCGAGTGCGTCCAAGCGGGAAGCGAGCACGCGGCGCAGCGCAGCGCCCTCGCGCTGTCGCATCTCTGTCAGTCCGGCAAGCGCCTGAGCGAAGCCGCCCAGGATCGCGGCCTCCGCCGCTCGCCGATCCTCCTCCCGTTCGTCCGCCTCGCTCACCTCGATGACGCCCTTTAGCGCAAGAATCCCGTCGAGGCTGGGCGGGGCCGCATCGACGCGATGGGCAATATCGCCAATGGTGGCCAGCACCGCGGCGAGGACGGATTCGTTGACGCGCACCGTGGGCGGAATGCCCTCGCGGTTCACCGACAAGTTGGCGTAGACGGTGCCGCGCGCCAGCACCTCGGAAGCCCGGCTGCGCGCTTGCGGCTCCAGCGAATCCCAGCCCGGCGGCAGCCGCAGGCGCAGTTCCAGGCCTTTGGCGTTGACCGATTTGAGCTCCCAGGCCCAGGCATAGGATCCGGTCACGCCATCGGCTCGGGCGAAGCCGGTCATGCTCGAAAGCGCCATCACGGGGACTCAAGCCATCGAGGAAGCTCGCGCGCCGACCTTAAAGCATTTTCAGGCAAAAACCTGCCCCCGATGAACGGCTATTGGCGGGGCGCGTCTTGCGCGCGCGGTCTCGGCCGCGGTGCAGGAGCCGGAGCGGCTTGCGCCGGAGCCGGAGCAGCTTGCGCGGGGGCACGCGGAGATTGCGCGGCGGTGGACGGCAGAGACGACGGAGTGCCGGCGGGCGGAGTAGCGGGCGCATAGGCGTTTGCGGCCGGGCTCGGTGCGACGGTGGCATCCGGCGGGGTCCTGTCCTTCTGCTGCTGCTCCCACTGGCGCAGGCGGGCGACGTTGCGCTGATGCTGATCGAAAGTCTCGCTGAAGGCGTGGCCGCCGCTGCCGTCGGCGACGAAGTAGATCTCGCGGGTGCGCGACGGATTGGCTGCCGCTTCCAGGGCGGCGCGACCGGGATTGGCAACCGGCCCCGGCGGCAGGCCAGTGATGACATAGGTGTTGTAAGGCGTCGGCTGCTCGATCTCGCTGCGCATGATGGGACGGCCGAGCGTACCCTTACCGCCGACCAGCCCATAGATGATCGTGGGATCGGACTGGAGCTTCATCTTCTGCTTCAGCCGGTTGACGAACACCGCGGCGACCCGGCTGCGTTCGTCGGCGCGACCGGTTTCCTTCTCGATAATCGAGGCGAGCACCACCAGTTGCTCCGGGTTCTGCAATGGCAGGTCGGAGGCCCGGCGTTCCCACGCATCCTGGACCGCGCGCCGATGTGCCTGCTGCATACGTTGAATGATTTGCTCGCGCGTGGTGCCGCGGGTGAAGCGATAGGTCTCGGGCAGCAACGTGCCTTCCTTGGGTATTTCCTTGAGGCTTCCGCCGAGGATGTCGTTCTCCAGCAAGCGGGCGACGATCTGCTCGGAGGTCAGGCCCTCCGGGACGGTGACATGATGCTGGATCACCTTGCCTTCGACCAAGGTGTCGACCACGTCGCGCAGGCTCGCCTGCCGGTGAAACAGGTACTCGCCGTACTTCAATTCATCGCGTGCCTTGAGCGCGATCACTCCGCCCATGAATACCCAGGGCTGATCGATGACACCCTCGCGCTGCAGGACGTCGGCAATGTCCTTGATGCCGAGGCCGCGCGGGATGTTGACGATGCGCTCGCGATCGAGCGGACCCGGCGCCTCGAAACGCTGCTTGCCGATCGCAAGCGCCAAGCCGCCGACAATGGCGACGAGAACGAGCAGCGTCAGGATGGCGTTGCCGACAACGACGATGGGATGGCGCGCGCGCCGCGAGCGGCGCAGCGGCTGGGCTATGCGTTCGGGCTCGAGCGCAGCGCGCGCACTGCGCGGGGCGATACGCGACGCGCCAGAGTTCCCGGTCTTCTCGGCCGGCTCCGACATCCCGCTCAACGGCGCCGTCCCCCTCTAGTGCCCGCCCGCGGATTGCAGTGGTCCACTTTCATACGCCTCTGCTCCGCACGCAAGCTAGGCTGAAATATGGGCGAAAGGGTGGAGCCAGAGCCGCATCGGATGGATCGATCGATGCGGCTCCGGGAATTTTTGAGTGGCGCATGTTCTTGGCGCCGATCCGATGGCCGGATCAAGTCCGGGGCAGGCTTCCGGCGGAACATGCGCAGAGCATATCAGGCCACCCGCTCATGCCGCCACACGACGAAACACCAGCGACGCATTGGTGCCGCCGAAACCGAATGAGTTCGACAGCACCACCTCGATATCGCGCTTGTGGGCGCGGTGCGGGACCAGGTCGAGCGGCGTTTCGACGGATGGATTGTCGAGATTGATGGTTGGCGGCACAACCTGATCGCGAATGGCGAGAACCGAGAAGATCGCTTCGACGGCGCCGGCTGCGCCGAGCAGGTGACCGATGGATGATTTGGTGGACGACATGGCAATGCGTCCGGCGGCATTGCCGACCACGCGTTCGACCGCCTTGACCTCGATCTCGTCGCCAAGCGGCGTCGAGGTGCCGTGCGCATTGATGTAATCGATGGCCGCAGCCGGAACGCCGGCCCGCCGGATCGCCGCCTGCATGCAGCGATAGGCGCCGTCCCCGTCACTGGCCGGAGCCGTGATGTGGTAGGCGTCGCCCGAGAGGCCGTAGCCGATCAGTTCGGCATAGATGTTGGCGCCGCGCTCCTTGGCGTGATCGTACTCTTCGAGCACGACGCAGCCTGCTCCCTCGCCCATCACGAATCCGTCGCGGTCCCGGTCGTAGGGCCGCGAAGCGCGGGTCGGCGCATCGTTGAACGCGGTCGACAACGCCCGACAGGCGGCAAAGCCCGCCATCGAGATGCGATTGACTGGCGATTCGGCACCGCCCGCCACCATCACGTCAGCATCGCCAAGCGCGATAAGCCGTGCCGCGTCACCGATCGCGTGCGCCCCGGTCGAGCAGGCGGTGACGACCGCGTGATTCGGACCTTTGAGCCCGAACTCGATCGAGACGTAGCCGGCCGCGAGGTTGATCAAGCGGCCGGGCACGAAGAACGGCGACACGCGTCGGGGGCCGCGCTCCTTGAGCACGATGGCGGTGTCGGCAATGCCTTCGATTCCGCCAATGCCGGAGCCGATGAGGACGCCGGTCGCGACCTGCTCGTCATAGGTCGAAGGTTTCCAGCCGGCATCGTCCAGTGCCTGGCGCGCCGCACACGCCGCAAAGACGATGAAGCCGTCGACCTTGCGCTGCTCCTTCGGCTCCATCCACTGATCGGCATCGAAGGTCCCGTCGGTGCCGTCGCCGCGCGGAATCGAGCACGCGATCTGGGCCGGCAAATCGGATACGTCGAAGGTCTCGATCCGGCTGGCGCCGCTCTCGCCGGCCAACAGACGTCGCCACGTGACATCGGCACCGCAGCCGAGCGGGGTCACCATGCCGATACCCGTGACGACCACACGCCTCATCTCGGGCTCCTCGACCGAGCAAACCGACCCTGATCGGACCCTTCGCGGCCCGCTCTCACCTCAGCCCCTTCCTCATGAATTGCGACCCACTTCTCAGGGCTCGCCGGCCGTCGCGGCAAAGTCCTGGCGAAGCGATCCCGGTCGATCCGGTCCAACTGCGCGCACCGCCCGCGATCGTGGAATTTCGCTCTGCCTGTGCGATCGACTTCAACTCTTTGCGTTCTTTTCCAGAAACTTGACCGCGTCGCCGACAGTCAGAATGGTCTCGGCCGCATCGTCCGGGATCTCGCAGCCGAATTCTTCCTCGAAGGCCATGACCAGTTCGACGGTATCGAGGCTGTCGGCACCAAGATCGTCGATGAAACTGGCGTTCTCGGTCACCTTGTCGGGTTCGACGCCCAGATGCTCCACGACGATCTTCTTCACCCGCTCCGCAATGTCACTCATGCTTCAACCTCGTTGAGTTTCGCAAATCGCTCGGTGGGACGCGCGCCGCCGAGCCGTTGTGGCGCGATCAAGTCGTGGTTGACAAGGCGGGCCCGCACCGGATGCACGCGGACCGTACATGAGTCAATGCCCCTCGCGTGACCCGGATGCCCCAGCCCCGACCGGGGCTTCGGTTATCATACTTCACCGCGCTTGACCAGCACGACGGGGCGGCGCCGAGCGGGGTGTCGAGGCCGAATTTGCTCGTCAGATCATGGCCATTCCGCCGTTCACATGGAGTGTCTGGCCGGTCACATAGGCGGCCTCCGTGGAGGCCAGAAACACCACGGCGGCGGCGACGTCCGCCGCCGTTCCAAGCCGAGCCGCCGGCACTGCTGCAAGCAGCGCCTCACGCTGCTTCTGGTTCAGAGCCGCCGTCATGGCGGTATCGATGAAGCCCGGCGCCACACAGTTGACGGTGACGTTGCGCGACGCCACCTCGCGCGCCAGCGCCTTGCTCATGCCGATCATTCCGGCTTTCGCGGCGGCGTAGTTGCCTTGGCCGGCATTGCCCGTCACCCCCACCACCGACGTGATGCCGATAATGCGCCCGTAGCGCCGCCGCATCATGCCGCGCACTGCCGTGCGCGCGAGGCGAAAGCCGGCGGTGAGATCCACGGCGATCACCTCGTCCCACGCCTCGTCGCTCAGCCGCACGAAGATATTGTCGCGCGTCACCCCGGCGTTGTTGACGAGAATATCCAGTCCCCCCATCGCCTCTTCGGCGCGCGGCACCAGGCTCTCCACATCGTCCTTGTCGGCGAGATTGCAGGGCAGCACGTGCACCCGCTCGCCCAGTTCTCCTGCCAACCGGTCCAGCACCTCGCGGCGCGTGCCGGAGATCGCCGTCGTCGCTCCGCGGCCGTGCAGCGCCCGCGCAATCGCGCCGCCGATGCCGCCGGTCGCCCCGGTCACGAGCGCGCTCTTGCCGGTCAGATCGAACATGAACCCCTCCTGTGGCTCGCAGCGCGTTACCCGGCCTTGAATGCGGCGATGTCCTCGGGCGTGCCGATGGGAATCCCGCGCGCATCTTTGGTGATGCGTTTGACGAGCCCGCTCAGCACCTTGCCGGCGCCGATTTCGTAAAACGTCGTCACCCCCTGCCCGGCCATGAAGGCGACCGACTCGCGCCAGCGCACTGTGCCGGTGACCTGCTCGACCAGCCGCCGCACGATCTCGGCGGGGTGTGTAATGGGCTGCGCCAGCACATTGGCGACCAAAGGTACTGCCGGCGGCATCACGGTGACCTTGGCCAGTGCCTCGCGCATCGCGTCGGCGGCCGGCTGCATCAGCGCGCAATGGAACGGGGCGGAGACAGGCAACAGCATCGCCCGCGTGCCCTTCGCCTTGGCGATGTCGACCGCGCGCTCGACGGCTTCCTTGTTGCCGGACAAGACGACTTGACTGCCATTGTCGTTGGCGGCTTGGCAGATTTGGCCCTGTCGCGCCTCGGCGGCGATCGCCGCCGCCGCCTCGACGTCGAGCCCGAGCAGGGCCGCCATCGCGCCCGCCCCGACCGGCACCGCCTGCTGCATGGCGCGGCCGCGAATGCGCAACAGCCGCGCCGCATCCGCAAGCGGGAACGATCCGGCGGCCGCCAGCGCCGAATACTCCCCGAGCGAATGACCGGCCATGAAGGCGGCATCGCGCTTGAGATCGACACCGGCTTCGCGCTCGAGCACGCGCAGCGCGGCGAGCGACACGGCCATCAGTGCCGGCTGCGCATTCTCGGTGAGCATGAGCCGTTCCGCCGGCCCCTCCCATATGGTGGCGGTGAGCTTCTCGCCGAGCGCGGCATCGACCTCCTCGAACACCGCGCGTGCCGCCGGGAAGGCCCCGGCGAGCGCCTTGCCCATGCCGACGGCTTGGCTCCCCTGACCGGGAAACACGAAGGCGACCGCCATGTCGTTTCCTCTTGGCTGAAGGCGGGCCCGAGGAGCCTGTCCCGTTCCTTCGGAATCGGGACATGCTCTAGGATTCCCTGAGTGGCGCATGTTCTTGTCGGCGAACCGGTGGCCACTTCGCCGGAACATGCGCTAAGACACTGTGGACCCACGCGAGTCAAGCACCGGCCGTTGGAGTGCCGCTTGTGTTTTCGTCGCGGATGCCTATAACCACGCTTCCGCTCGATCCCGGCTGGGAGCTGAACGGACGGCCGCACGGCAACGAGCCCGTGCGGCAGGGCCTCATGGCCCGGCGTCCCGTGTTCCCGCATCTCGAGTGTTCGGGCCTTTCGGAAAGGCTCGGGTGGCTTGGCGTCGGGATCGGCCGAACGAACCGAAAGGCTTCAGACCCATGGCGCTTTACGAGCACGTATATCTTGCGCGTCAGGACGTGACGACGCAGCAGGTCGATGAATTGACCGCGCAGTTCAAGGCCGTCATCGAGCAGATGGGCGGGACAGTCGCCAACAGCGAATATTGGGGCGTCAAGTCGCTCAGCTACCGGCTGCGCAAGAACCGCAAGGCGCACTTCACGTTCATGAACGTCGACGCGCCGCCGGCGGCGATTGCCGAAATCGAGCGGCAGGAGCGGCTCAACGAGGACGTCCTGCGCTATCTCACGGTGCGGGTCGAGGAGCACGAGGCCGGCCCATCGGCGATGATGCGCAAGGCCGATCGTGAGCGCGACCGCGAGGAGCGCCGTGGCGAGCGCCGTCGTGAGCGCGACGTTCGCGGCCCGCGTGAAGACTCCGAACAAACCGAAACGACGGAGGAGTGAGCACCATGAGCTTCGCCCAATTGCCCGCCCGCCGGCCGTTCTTCCGTCGCCGCAAGACGTGTCCGTTTTCCGGCGCCAACGCGCCGAAGATCGACTACAAGGACGTGAAGCTGCTGCAGCGCTATGTCTCCGAGCGCGGCAAGATCGTTCCGAGCCGCATCACCGCGGTGTCGGCGAAGAAGCAGCGCGAGCTCGCGCGCGCCATCAAGCGCGCGCGATTCCTGGGCCTGCTGCCGTATCTGATCGGGTGACGGCCTTCGATTGCCAAAGGTCCGGTTGGGACGGGCTGTGATCCGCCTCTAACCGCTCGACGAGCGGGACAGCTGAAATGGTGCAGATTCTCCTTATCGGGATTGTGGCCGGGGCCGCTGCCGCCCTGCTGTTTGCCTCGTTCATCTCGGGGTCGGCATTTGCCCTTGTGCTGGTGTCGATCACGCCGCTGCCCATCCTGATTGCCGCAATGGGATGGAGCTATGTGGCAGGGCTCGTCGCCGCCATCGTCGCGGCAGCCGGGCTCGCTGTTTCGCTTTCGAGCGTGCTGTTCATGGCTTTTCTCGTCAGCGTGGGATTGCCGGCCTGCTGGCTCGGCTATCTCGCGCTGCTCGCCCGCCCCGCACCACAGCGGGACGACGTCGAGTGGTATCCGGTGGGGCGTCTCGTCGTCTGGGCGGCGCTCATCGCCACCACGGTGGTCACGATCAGTCTCCTCAACATTGGTTTTGACGCCGAAACGATCCGCGCGGGATTCGAGCGCGTGTTTGAACAATTCCTTCGCGTTCAGAGCGGGACCCCGGCGGATGCACCGCTCCAGCTTCCGACGAGCACCGATCCCAAGCGCCTGATCCGCCTGCTCGCTATCGTGTTCCCGCCGCTGGCCGCGGTGCTGGCGACCATCAGCAATCTCGTCAACCTGTGGCTCGCCGCGCGCATCGTGAAGGTCTCCGGCCGGCTCAAGCGTCCCTGGCCGGATCTCGCGGCGATCGCCTTCCCGCCCCTCGTTCCCGCCGCGCTGGCGCTGGCGATCGCCGGGAGCTTTCTGCCTGGGCTTATCGGCATCGTCGCCGGCGTGCTCGCCGCGACGTTGCTGACCGCCTATGCGATTCTGGGATTCGCCGTTCTGCATCAGATCACCAGCGGCATCAGCGGCCGGGGACTCGTCCTCGCCGGAGCCTATGCCACCGTCGGCCTCCTCGGCTGGCCCGTGCTGGTCATGGTGCTCCTGGGCTTGGCCGACACCGTCATCGATCTGCGCGGGCGCGTCGCCGCCAGGCGCAGCCCTCCGTCGCCGCACACCTGAGACATTCCGATGAACCGCAATGAAAGATGGAGCGTGACATGGAAGTGATTTTACTCGAGCGCGTGGGCAAGCTCGGCCAGATGGGAGAGGTCGTCCGCGTGAAGGACGGCTATGCGCGCAACTTCCTCCTGCCGAAAGGCAAGGCGCTGCGCGCCACCGCCGAGAACAGGAAGCGCTTCGAGACCATGAAGACGCAGCTCGAGGCGCGCAATCTCGAGCTCAAGAGCGAAGCCGACAAGGTCGGCTCCAAGCTCAACGGCCAGACCGTGACGGTGTTGCGCCAAGCCTCCGAGACCGGGCAACTCTACGGCTCGGTGTCGACGCGCGATGTCGCGGAGCTCCTCACCAACGGCGGTTTCAGCGTCAACCGCAACCAGATCCAGCTGAATGCTCCCATCAAGCTGATCGGAGTCCATAAGGTCCCGGTGGCGCTTCACCCCGAAATCGAGGTGACGATCACGGTGTACGTGGCACGCAACGCCGACGAGGCGGGCCGTCTCGCCCGCGGCGAGGACGTGACCGTGCGGCGCGAGCAGCCCGACGAGGAAGAGGCCGAGCAGGCGCAGGCCGTCGCCGAAGCCTTCTTCGAGAAGCCTGCAGCCGAGGAAGCGGCCGGCGAGGCGGAACCTACCTGACGGTGGTCAGGGCAGCGGCTCGGCAAAGCCGGAGGGCGCCGCGGGGGTCGCCGCGCGAGCGGTCGGCTCCTTAGCCCCGTCCGGCGATGCATCCGATCCCGACGAGGCCGCGGGCTGGACGGCGGCTGCCGCGGTGGAGGGTTCTGCGGCCGGCGCGGCAGGGGCCGCTTCCGGCGTGGCGGGGGCGGCTGTCGGTTCGCCTGGCCGCGGGCGGCGCAATTTGCGCGAGGGCTGGCCGTGGCGATCCACGGTCACATCCGTAGGCCGCGCAATCCGCTCATGCTGCTGCCGCGGCGCGGGCGCCGGCGGACCCGCAGACGGCACCGACGCGGGTGGGATCGGGGCGGTCTCGCCCGGGCGGGCGGGCTTGGATCGCTCGCGCGGCTGCCCGGATTGTTTTGCCTCCTCGGCCGGTTGCCCTTTCTGCCGTTCGCCGCGGACATTGGCGCCGGCGGCCAGCAGATAGCCGGCCACGACGCCGGCAGATGTCGAACTGCTGGTGTAGTGCTGGCGCAGGAAGCTCACGAGCGATCCGCCGCTCAGAGTCTTTGACAGGCCTTGCGGCGAACGATGGCAGGCGGCGCAGTCCTGCGCGAACAGCTGAGGGCCGGTTTTCCCGGCATCCAGATCCTGCTGGCCATACGCGCCGGTGGCCGCAAATCCTGTCAGCAGCGCGACCACGCATGGCCAAAGGAGCCGCATCTTCGGCACTCAGGGCCTCCTTACTGTCTCGCGCAAGCTCCGTCGAAGGAGACGAAATGCGCGTCCGGGTTCTATACGTGGCCGCTTTTTCTCTGGCAAACAGGCCCGTCCGCACTCGCCCGGCGCAGCGAGCGCCGTCGGCCCCCGCGTTAACGACGCTCTCGGATCGCCTGCTAATTTTTGCAGTGCCACATTGCCGCCTGCACCGAGTTTGCTTTAATAATTGTGTCGAAAACCAGTCGGCCCGCCGCGTATCGCGGGCTTGTGTTGTCGGTAGCCGGGTGAAGGATTTTGCCTTAAGCGCCGGTGCCGATGTGGTGCTGGCGGAGCCGCCCCATGGACCGGTTGTTGCGTAGTGTTCTCAGCGGGTTGATCCGGCACGGAAATTTGCGCGTCACCACCGCCAACGGCAGGAGCTTCACGCTCGGCGATGGGAGCGGAAAATGCGTTGCCGTGCGTTTCATGACGTCCGCGGCCGAGTTCGCCGTCCTCCTCGATCCCGAGCTCAAGGTCGGCGAGACGTACATGGACGGCGGCTTCGTCGTCGAAGAGGGTTCGATCGCCGATCTGCTGGCGCTGGCGCTGTCGCAGGACCAGATGACCAGCCTTCCCGGGTGGATGCGGCCGCAATGGCTGGCGCGCTACCTGTGGCGCCGTTTGCAGCAGTTCAACCGCCGCGGCCGCGCGCGAAAGAACGTCGCCCACCATTACGACCTCGATGGGCACCTTTACTCCTTGTTCCTCGACGCCGACCGCCAATACAGCTGCGCCTACTTCGAGGCGCCGGATATGTCCCTGGATGACGCGCAGCTCGCCAAGAAGCGCCATCTCGCCGCCAAGCTCCTGCTCGAGCCGAAATCTCGGGTCCTGGACATCGGGTCAGGCTGGGGCGGCCTTGCCCTTTATCTGGCCGAGGTCTGCGGCGCGCGGGTGAAGGGAGTCACTTTGTCGCAGGAACAGCTTGCGGCCTCGCGCGCCCGCGCCGAGGAAAAGGGGCTCGGCAGCGCCGTGGAGTTCCAGCTGCAGGACTACCGCGACGTCGGTGAGCGCTACGATCGCATCGTCTCGGTGGGCATGTTCGAGCATGTCGGCATCGGCTTTTACGATGCCTTCTTCCGTAAATGCGCGGAGCTGCTCGAGCCCGACGGCGTCATTCTGCTGCACTCGATCGGCCGGTCGGAAGGCCCCGGTGTCACCAACCCGTTCATCGCCAAGTACATCTTTCCCGGCGGCTATATCCCGGCGCTGTCCGAAGTACTGCCTGCCGTCGAGCGCGCCGGCCTGCTGGTGACCGATATCGAGATGCTTCGCCTGCACTACGCCGAAACCCTGAAGGCATGGCGCGAGCGCTTCCTCGTCCATCGCGAGGAAGTGGAACGACTGTACGACCCGCGCTTCCTCAGGATGTGGGAATTCTATCTCGCCTCATCCGAGATGTCGTTTCGCCACTCGGGTCTGATGGTATTTCAACTGCAGCTCGCCAAGCGCGAGGGCGTCGTTCCCATCACGCGTGACTACATCGCCCGCGAAGAGGCGCGGCTGCGGGCGGTGGAGGGCGGCAGGCGTCCGCCGCTGCGACTCGCCGGAGAGTAGCGGTTCGCCCGGCACGCGCTGCTCCGCGCGTCCGAAAACCGCCAAAAACTCCTGTCAATCGAAATCTCGTTCGCGCCGCCGATTCTTTTTTCGCGGGTGTGGATCAGCTGGATAGCGGGATGAACTTCTCACCCCGCCCAATATGACACGCTCACCCGCCGCCGCCGTGCTAGGTCGCATGTCGCGGCGACGTGGGTATCGGGTTCGCCGTTCTAAGAACATGCGTGATTAAAGGGGCATGTCCCGCTCCCGGCGGAACGGAACATGGTTGGAATCGCGCGCTTGAGAGGAATCCATGGCCTTGCAGGATGCGACGGCACGCAAGCTGCCGTCCGACCCCACCCCGGCGTATCGCGCGGCCCCGCACAATATCGAGGCCGAGCAGGCGCTGCTCGGCGCCATTCTGGTCAACAACGAGGCGTTCTACCGCGTTTCCGATTTTCTCGAGCCCGCCCATTTCTTCGAGCCGCTGCATCAGACGATTTTCGACCTCGGCGGCAGCCTCATCCGCGCCGGCAAGGTGGCGACGCCGGTCACGCTGAAGACCTTCCTTCCCGCCGATCTCGATATCGGCGGGCTCAATGCCAGTCAGTACCTGGCGCGGCTGGCGGCCGAAGCCACCACCGTGATCAACGCCGCCGATTACGGCCACACGATCTACGATCTCGCCATCCGTCGCTCGTTGATCGTGATCGGCGAGGACATGGTCAACGTCGCATTCGACGCGCCGGTCGACTTCGCCCCGCAGGAGCAGATCGAGGACGCCGAGCGCCGGCTCTACGAGCTCGCCGAGACCGGCAAATACGACACCGGCTTCCAGCGCTTTGCGTCGGCATTGACCACTGCCGTGGACATGGCGGCGCGCGCCTATCAGCGCGACGGCAAGCTCTCCGGGCTGGCCACCGGCCTGACCGATCTCGACCGCATGATGGGCGGCCTGCAGCCGTCCGATCTCGTCATCCTCGCCGGGCGCCCCGGCATGGGGAAGACGGCGCTTGCCACCAACGTCGCCTATAACATCGCCAAGCATTGGCACGGCGAGGTGCGCGCCGACGGGCGCACCTACACGGTCGACGGGGGGATCATCGGCTTCTTTTCGCTCGAAATGTCGGCCGAGCAGCTGGCCACCCGCATCATCTCCGAGCAGACCGGCATCCCGTCCTATCGCATCCGCCGCGGCGAGATCGATGCGTCCGATTTCGACCGGATCGCCGCCTGCGCGCGCGATATGGAAACGATCCCGCTGTTCATCGACGAGACCGGCGGCCTCTCCATTGCCCAGCTCGCCGCCCGGGCACGCCGGCTCAAGCGCCAGCGCGGCCTGGATCTGGTGGTGATCGACTATATCCAGCTGCTCTCGGGCTCGACGCGGCGGGCGCTCGAGGGCCGCGTGCACGAGATCACCGAGATCACCACCAGCCTGAAGGCGCTCGCCAAGGAGCTCAACGTTCCGATCCTGGCCTTATCGCAGCTCTCGCGGCAGGTCGAGAACCGCGACGACAAGCGCCCCCAGCTCTCCGATCTGCGCGAATCAGGCTCGATCGAGCAGGACGCCGACGTGGTGCTGTTCGTCTTCCGCGAGGAATACTACCTGAAGAACCGGGAGCCGCGCGCCGGCAGCGAGGAGCACTTCAAATGGCAGAGCGAGATGGAGGCGGTGCACGGCAAGGCCGAGGTCATCATCGGCAAGCAGCGGCACGGACCGACCGGCACGGTGGCGCTGCAGTTCAAGGCCGACGTGACGCGCTTCGCCAACCTCGCCGATGAAGAGCGGCTGCCGGAGGTGCCGCTCTGATTGCCACGGCCGTTCAAGACGCCGATGATGGCCGGTTGTGAGCGAACAGCCAAAATCCGTCGAACCGGAAGCGAGCGGCATTCTCACCATCGATCTCGCCGCCGTCGCGGCGAATTGGCGCGAGCTTGCGCGCCGCGCCGCCCCGGCGCGCTGCGCCGCCGTGGTCAAGGCCGATGGTTACGGCTGCGGGCTGGAAGCCGTCACGGCCGCCCTCGCCCGCGCCGGCTGCGACACCTTCTTCGTGGCGCATCTGGCGGAGGGAAGGCGTGCGCGCACGGCCGCACCGGCGGGGAATATCTACGTGCTCAACGGGCTCCTGCCCGGCACCGCGTCCGCCTACGTGGGCTGTAATCTCCATCCCGTCATCGGCAGCCTCGCCGAGTTTGCCGAGTGGAAGGCGTTCGTGGCGACGACGTCGTGGCATGGCGGCGCGGCGCTTCACGTCGACACCGGGATGAACCGGCTGGGCCTGAGCTTCGAAGAGGCGGTGTGGCTTTCAGAACAGCCGCAGACCGAGCGCGGCGAGCTGGTCCTGCTGATGAGCCATCTGGCCTGCGCCGAACTGCCCGAGCATCCGCTCAATGGCAGGCAGATGGCGGCCTTCCGCGAGCTGCGCGCCCTGTTTCCCGGCGTTCCGGCGTCGCTCGCCAATTCGTCCGGCATCTTTCTCGGACCCGACGCGCTTCACGACATGGTTCGTCCGGGCGTTGCGCTCTACGGGGCGAATCCGACGCCGCTGCACGTCAATCCGATGCGGCCGGTGGTCGCGCTCGCGGTGCGCGTCGTGCAGGTGCGCAGTGTCGCCGCCGGCGAGACGGTCGGCTACGGCGCGACCTGGACGGCGCGTCGGCCCACGCGGATCGCGGTGCTCGCGGTCGGTTACGCCGATGGCATCCTGCGGGCGGCGAGCGCACGCGACAACAAGCCGGGTGCGGAAGCCATCGTGGCGGGACACCGTTGCCCTCTCGCCGGCGTCGTCTCGATGGATCTTCTCGCCGTCGATGTGACCGATTTGCCGGAACACCTGCCGCGGCGCGGCGACCTCGTGACGCTGCTCGGCGACGAGATCAGCGTCGATGATCTGGCCTCGCATGCCGGAACGATCGGCTATGAGGTGCTGACCAGCCTGGGCGGGCGCTACCACCGCATCTACCGGGATGAAGGATAGCCACAGGTAATCCGTGGATTTGAACGTTGTTGCCGTGCCGGTCGTCTTGGTGTCAGAATCGATCAGTGCAGTTTGCGGTGGAGGGTCCGTTGTACCTGGCAAAGACCGTGGCAGGCATGCTGGCGGCCGCCGCTTTCGCGTTCGCGCCGGCCGCGCCGGTGCAGGCGCAAGGTGCCGCGCCGCAGGACAATCTCGCCGCCATGAAGCGGGAATATCGCCGCCCGGCGCCGCGTCCGATCGAGAATCAGGCGCTGGTGGATCTCGGTCGCGACCTGTTCTTCGAGCCGCGGATTTCCGCCTCCGGCAGATCGACCTGCGTCGGCTGCCACTTTCCCGAGCTCGGCTGGGTCGTCACCGATGCCCGCAGCCGCAATGATTCCGGCAAGCTCACCTCGCGCAAATCGCAGCCGCTGATCGGCTTGGGACACGCCGGCAAGGCCCTGGTCGGCTGGGACGGCCGCAGCCCGACATTGGAGGCGCAGGCCAAGGCGTCGATCGCGACCGGCTCGATGTCGATGCGCGAGACCGACACACCGGTGAAAGTCGAGGTCATCGAGGAGCGGATCAAATCGGATCCCGTCTATGCGGCGAAGTTCAACGCGGCGCTGCCCAATGCGCCGATCAACGTGGACACCATTGCGCAGGCTCTCGCCGCGTTCGAGCGGACACTGGAGCCGGGGCCCGCGCCTTTCGACCGCTGGGTCGAGGGCGACGAGCAGGCGATCTCGGAATCCGCCAAGCGCGGCTTCGTCCTGTTCAATGGCAAGACGAACTGCTTTGCCTGCCACAGCGGGTGGCGTTTTACCGACGATCTTTTCCACGACATCGGCACCACGACCACCGATCGCGGACGCGGACGCGAGGTCAAGGACGACGAGCTGATGCAGTTCGCCTTCAAGACGCCGACGCTGCGCTCGGTGGCGCTGCGCCCGCCATACATGCACAACGGCTCGCAAGCGAACCTGCAAGAGGTGATGAAGCACTACGAGAAGGGCGGCATCGACCGGCCCAGCCGCTCGCCTCTGATGATGCCGATCGAGTTGACCGATCAGGAGCGGCTCGATCTCGTCGCGTTCATGGACACGCTCACGGGCACGAACCAGGAAACGCGTGCACGGCGGTAACGAGTGCTCCGTAGGGTGGGCAAATTCGCCTGCCCCGGCGCTGTTGGTGGGCGAGCCGCCAAAAGCGGCGAGGGACGGCGCGGGCCGGTTGACTTCGCGGCCGCTCTGTCTTCGATTGCCGCATGGCCAAGCACGCCCAATCCTTCGTCTGCCAGAACTGCGGCGCCGCCTATCGGCGCTGGCAGGGCAAGTGCGACGCGTGCGGCGAGTGGAACACGATTGCCGAGGAGAATGCCGCCGCCCGCGCGCCCGGTCGGCCGCCGCGCAAAGGGCGCCTGTTCGCGCTCGAGCCGCTCGCCGGCGAAGCGCACGAGGCGCCGCGGCTGTCCTCCGGCTTGCCCGAGCTCGACCGGGTCATCGGCGGCGGCTTCGTGCGCGGCTCGGTGTTGCTGGTCGGCGGCGACCCAGGCATCGGCAAGTCGACGCTGCTCATCGAGGCGGCGGCCGCGCTCGCCCGCGCCGGGCATCGCGCGGTCTATATCTCCGGCGAAGAGGCGGTGGCGCAGGTGCGGTTGCGCGCCGAGCGGTTGGGACTGTCGGAAGCATCGGTGGAGCTCGCCGCCGAGACCTCGGTCGAGGACATCCTGGCGACGCTGTCGGACGGGGCGACGCCGCGCCTCGTCGTGATCGACTCGATCCAGACCATGTGGACGGACGCCGTGGATTCCGCGCCCGGTACCGTGACCCAGGTGCGCGGCGCCGCGCAGGCCCTGATTCGCTTCGCCAAGCGTTCGGGCGCCGCCGTGATCCTGGTCGGGCACGTGACCAAGGAGGGACAGATCGCCGGTCCGCGTGTCATCGAGCACATGGTCGATGCGGTCCTCTCCTTCGAAGGCGAAGGCTCGCACCAGTTCCGCATCCTGCGTGCGGTGAAGAACCGCTTCGGGCCGACCGACGAGATCGGCGTGTTCGAAATGACAGGGACGGGCCTGCGCCAGGTCGCCAATCCGTCCGAGCTGTTCCTGTCCGACCGTGACCTCGGCGTTCCGGGGACGGCGGTCTTCGCCGGAATCGAGGGGACCCGGCCGGTGCTGGTGGAGATCCAGGCGCTGGTTGCGCCCAGCGCGCTCGGCACGCCGCGCCGCGCCGTGGTCGGCTGGGATCAGAACCGCCTGTCGATGGTGCTCGCGGTGCTCGAGGCGCATTGCGGGGTCAGGCTCGCGACGCACGACGTCTACCTCAACGTCGCCGGAGGCTTGCGCATCCAGGAGCCGGCCTGCGACTTGGCGGCGGCGGCGGCCCTCGTCTCCTCGCTGGCCAATGCCCCATTGCCGGCAGATGCGGTCTATTTCGGTGAAGTTTCGCTGTCGGGCGCGGTGCGTCCAGTTCCCCACAGCACGGCACGGCTGAAGGAAGCCGCCAAGCTCGGCTTTGCGCGGGCGATCGTGCCGGAGGCCGGACGCGAGCCGGCTGCGGATGTGGCGCTGGCATTGACGGCGGTCGGCGCGCTGACGAGCCTCGTTGCCGACATCGCGGCGCGCGGCGTGCCGCCACGCCGGGCGCAGGCCCGGTTGTCCCGACAAGACGGGTGACGGGAGGCCCCGCTCCCGCTATACACGTGGCGCGCTCGCCAGCCCCAAGCCGATTCCAGGCACATGATAGCCGCGCGCGTTTGTAGATGTGAGAGCGCTCGATGCCGATCACGCTGCTCGATATCGTTCTTCTCGCCGTGATGATGATTTCGGGGCTGCTCGCGATGATTCGCGGCTTCATGCGCGAGGTCCTGTCGATCGCCTCGTGGGGGGCCGCCGCGCTGGTGACGCTCTACGCCTACCCGAAACTTTTGCCGCAGGCGAAGCAATACTTCACCAGCGATATGTTCGCGGGTGCGGCCGTGGTCGGCGGCGTTTTCCTTGGGACTCTCCTCATTGTGTCGATCTTTACCATCAAGATCTCAGATATGGTGCTCGACAGCCGAGTCGGCGCGCTCGATCGCACGCTCGGCTTCCTGTTCGGGCTGGCCCGCGGCCTGGTGATCGTGGTGGTCGCGTTTCTGTTCTTCGCCTGGCTGGTTCCGGAAAAGAGCCAGCCGACCTGGGTCAAGGATGCAAAATCGAAAGTTGTACTCAAGGGCACCGGCGACTGGTTGATGTCGATGTTGCCGGACGACCCCGAGAGCACCATCTTAAAGCGGTTGAAGCGACCGAAAGGCGACGAGGAGCCTCAGGACGCACCTCCGGGAGAACGGTCCGGTCTCGCGCCCATGTTTCGCGCGGCGAGCAGGTAGTCGGGCAGTACATGGCGACGGGAGACGGGATGAGCGACGGCATGCAGGACCAGCGAGGCCTTCTCGATCTCGACGGCGATCGGCTGCGGGAAGAATGCGGGGTGTTCGGCATCTTCGGCCATCCGGACGCCGCCGCGATCACGGCGCTCGGGCTGCACGCCCTGCAGCATCGCGGCCAGGAAGCCGCCGGCATCGTCAGCTTCGATGGACACCGGTTCCACTCCGAACGCCGGCTGGGCCTCGTCGGCGACACCTTTTCGCGGCGCGAGGTCATCGAGCGCCTGCCCGGCCACGTCGCCGTTGGCCATGTGCGCTACTCGACCACGGGCGAGACCATCATCCGCAACGTGCAGCCGCTGTTCGCCGAGCTCAATACCGGCGGGTTCGCGGTCGGCCACAACGGCAACCTGACCAACGGGTTGACGTTGCGCCGCCAGCTGGTGCGCGAAGGCGCCATGATGCAATCGACCACCGACACCGAGGTCATCCTGCATCTCGTCGCCCATTCGCGCCGCAACCGCTTCATCGAGCGGTTCATCGAAGCCTTGCGCGCGCTCGAAGGCGCCTATTCGCTGGTCGGGTTGACCAACAAGAAACTGGTCGGCGCGCGCGACCCGCTGGGAATTCGACCGCTGGTGCTGGGCGAGCTCGACGGCCATCCGATCCTCACCTCCGAGACCTGCGCGCTCGATATCATCGGCGCCAAGTTCGTCCGCGACGTGGAGAACGGCGAAGTCGTGGTGTTCGACGAGGACGGCAGGCAAACCCACAAGCCGTTCCCGCCCACGGCGCCGCGGCCGTGCATCTTCGAATACATCTATTTCTCGCGGCCGGATTCGATCGTCGGCGGACGGCCGGTCTACGACGTGCGCAAGGCCATGGGGGCGGAGCTTGCCCGCGAGGCGCCGGCCGCCGCCGACGTGGTGATTCCGGTGCCGGATTCCGGCGTGCCGGCGGCGATCGGATACGCGCGCGCCTCCGGCATTCCCTACGAGCTCGGCATCATCCGCAACCATTATGTCGGCCGTACCTTCATCGAGCCGACCCAGCATATCCGCCAGCTCGGCGTGCGCCTCAAGCACAGCGCCAACCGCGCCGTGGTGGCGGGCAAGCGCATCGTTCTCGTCGACGACTCGATCGTCCGCGGCACCACGTCGACCAAGATCGTGCAGATGATGCGCGATGCCGGCGCCCGCGAAGTGCACTTCCGCATCGCTTCACCGCCGATCACGCATCCCGACTATTACGGCATCGACACGCCCGAGCGCGACAAGCTGCTCGCCGCCACCCACGATCTTCAGGGCATGCGCGCTTTCATCGGCGCCGACTCGCTCGCCTTCCTCTCGATGGACGGCATCTATCGCGCCATGGGCGAGAACGGCCGCAACGCCGCGCGGCCGCAGTTCACCGACCATTGCTTCACCGGCGAATATCCGACCCCGCTCACCGACCAGACCGCGCAGGAAGCGCCGCCGCGACAATTGTCGCTGCTCGCCGAGGCGAGCTGACTTTGCTGCCTTGACCTAGTGACGGCCTCATGCTGAGGAGCCGCGCGGAGCGCGGCGTCTCGAAGCATGGAGCGGACCTCATCCTTCGAGACGCGGTGCTGCGCACCGCTCCTCAGGATGAGGTTGAACGATGTCAAAGCCCCTCGCCGACCGCATCGCGCTGGTCACCGGCGCCTCGCGCGGCATCGGCCACGCGCTGGCGCTCATGCTGGCGGAAGCCGGCGCCCATGTGGTGGCGCTGGCGCGCACCGTCGGCGGGCTCGAGGAGCTCGACGACGCCATCCGCGCGGCCGGCGGATCGGCCACGTTGGTGCCGCTCGATCTGAAAGACTACGCCGGAATCGACCGGCTCGGCGCCACGCTGGCCGAGCGTTACGGCAGGCTCGACGTCCTGGTCGGCAATGCGGGAGTTCTCGGGCCCATCTCGCCGCTCGGTCACGTCGAGCCGAAGGCGTGGGACGAGGTGTTCGCCGTCAACGTGACCGCCAACTGGCGTCTCATCCGTTCAATGGATCCGTTGCTGCAGCGCGTGCAGACCGGCCGCGCCGTGTTCCTCACCTCGGGCGCGGCGTCGAACTTTCGCGCCTATCGCGGCCCCTACTCCATCAGCAAGGCGGCGCTCGAAGGGCTGGTGCGCACCTACGCGGCGGAGACGGCATCGACCCCGGTGCGCGTGAACCTGTTCAATCCCGGCCCGACCCGCACCCGCATGCGGGCTCAATTCATGCCGGGCGAGGATCCGGCGACCTTGCCGAAGCCGGAGCAGGTCGCGGAGAAAATCCTCGCGCTCTGCCTCCCCGACTTCACCGCGACCGGCAGGCTTTACGACTATCGCGCGCAGAAGCTCATGGAATTCTGCTCGCCGGCTTGACGAGCCGCGGCGCGCCGCGACTTTGCCGGCGAATTCGCGTCAGTCACGTGCGGCGCCTTTTCTCGGCGAACGGGTTCTCCTTCTCGCGCAGGATCAGGCGGATCGGCGTCCCGGGCAGGTCGAAGGCCTCGCGCAGTCCGTTGATCAGATAGCGGCGATAGGCGTCCGGCAGCGCATCGGCACGCGTGCAGAACAGCACGAAGGTCGGCGGCCGCGTCTTCGGCTGCGTCATATAGTTGAGCTTGAGGCGGCGGCCGGACACCGCGGGCGGCGGATGGTTCACGATCGCTTCGCCGAGCCAGCGGTTGAGCGGGTTGGTGGCAACGCGCCGGTTCCAGACGGCATGGATGTCGACGATCGCCTGCATCAGGCGATCGAGACGTTCGCCGGTCAGGCCCGACACGCCGACGATCGGCACGCCCTTGACCTGCGGCAGCCAATGATCCGCCTGCTCGCGCAGTTTCGCCGGTGACGGCCGTCGCGTCATCAGGTCCCATTTGTTCATGGCCAGCACGAGGGCGCGACCCTCGCGCTCGACCAGGTCGGCAATGCGCAGATCCTGCTCCTCGAACGGTTTCTCGGCATCGATCAACAGCACGACCACCTCGGCGAAGCGGACGGCGCCCAGCGCATCGGCGACCGAGAGCTTCTCCAGCTTCTCCTGCACGCGTGAGCGCCGGCGCAATCCGGCGGTGTCGTAAAGGCGAAACGGTCGACCATTCCAGTCGAGGTCGACCGCGATGGCATCGCGGGTAATGCCGGCTTCCGGTCCGGTGAGAAGCCGCTCCTCGCCGAGCAGGCGATTGACCAAGGTCGACTTGCCGGAATTGGGTCGGCCGACCACGGCGACACGGATGGGGCGCACCTCTTGCGCCGACGGGACGTCGTCCTGTTGCGGCGGCGCCGTTTGCTCCGGCAGTGCCGTGCGCAGCGCGTCGTAAAGATCGCTCAGGCCCTCGCCGTGCTCCGCCGAGATGGCGACCGGTTCGCCGAGACCGAGCGCATAGGCTTCGAGCGCGCCCGCCTCGCCGGCCGCGCCTTCGCTCTTGTTGGCGATCACGATGATCGGCTTGTCGCTCCGGCGCAGCAGATCGGCGAAGGCGCGATCGACCGGGGTGAGGCCAGCGCGGGCATCGACGAGGAACAGCACCGCATCGCCCTGCGCGATCGCGCTTTCGGTCTGCGCGCGCATGCGGCCGGACAGCGTCTCAGGCCTCGCCTCCTCGAAGCCTGCCGTGTCGACGATGGTGAAGGCGAGATCGCCGAGGCGGGCTGCGCCTTCGCGGCGGTCGCGCGTCACCCCCGGCCGGTCGTCGACGAGCGCCAGGCGCTTGCCCACCAGCCGGTTGAACAGGGTGGACTTGCCGACATTCGGCCGGCCCACGATGGCAACGGTGAAGCTCATGCCGGGACTCAGTAATCAGTCATCGGCGGTCAGAAAAGGACCGCGCGGTGCGCTCGGCGGCGATGGACGACTGATTGCGATCCTATCGCGTGGGGGGTGGCGGCCAGACCCCATCTTCCGGCGGATCGGTCGACGTCGCCGCAGGTCGCGCGCGCGCCGGCGTCTTTGCCGTGGTGGCGGTCTTTTTCGTCTTGCCCTTGGCGGCGGACGCGGGCTGCGGCTCCGGTTGCGCTTGCAGCTCCTCGGCCTGCTGATTGCCGCGCATCAGCTCCGGCGGCACGCCCTGCTGCACCCCGGGCACGCCTTCCGGAAATACCGCGCGTCGCTCGCCCGGCAGCGGCTTCTTGGACGTCCCGAACGGACTGAAATCGGCGAGCGCGTCCTGGAAGCGATCCGATACGCTGTTGGCGCTGTCCCAGATTCCAGATGTTTCGCAACCGGCAAGTGCCAGCGTGAGCGGCAGCACGGCGGCGATCGGGATTAGACGGTAGGCGCGGCGCATATAAGGCTCTCCGGTTCAGCCCTTGCCTTCGGCATCGGCGAGCGCCATCAGCATCTCGACGCGGGAACGCGTGCCCGCAGGCGTCTCGGCATCGGTCATGATCATATCGAACCAGCGCCGCGCTGTCGCGATGTCTTGCGCGCGCCACGCCGAAATCGCGATCAGTTCGCGCGCGGAATGGCGGAAGGGACGATCGGGGCCGGTCAGCGGCTCCAGCCGCGCCCGGATGTCGCTCAACGGAGCGGTATCGACCAGCAGCAGGCCGGCGCGCACGGCGGCCAGATCCTGCAGCGTGCGTCCGATCCCGGCGTCGGCGGCCAGCGCATCGTAAGCCTTCACGGCGGCCGCCCGGTCGCGCACTGCCAGCTCGGCGGCTTCGCGAAAGCGCGCCAGAGTGCGGTAACCCTTGGGCGAATCGGCCGCTACCTTGGCGAAGGCCGCCTCGGCCTCACCATGCTTGTCGGCCTGGGCCAGCGAGAGCGCGGATTCATAGGCGGCGCCGGCTTCCTGGGCCTTTTTCATCTCCCACCATTCCCAGGCGCGCCATGCCGCAATGGCCAGCACGACGAGAACGGCGGCGGCGAGGATGTAATTGCCCCACCGGTCCCACAGCCTCTTGAGCTGCTCGCGGCGGACTTCCTCGTCGACTTCGCGAAAGATATCGGACACTTAGACCTTCTCCGGCCCCACAGGGCGCGTAAAGCAAGGATATGGCCGTGGTATGGCAAAGATAGGAACCCCAGGCAAATCAAGCACCTGGGATGCGATGTCATCGCGCACGAGTCGCCTGAGCGAGAGCCGATCCGGGATCCAAGCCTGCCCCCGCGAAGGCGCATAGGCGTTAAAATAACGAGTGAACGCGATCCCGTGGTTCGAGACGCGTCGCTTCGCGACGCTCCTCACCATGAGGGATCGCTACGATGGGCCTCAAATAGACCTCATCCTGAGGGCGGCCGACGGCCGCGTCTCGAAGGATAGAGGTCGTTCACTCCGGTGCTGGGCTTATGTTAGCGCCTATCGGGCCAAGCCCGGCAATGATGAGCTTGGCTGCGTCAAGCGAAACGGCAAATGCTCTAGCACTACTGAGTCAGAAGGCCACAGGTGATTGGACTTGAGAATCACGTAATGGAGGCGATTCCCATTGGAATAAAGGGAGTTTTGGGATGGGTCTCCGAGGAGCGAGAGGGATTGAATCGCGGTTTACGGGCTATGTCGAGGGTCTTGTGAGCGTGATTGGGCACGCGGATCGGGCTGGTCCGCTGCGCGACTATTGCACCGGCCTGGTGATGCCGGTCGAGCGCAAGAGCGTTGAGCCGATGGCGGCGATCACGGCGCCTGGGCGCACTGCGGCACAGCATCAATCGTTGCTGCATTTTATTGGTCAAGGAGCTTGGTCGGATGTGGCGGTGTTGGCCAAGGTGCGGGAGATGGTGTTGCCGGCGATCGAGCGGTACGGAGCGATCGCGGCTTGGATCATCGACGACACGAGCTTTCCCAAGCAGGGACGGCATTCGGTTGGGGTGGGGCACCAATACTGCGGGCAGCTTGGCAAGCAGGCGAACTGCCAGGTGGCAGTAACGCTGTCGATTGCCAATCACGCTGCGAGCCTGCCGGTGGCCTATCGGCTGTATCTGCCGAAGGATTGGGCTGAGGACGAAAGCCGTCGGCGTAAGGCGGGAGTGCCTGAAGAGATCGGCTTCAAGACCAAACCGGAGATCGCGCTCGACCAGATTCGCTGGGCGTGTGACATGGGCCTTCCTGGCGACTTGGTGCTGATTGATGCCGGCTTCGGCCACGACGCCAAGCTGCGCACGGGCATCACCGAGCTGGGGAAGGTCTATGTGGCCGGCATTCAGCCGCAAACCTTGGTGTGGGCACCTGGCACCCGGCGCGGCCGGGCACCCAAGAGGGGTCGCCACGACGCCGCCACTGCGATCTCGGTCAAGGACGTCGCCTTGGGGCTGCGGGCGAACGCGTGGCGCACGATCGCGTGGCGGGAAGGCACGAACAAACGGCTGTCCTCGCGGTTTGCCCGCCTGCGTGTGCACGTTGCATCGCGCCACGAACGTCCTATGAAGCCGGCGAAGGAGTGGCTGCTGATCGAGTGGCCCGAGGGCGAGGATGAGCCGACCAAATATTGGCTCTCGACCTTGCCGCAAAACATTCCGTTCCGCGATCTGGTCGACGCCGCCAAGCTGCGCTGGCGCATCGAGCGCGACTATGAGGAACTCAAGCAGGAAGTCGGGCTGGGCCATTTTGAAGGACGCGGGTGGCGTGGCTTCCACCATCACGCCACGCTGTGCATCGCGGCCTACGGATTCTTGATCTCCGAGCGGGAGACGATTCCCCCCTCAGGACCTCGTTCCGCCTCTCTGTTCCCGAAACTTGCAGTACCCCACGGTTACCGACCCAGAGGATCCCCCCTTGCGGCCTGAACGCCACATCCCGAACTCGATCGCAACCATGCGTCAAAGGCTGATCGATGCCATTGTCAGACGCTTGCCACGATGTCCGTGCTGTCACTCTCCAAACAGACGATACTCGAGGCAAGACCGCTAATGACGCAGTAGTACTAAGCGGCTTGCCGCTCGCGATTGAGGTTTTCCGTTATCTGGCGAGTCGCCTGATCGGCCATTCGGGCCGAAATCTCGGCTGTTCGGCGAGCGCTTTGCAGCAGATGCTCGAAGTTGTCTCGCATGAGTTCTGTTTGCACCGCAGCAGCATCCTGCGGTGTACGGCACCGCCCCAACGCGCTCAGATAGCCTAGATTCTGCTGCAGCCGAGACTGCGCGAACTCCAGCCATTCCCGTGAGATGTTCTGAAGTTCTTGGGTGACCAGGCTGCTCGATCCCAGAACGGCTTCCATGTTCCGTACAGACTGCTGTGCCGCCCTTTGGGCCTCCTCGTCAGAAGCTCCGAGTGCCCGGAAAACTGGGTTCAACGACGGGTCGGTGAGTTGCGAAGCCATGTTGCGCCCGGCTTCCCACATCTGTTGCATCAATTCAGCATTC
>JBJMSU010000213.1:0-12480 GCA_045801465.1 Xanthobacteraceae bacterium | reverse complement strand
GATCGGCATTCCCGCCGAACGGACCGCCGTCACGCCGGGATCGGGCGTCGATATGCGCCAATTCGCCGTGCTGCCGATGCCGCCCGGCGAACCGGTCGCCATCGGCTGCGCCGCGCGCATGGTGCATCTCAAGGGCATCGCGGATCTGGTCTCCGCGAGCCGCATGCTTCGCGCCCGCAAGGTTGCCCATCGCCTCGTCCTCGCCGGCGCGACCGACCGGGAGAGTCCCGATGCCATCGCGGAACAGACGCTGCACGACTGGGTGCGCCAGGATGGAATCGAATGGCTCGGTCGGATCGCCGACGTGCGCGAGCTCTGGCGGCAATGTCATATCGCCGCGCTGGCCTCGCTCGGCGGCGAGGGCGTCCCGCTGTCCCTGGTCGAGGCGGCCGCCTGCGGCCGGCCGCTGGTGGCCACCGACGTTCCCGGCTCGCGCGATATCGCGCGCGCCGACGTCAATGCTTTGCTGGCGCCCCCCGGCTCGCCGCAGCTGCTTGCCGATGCGCTCGAGCGGCTGATCCGCGACCACGCGCTGCGCAACACATTCGCCGCCGAAAGCCGCCGCATCGCCGAAACGGTGTTTTCGCTGGACCGGGTTCTGGCCGGCACGCTCGCGCTTTACGATAAGCTGTTGAGCAGACCGTCATCTTGAGCCTAGAGCATGATCCCGAAAAGTGGACACCGGTTTTCGGAAAAGATCATGCTCCATCCATAAGCTAGAGCGGGATGACGATTCGAAGAAAAGTCATCACGCTCCCCGTCGCAACACAGCTGGCACAGCAACGTGTCCGATCTTCCCCTAGCTCTCCTGCTGACCAGCGCTGCGGCGGCGGTCCTCGCCTATGCCGGGATTGCCGGCGTGATCGGCTGGCTCAACGCCCGCGCGCTCGCCAAGCCGAACCAGCGCTCCAGCCATGCGGTGCCGACCCCACAAGGAGGGGGCATCGTGATCGTGCCGGCGGCACTGCTGACGGCCGGCATCGCCCTTGCGATCAGTGGGGCTGAGCTGCCGGGCGGCACGGTCTATCTCGGGCTGGTGGGCGCGGCGGCACTGGTGCTGACGGTCATCGGCTTCATCGACGACATGCGGGGATTGAGCGTGTCGTCGCGCCTCGTCTCACAGATTCTGGCGGTCGCCCTTGCGGTCGCGCTGATGCCGGCGGATCTGCGGATCGTGCCACCTGTTCCGCTGCCGATCGAGCGCGCTCTCCTGATTTGCGGCGCCTTGTGGTTCGTCAATTTGTTCAACTTCATGGACGGCATCGATTTGATCAGCGTGGTGGAAACCGTAGCCGTCACGCTGGGGATCGTCCTGCTGGCGGCGCTCGGCGCGATTCCCGCCGGCTATGGCATCGTTGCCGTGGCGCTGCTCGGCGCCATGATCGGCTTCGCCCCATGGAATGCACCGCCCGCACGCCTGTTCCTCGGCGACGCCGGAAGCGTCCCGGTCGGGTTTTTGCTCGCGGTTCTCCTGATCCACATTGCCGCCGCGCATGCGCTCGCCGCGGCGATCATCCTTCCGCTCTACTATCTGGCCGACGCGACCATCACGTTGATCCGCCGCTTCCTGCGCGGTGAACGCGTGTGGGAGGCGCACCGGCAGCACTTCTATCAGCAGGCCACGCGCAACGGCTTCACCGTCATCGCAACGGTGGGCCGCATTGCCGCGCTCGACGCGGCGCTCATTGCGCTCGCGATGGGCGCGTCGCACCACGGGTACTGGTGGGCGGCGGTTGCCGGCCTGGTCGCGGCCGCCGCCGTCGGATGGATGCTGCGCACCTTTGCCCGCGGACGGCGCTGACCCAGTACTACCCCCGTTTTCCGGATGCGGTGCAGCGCGAAGCGGTGCACCGCTGGTCCGGGATCGTTCGAACCGCCGAGCTTGGGACCGACCGGGGCGCGCACGGAGTCTCGTAGGATCCCGGGTCTGCAGCGCACCGCTACGCGCTGCGCTGCGCCCAGAAAACGGGCTCGACGTTCACGCCGCCGCGCCGCGAAAATCGGGCACGGCGGCATGCAGGACACCCTGGATCGCCGCGCGCTCGTTGCGGGTCAGGCCCTGCTCCAGGGCGGCAAGCCAGCCGCGCATGGCGTCCAGCGAGGGATGCACCGGGCGCGCCGCAACGATGCCGGGAATCCCGGTCTCGGCAATCGGCTCGTCGCGCGCGAACAGGATCTCTTCCAGCCGCTCGCCAGGGCGTATGCCGGTGAAGACGACCTCGACATCGCGGCCCGGCTCGAGGCCGGACAAGCGGATCATGCGCTCGGCGAGCTCGACGATTCTGACCGGCTGGCCCATGTTGAGGACGTAGACCGAGACGTCGGAGCGCTGCGGCCCGAGCGCATGGCTCGCCGCCGTGACCACGAGGTCGCAGGCTTCGCGAATGGTCATGAAGTAGCGGACCATGTCGGGATGGGTGACGGTGACCGGCCCGCCCGCCTCGATCTGCGCCTTGAATTTCGGCACCACGGAGCCGTTGGAGGCGAGCACATTGCCGAAGCGGACCGCAATCAGCCGCATCGGCCGCCGGCCGCCGTCGGTGCGGCGCGCCAGATCGGCGTCGAGCGCCTGGCAGTACATCTCGGCGAAGCGTTTCGTGGCCCCCAGCACGGAGACGGGCTCGATTGCCTTGTCGGTGGAGATCATGACCATCGCCTTGGCGCCGGCGGCGGCCGCGGCGTCGGCGACGTTGATCGAGCCGAAGACGTTGGTGCGGACCCCCTCGGCCCAGTCGCGCTCGACCAGCGGGACGTGCTTGAGGGCCGCGGCGTGAAACACGACATCGGGGGCAAAGTCGCCGATCAGGCGGAAGATGCGGTCGCGGTCGCGCACGTCGGCGATGCGGCCCTCGATTTGCGCCGCCGTTTCCTTCGCCGCCAACAGGTCGAGAATGCGCTGCAGACCCGGCTCCTGGCTATCCAGCACCAGGAGCCGCGCCGCTCCGAAGGTCACCACACGATCGCAGATCTCCGACCCGATCGAGCCCCCTCCTCCGGTGACCACGATCGACTTGCCCTGCACGACGCTTTCCAGGCGCTGGTAGTCGATCTTGGCGGTCGGCCGCAGCAGCAGGTCCTCGACCGCGATCGGCGCGAGCCGAAGCTGCTGCCCTTCGACATCATTGACTTCGTCGAGCGAGGGAAGCCGGCTCGCCGCCACGCCGAGCCGGCGCGCCTGCATGAGAATCGTCTCGGGGCCGACTTCGGGCGCGAGCGCACTCGGCGTGAGCACCAGGCGGGCCACGTGGCTGCCGCGGGCCTGCAGATCGGTGACGATCCGCTCGAGATCGCCGACGCTGCCCAGCACCGGGATGCCGCGGATGGCCTGGCCCTGGTCTGCGGGCGATGGGGAGAGCACACCCACCGGCCAGATTTTCTTTACCGCGCCGCTTTCCACCGCACGGATGAGTACCTCGGCATCGGCGGCGCGACCGAGCACGAGGATCTGCGCCGAATCCTGCCGCGTGGCCTGCTGGCGCGTCCGCGTGTAACGAAAATAGCGATAGGTAATGCGCGGTCCGCCCAGAAACAGCATCTGGAGGCACCAGTACAGCACGATCGTGATCTTGCCGAAGAAGAACGTGCCCAGCAGGTTGGGCGCAACCAGCACGTAATCCAGCACCAGAAGCGACAGGGCGAGAACGCTCACCGCCCGGAAGATGTTGAACAGGTCAGGCAACGAGGCGAACCGCCACTTGCCTTCGTACAGCCGGAACACGAAATAGATGACGCCGGCATAGGCGACGAAACCGGGCAGCACGACGAGAAGGGCTTCGAGTCGCGCGCCCAATCCGCTGTCTTCAAAGCGGATATAGAAGCTCGCCAGGATCGCCGCCACGGTGGCGAGAAGATCGTGGACGATGATCAGCGCTTTGCGCGACGTGAACTTGGGCAATCGAAACATTGCTCCCCGTCCCGGCCCCTGACCGGGGTGGAAGGCCCCGAACCATCCTCAGATGGCCCAGCCGGGGTACCCTGTAAAGCCCCACCGGGATCAACGGCGCCGCCTCCTCGGTGACAGCGCAGATCGTTCGTCAACGACGCGTCTGCGCCTGCACCTTCGCGTTCGTCACCATTCCGCCGAGCACGCCGACGCCGAACACGTAGAGCCACCCGGAGGAAAAATCCAATAGGTAGGACAGAAAGAGCGCACCGACGATGGTCTGCGTGACGACGCCTTGACCGAGCCAGGCGGCAAGGCCGGTCCCGCGAAACATGAGGAGGTGTGCGATCCACATGGCGTATAGCAGTGCCACGCCGACGAGGCCGAACTGGATGGCGATCTCCAGGGTCTGGTTGTGCGGATTGCCGGTGACCGCTGCCGCGATGCCGGTGTCGCCGGTCGCGGCGCGGCGGAACAAGGCAGGGATGGAGCCGGTGCCATGCCCCAGCACCGGGGCTTCGGCAACGAACACGACCGACTTTTTCCAGAACTCCAGACGATATCCCGTCGAGGTTTCCGCATTGGTGCTTTGGTAGCGCTGGATCTCGTCGGCAACACCGAAGGCGCGTTCGCGCAGGTACGGCGAGGACACCCAGATCACCGCCGCAAACAGCGCGCCGCCGATGACTAAGCCAAGCGCACCGCGGACACCAAATCGTTGCACGGCGAACAGAATGAGCAGCACCGGAAAGGCGGCAAGGGAGGTGCGTCCTGCCGCCACGAAGGCAATATTGGCGAGAAACAGGAGCGCGAGCGCGGCCATGGCCGACGCTACCGCACGCTGCTGCTTGAGCCAGGCATCGATCGCCAGATGGCCCGCCGCGAACGCGCAGATCAAAAATTCCGCGCTCTGAACGATGTAATCCTTGACCGGAACTCCGGGTCCGTACCGACTGGGCGGTGGTCCCCAGACGTGCAGGACCCACGACGCCGCGAGCAGGACCGTGCAGGACGCAAGAAAGCCGCCGATCACCCAATGACCTCGCTCCGAACGGCGGAAATGGACGAACAGGAGCGGGATCACCAGGAGCTTGTGGAATCCCTTCAAGGCGTAGAACTGCTCCGTCAAGCTTGCCGCGGACCACAACATCCCCACGATTCCGAGCGCCCACAGGAGGACGGGAAGACCGGCAGCCGGATCTTTGAGCTCGCGCGCGAGATCGGCGAGCCGCAACGTCGGCAACAGCGTCACGATCCACAAGGCGATCAACGCGCTCGTGGCGGATGTCGACCAGGGAAGCGATACCGCGACCGCAACCGCAACCGCATCGGCGACTCTTGCCCAGCGGTCGCGTTCGAACAGCCTTTCCGCCGACAGAAACGGCGCCAAGGCGCTCATTGCCCGGTTCCGGCTGAGTGGGCGGTCGTCGCGTTAGTTCCGGCGCGGGGACGCTCCATGCTGCCCGACTCATTGGCAAGGTCGCATTGCGAGATTCCGCAGTCGGCGCGGACGTGATCGCTGCCGAGAACGTTGCCAAGCCTGGCCTCGTTGTGCGGCAGCTGCGAGCGATCAGCCTCGGGATGCCACAGATGCAGGACTCCGGTGGCAAAACGTCCGTCCTTGCGCCGAACGCCGGCATGCAGAAGGCGCACCACCAGGTCGGAATCCTCCTTGCCCCAGCCGGTATAGGAGGCATCGAAGCCATCCACGCGATCGAGATCGGAGCGCCAGACCGCGAG
Source organism: Xanthobacteraceae bacterium (assembly GCA_045801465.1). GTDB lineage: Bacteria > Pseudomonadota > Alphaproteobacteria > Rhizobiales > Xanthobacteraceae > DATFWC01. The sequence continues at coordinate 6,857 of JBJMSU010000213.1, read as the reverse complement.
ATTGCACGAGCGGCAGCCGTGCCAACTGCGCGCGTGAGTCTTGCGCGCTGGGCCGAGCGGCAGATGGAAGAGCGGCATCAGGCGATTGACCTCGCCGCGCAGCCGGCGTCGGACGAAGGCGCCGAAGCGCCAGGTTTCCGGTTCGAGGCGATCGCGCAGCACCTCGCCGGTCAAGGCGCGGGAGAGAAGAATTCGATGTCCCGCAACGAACCATCCGGGCTCCGCCAAGCTGCGGTGCGCGGCGATGAAATCGGATCGGGGAATACAGTCGCCGTCGAGAAAAATGCAGTAGCTGCCATGGCTGGCGCGAATCGCTCGGTTGCGTACCGCCGCAGCGCGAAAGCCGCGATGCTCCTGCCACACATGGCTCAGCGAAACACCGAGCCGCGAGATCCAATCCTTTATCAATCGTGCCGTTCCCGGCCCCGATCCGTCATCGGCGATCACGACCTCGAACGCGCGGTCGCTCTGGCGCGACAGGCCGCGGAGCACCGCATCGAGCGCGTCCTCGCGGTCGAAGGTCGTGGTGATGACGGAGATCAGTCCAGTGCCCCGCTTCCGAAGTTCGTGATACATCGCAGCACCTTCTGACACGAACTTCGGAAACATAGGGGCACTGGCAACTCTATGCTGCTAGTGCCGCTTTCGATTTGAAGTTCCTAAACGAGCTTGCGGCAACCGCTGTAGGAACTTCAAATCGGCGGCACTAGCCATGGTGCGAGACCGGCGAGATCAGCCGCGGCCGTAAGCGTCGTCGAGCCTGACAATATCATCTTCGCCGAGATAGCTGCCGGTCTGCACCTCGATCAATTCGAGCGGGATCTTGCCGGGATTAGCCAACCGGTGGACCGCTCCGATGGGAATGAAGATCGACTCGTTCTCGTGCACGATCTTTTTTTCCTCGCCGACCGTCACCTCGGCGGTGCCGCGCACCACCACCCAATGCTCGGCGCGATGGATGTGTCGCTGCAACGACAGGGCACAGCCTGGCACGACCACGATGCGCTTGACCTGGAACCGTTCGCCGGAATCGACCCCCTCGTAGTGACCCCAGGGCCGGTAAACCCGCGGATGCGTGCTCGCCTCCGGACGTCCCTGCGCCTTCAGCTCGGCGACAAGGTCCTTGACCTCCTCGGCGCGCGACCGCGGCAGCACCAGGACCGCATCCGCCGTCGTTACCACGATGAGGTCCTCGACACCGACGACCGTCGCGATCCTGTCTTCGGCATGAACGAGGCAGTTCCGGGCGTCGCGCGCGACCGCCGGCCCATACAGCGCGTTGCCGCTCGAATCCTGTTTGGACACGGCGTAGACGGCGTCCCAGCTACCGATGTCCGACCAGCGGAAACGCCCTTCCACCACGGCGGCGCGACGTGTCTTCTCCATGACGGCGTAGTCGATCGACCGCTTTGGCGTTTCGGCAAACGGGCCGGGCGCGAGCCGCAGGAACCCGAGATCCGGCACCGCCTGCGCGACGGCCGCCTCCACCGCCGGCACCATCGCGGGCTCGAAGCTGGTCAATTCGGACAGCAAGTCGTGCACGCGGAACAGGAAATTGCCCGAGTTCCACAAGTAGCCTTCGGCGACGTAGCGCGCCGCGGTCGCCGGATCCGGCTTCTCGACAAAGCCCGCCACCGCACTGACGCCGTCGAAGCCCAGAGCCGCGCCGCGCCGAATATAGCCGTAGCTCGTTCTCGGCTCCGTGGGCTTGAGCCCGAAGGTGACGATATGGCCGGCCAGAGCGGCCTCGCGACCGGCACGCGCCGCGCCGCGAAAGAGATCCGTGTCGAGGATGACATGGTCGGCCGCAAGGGTCAGCACCACCGCCTGGGGATCGCGTTGCCGCGCCAGGACCGCGGCGGCGGCAATCGCCGGGCCTGAGTCGCGGCGCTCCGGCTCCAGGATGATCGTGGCGTCGATGCCGAGCTCCTCTGCCTGGCGGCGGGCAAAGAAACGGAAATCGGCAGACGTCATCACCAGGGGCGGTGCGAACAATTCGGCGTCGGCAACCCGCAGCAGCGCCTGCTGGTAGGTCGAATGATGGCCGATGAGGGGCAGAAACTGCTTGGGCATGGTGTCGCGCGATACCGGCCACAGCCGCGTGCCGGAGCCGCCTGCAAGCAAGACAGGAGTGATGCGCGAACTGGTCAAAAGAGACGGCCCTCGGTCGACTCGGAGTGTTATCGCCCGTTAGCGCCCGCCGGCAAGCCGAACCACCCAAATGACTGGTGATTTCGTAAACGAGATTGAGGCGCTCTGCTCCCTTTTGGCACAAAGGCTCTACGGCGCCTTGGCTTATGACAGCCTTGCGTCTTGTCATTCGGGCCGAATATAGGCCATACAACGGAGCGCCGCCTGGATGGATGCGACCCGTTATTGCTCTGGCGGGCCAGAGACGTTCGCGTCCGATGCACGGTCTGCGGCGGCCGGCAATTCGAACCGCACATACGAACCATGTCCGCCACCCCTTTGGCACCCGTTCGCGCGAGCCTCGATGCTCCCGCCCCGGCCGGGAATGAACCGGAGCGCACAGGCGCGCGTCCGCCGCAAGTGAGCTTCGTTTCGCTCGGCTGTCCCAAGGCGCTCGTCGATTCCGAGCGCATCGTGACGCGTTTACGTGCAGAAGGTTATGCCCTGGTGCGCAAGCACCACGGCGCGGACGTGGTGATCGTCAACACCTGCGGGTTTCTCGATAGCGCGCAGGCGGAGTCGCTTGCGGCGATCGGCGAAGCCATGAACGAGAACGGGAAGGTCATCGTCACCGGCTGCATGGGCGCGGAGCCGGAGAAGATCACGGCGCATTATCCCAACGTGCTGGCGGTGACCGGCCCGCAGCAATACGAAAGCGTGCTCGCCGCCGTCCACGAAGCCGTCCCGCCGCGCCACGCGCCGTTTCTCGACCTGGTGCCGGAAACGGGCATCAAGCTCACGCCGCGCCACTATTCTTATTTAAAGATTTCAGAAGGTTGCAACAATCGGTGCAGTTTTTGCATCATCCCGAAATTACGCGGCGACTTGGTCTCGCGGCCGCTTGCCGAAGTTCTGCGCGAAGCCGAACGGCTGGTGGCGGCCGGCGTGAAGGAGCTCCTGGTCATTTCCCAGGACACCTCGGCCTATGGCGTGGACCTGAGATATGCCGCCAGCCAGTGGAGAGGCCGCGACGTGCGGGCGCGCTTCATCGAGCTCGCTCGTGAGCTGGGCGAGCTCGGCGCCTGGGTCCGCCTGCACTATGTTTATCCCTATCCGCACGTCGATGCCGTCATCCCGCTGATGGCGGACGGCAAGATCCTTCCCTATCTCGACATTCCGTTCCAGCATGCGAGCCCGGAGGTCCTCAAGCGCATGCGCCGCCCCGCCATGCAGGCGCAGACTTTGGAGCGCATCGCGCAATGGCGGCAAATCTGTCCGGAGCTGACCATCCGCTCCACCTTCATCGTCGGGTTTCCGGGTGAAACCGAGGAGGATTTTGCCCTGCTTCTCGATTGGCTCGACGAGGCTCAGCTCGATCGCGTGGGCTGCTTCCGCTACGAGCCGGTCGAAGGCGCGGCCGCCAATAACCTGGGCGAACCTGTCCCTGACCATGTCAAGGAGGAGCGCTGGCATCGTTTCATGCAACGCCAGCGGACGATCTCGATCAAACGTCTCAAGCGCAAGGTCGGCAAGAGGATCAAGGTCATCATCGACGAGCTCGGCCCTGACTTCGCCAAGGGCCGCAGCGAGGGCGACGCGCCGGAAATCGACGGCCTCGTGCATGTGACGGGCCGCCGGCCGCTGCGCGTCGGCGAGATCGCGACGGTCAAGATCGACCGTGCCGACGCCTACGACCTGCACGCTACGGCGGTGGGTTTCTAGCATTTCTGCTCGCGCAGCACCTCGAAAACCGCGCGGGTCAGCGCGGCCAAGTCTTCCTCCGCAATAGTGAAGGCCGGCGTCAGATAGATCACCGAGCCGAACGGCCGGATGAATACGCCGGCGCCAACGAAATGGCGGCGCAGGCGGTCGAGATCGTCGATGCGGTCGAGCTCGACCACGCCGATCGCGCCTTTGACCCGCACGTCCACGACGCCCGGCAGGTCGCGGCACGGCGCGAGGTCGCGGATCAGCGCCGTTTCTATCGCTCGCACCTGGTCCAGCCGCGGCTCCCGCTCGAAAAGATCGAGCGACGCGTTGGCGGCAGCGCAGCCGAGCGCGTTCGCCATATAGGTCGGGCCATGCATGAGGGCGTGCGCCGGATCGTCGGACCAGAAGGCGTCGAATACCTTCGAGGTAGCGATTGTGACGGCGAGCGGGAGCGTGCCGCCGGTCAGAGCTTTTGACAGCGTGACGATATCCGGCACGACGCCGGCGCGCTCGGCCGCGAACAGGGTTCCGGTGCGGCCGAAGCCGGTGAAGATTTCATCGAAGACCAGCAGGATTTCGTAGCGATCGGCGGCGGCGCGAATGCGGCGCAGGACGTGCGGTTCATGAAACCGCATGCCGCCGGCCCCCTGGACCAGCGGCTCGACCACGATGCCGGCGATCTCCTCGGCGTGCCGCTCCAGCACGAGGTCAAAAGCCGCGGTGCTCGCCTCGTCCTGCGGCAGGGGAACCAGGATGTGCTCGGGCAGCACGGGGCGCAGCTCGCCGTGCATGGCATCGGTGATCGCCATGGCGCCGGCGGTATCGCCGTGATAGCCGCCCGTGAACGCCACGAACCGGCGGCGCGTGCGAATGCCGGCATTAATCCAGTATTGGAGCGCCATCTTCATGGCGACTTCGACGGCGACCGACCCGGATTCGGAAAAGAACACGCGGGTCAGATTGCCGGGCAGCAGCGCGGTGAGCCGACGTGCCAGGGTGAGCGCCGGCTCGTGCACCAGCCCACCGAACATGACGTGCGGCATGGCCTCGAGCTGGCGCTGCACCGCCGCGCGGATATGAGGATGGTTGTAGCCGTGACATGCCGTCCACCACGAAGCGATGCCGTCGATCAGGACGCGGCCGTCGGCCAGCACGATCCGGCTGCCCTCGGTCGCGACCACCGGCAGCGGCCGTGAGGCCACCTTCATCTGCGTGTAGGGCAGCCAGACGTGGGCCTGGCCGTCCCGATACCAGGCGGGTTCAGCCGTGCCTTGCGGCCCCGAAAGGCCAGGTAAACCGCTGGCGGTGCCGGACATTCGGTGCTTTTCTCCCGTTGGGACACTTTTGCATGGCGACAGGACCGCGGTCACCCCGATGCGCGCTCAGTTGAAGCCCAATCTGGCCGGGGGCCACGCGGCCGCCGCCGCCGCCTCGCTCGACCAGTTCGCGCGCGCCAAACTCGCCGAACTGGAGCGGGTGCACCTGCGCCGGTCTCTCATCGACACCACGCGCACGGACAGCCTGTGGGTGACGCGCGATGGCCGCCGGCTCCTGTCGTTCTCCTGCAACGATTATCTCAATCTCGCGCAACACCCGGCCGTCAAGGAAGCCGCCATCGCGGCGATCCGGCGGCACGGCGTCGGTGCCGGCGCCTCGCGCCTGGTCACCGGCAATCACCCGCTGCTCGGCGAGCTGGAAGCGCGGCTCGCCCGGCTCAAGCAGACCGAGGCGGCGTGCGTGTTCGGGTCCGGCTATCTCGCCAGTGCCGGCATCATTCCGGCCCTGGTCGGACGCGAAGACCTGGTGCTGGTCGATGAGCTCGCCCACGCCTGCCTGTGGGCGGGGGCCCGGCTCGCCCGGGGGACGGTGCTGGCCTTTCGTCACAACGACGTGCGCCATGCCGAAGCCCTGCTGGTGGAGCATCGCGGGCGCCACCGGCACGTCCTGATCGCCACCGAGGGCGTCTTTTCCATGGATGGCGATCTGGCCCCCGTGCCCCGGCTCGCCGCGCTGGCGTCGCGGTTCGACGCCTGGCTGATGTCGGATGATGCGCACGGCCTTGGCGTCCTCGGGAACGGCCGTGGCTCGACCTTTGCGACGGCTAAGAAAGCCGAGGTGGCGCTGCAGATGGGCACGCTGTCGAAGGCGGTCGGCGGCTATGGAGCCTACCTGTGCGCCTCACGGCCGGTCATCGACCTCATGCACAACCGCGCGCGGACGCTGATCTATTCAACCGGCCTGCCCGCGGCGCTTGCCGCCGCCGCCATTGCGGCGCTCGATCTGATCGAACGCGAGCCCGCCTATGCGGCACGGCCCCTCGCCAAGGCCAAGGCATTCACGCACATGGCGGGACTGCCGGAGGCGGAGAGTCCCATTGTGCCGGTCATGATCGGAAGCGCCGAGGCGGCGCTCGCGGCCTCGCGGCTGCTGCTTGAGGAGGGTTTTCTCGCCGTGGCAATCCGGCCGCCGACGGTGGCGGAAGGCACCGCCCGGCTGCGCTTGTCCTTCAGCGCTCTGCACCCGGACGGCGAAATCCAACGTTTGGCGGAGCTCGTGCGCACGCGCATTCTGGCGCGGTGAGCAATGACCGCACTGTTCGTCACCGCGACGGGTACCGACGTCGGCAAGACGTTCGTCACCGCCGGTCTCGCATCTCACCTCATCGCAAAAGGCCGCGCGGTCGACGTCCTCAAACCGGTGGTGAGCGGATTTGATCCGGCGACCGCCGCATCCACCGACCCCGGCGTCCTGCTGTCGGCGCTCGGCCGGCCGACCACCGAGGCGGAGATTGCCAACATCTCGCCGTGGCGCTTCCGCGCGCCGCTCTCGCCCGCTTCCGCCGCGCAACGGGAGGGTCTCAGCCTCGATTTTGCGGCGCTGGTGGAGTTTTGCCGCAAAGCCATGGCGGCGCGTCGTGATGTGCTCCTCATCGAAGGCGTCGGCGGCATCATGGTGCCGCTCGATGCGGATCATACGGTGCTCGACTGGATGACCGCCTTGCGGCTGCCGCTGCTGCT
>JBJMSU010000170.1:0-17322 GCA_045801465.1 Xanthobacteraceae bacterium | reverse complement strand
CACCAGTGCCGCCGATTTGAAATTCCTCCACCGCCTGCCGCAAGCTCGAATAGGAACTTTCGTCGAAAGGCGGCACGAGGATCATAGACTTGCTGGTGCCCCTTTGCTTCCGAAGTTCGTGTCGGAGGATGCTGCGATGTATCACGAACTTCGGAAGCAGGGCACTGGCATCGTGGATTGTTGATCGGATGCCGGACATGTGCGTTCATCCGCGCTGATCGCACCTGTAGTTCATGACGGTCGACATGAGTGGATTTTCGAGCAAACCGGACCTGGCCGGAAGCGGCGCAGACGCGGAGCTCCAATGGGCGATCGGCGCCCTCAATCATGGTCGGCCCGACGAGGCCGAGCGCTTCGCCCGCAACGTGCTGGCGCGCATTCCGCAGCACGGCAAGGCGTCGTACCTGCTCGGCTGCGCCTTGTTGCAACAGAACCGTCCCGCCCAGGCGGTTGCCCCACTCGAGCGCGCAGCGCGCGCCCTCCAGGACCCGGCGGTGGAGACGCAACTCGGCCTCGCGTTGCGGCAGGTCGGGCGCACCGACGACGCGCTGACGCGGCTCAGGCGCGCGACCAAGCGACGGCCGGCGCATGCGGAGGCGTTTCACGAGCTTGGTTACTTGCTGCTCTCATCGGGGCGCATCGAGGAGGCCGTCACGGTGGTCGAACACGGGATCCAGCTGGCACCCGGAGCGGTCGAATTGCCGCTCCTGCTCGGCGTCGTTCATCAGGGTCGTGGCGACGGGGCAAAAGCCAAGGCCGCGTTTGCGCAGGCACTGGCGATTGCACCGGACCATCCGGGCGCGCACTACGGTATGGGCATGGTGCTGGCCGATGACGCCGAGTACGCGCAGTCTGCCGAACACTTGCAGCGGGCACTCGCCAGCAATGCCGCGGACGTGCAGGCCCGCCTCAAGCTTGCAGTCTGCCTGCTCGAGCTGGGGCGCACCGCCGAAGCGCTCGGCAATTTTCGCGCTGCGGTCCACAGCGACCCGAGCTGCTACGGCACGGCGCTGACGCTGGTCAGCTGTTCCGCGCGCGGCCGTTTCTGGCTGCGACCGAGCACCGCAAAGCAGCAACTGAAAGGCTAGAGCGAGATGACTTTTCTTCGAATCGTCATCTCGCTCTAGGTTATTGGTGGAGCATGATCTTTTCCGAAAACCGGTATCCACTTTTCGGGATCATGCTCTAGCGTTTCGGCGCCCGGAACTGGTGCCGGTAGAGACCCATTCCGGCCGTGACCGCATTGCCAATCTCGCGGAAGCGCTCGGCCGTTGCTCCGGTGATGGTTTCGAATTCTTCGGTCCAGCTTTCCCGGCGGATTGGCAGGCACTGCGCCACCGGTGTTCCTTTCGGAAGCGTGCCGTTGAAGTCGGGATCGCGCCAGCGCGCCGGAAAGTGCACAAAGGTCAGGGAATAGAGATCGGCGTCGACAAGTCCGGCTAGCGTCGTGAACGGCAGATCGTCACGGTTGATCGGATGCATCACCAGCAGCGAGTATCCCGGCGGCAGCTCGATCGTCCAGAAATTGTTGAATTTGATGATGAAACGGTCCTCGTCGAAAAACGGAGTGCCGGCGACTTGGCTGCCGTCGTGAAAATCGATCGGCGAACGCGAGTAATTGGCGATGCCTGAGGGCAGATCGCGCTCCCAGCTGAATTCACCATTCTCGACCTTGAGGTCGCAAGCGAGCGGCATGAGAAACCCATACGTCATGGCATCGATGACGGGCGGGCATTTCTTGATCGTATAGACGTCCTCATCCGCGGTCTGGCTGAACGCCTTTTGCGGCAGTGTCTTGAACCAGTCGGGAAGGCCGCGGACTGCCGAGATCGGTCGCGGCAGAATTCCCTCAAGCTCCGGTGGACAGCGAAAAACAATGCTGCGCTGGGCGCTCTCAGCCAACTTTGATTCCCTTCGGCGGTGTTGAATCAACCGTTTTGTGATGGGAATATTAGCCAAGGAGCCGCACAACGGGAGTGCGCGCGGTGACGCATCCCGTATTCTAAGGGCCTTTGCAGTGATCTCCCGGCGTACGACGCTGGTGGGTGGAACGAACCACGACCATGGTACTTGTTGACTGGTGTCATTGTACCAAAACATAACACCTTGATATCATACGAATATTTTATATAAACCGGCGTTGACCAGGATGATAGGGTCGTGTAGAAGCCGCGTCTTCGTGCGACGCGCCCTTCTCGCATTACAAGCGGAACGTGTGATGACCACCTATTCGGCCAAGGCCGCCGACATTCAGAAGAAGTGGGTGATGATCGACGCGAGCGGTCTCGTCGTCGGTCGTTTGGCTTCGCTCGTTGCCATGCGGCTGCGCGGCAAGCACAAGCCCACCTATACGCCGCACGTGGACGACGGCGACAACGTCATCGTCATCAACGCCGAAAAAGTGGTGCTGACCGGCCGCAAGCGCGAGCAGAAGGTCTACCACCACCACACCGGCCATATCGGCGGCATCAAGGAACGCACCGCGCGGTCGATCCTGGAGGGCCGCTTCCCGCAGCGCATCGTCGAGAAGGCGGTGGAGCGCATGCTTCCGCGCGGCCCGTTGGCGCGGCGCCAACTTGGAAACCTGCGCGTCTATGCCGGACCCGAGCATCCGCATGCGGCGCAGCAGCCGGAAGTGCTCGATATCGCCGCCATGAACCGCAAGAACAAGAGGACCGCCTGATGGCCGAGACCACGCAATCTTTCGAGGGGCTGGCCGCGCTCAAGCCGGAGACGCCGCAGGCACCGAGATACGTGCAGAAGCTCGACAAGGCGGGCCGCGCCTACGCCACTGGAAAGCGCAAAAACGCGGTCGCGCGCGTGTGGATCAAGCCGGGCGGCGGTATCGTCAGCATCAACGAGCGGCCGGTGGAAACCTATTTTGCCCGGCCAGTGCTGCGCATGCTGATCCAGCAGCCGCTCGTTGCCGCCAATCGCAACGGTCAATACGACGTCGTGTGCACGGTATCCGGTGGCGGCCTGTCTGGCCAGGCCGGGGCGGTGCGCCATGGCATCTCCAAGGCGCTGACCAACTTCGAGCCGGACCTGCGTCCGGTCCTCAAACGCGGCGGATTCCTCACCCGCGATCCGCGCGTGGTCGAGCGCAAGAAGTACGGCAAGGCCAAGGCCCGGCGCTCCTTCCAGTTCTCCAAGCGCTAACGCGGACTATAAGGTGGGCGAGCAGCGACGGCTGTGAGCAAGCCCAAGACCTCACCCGCCAATCATGGAAAATGGCGGGTTAATGCCTTTCCTCGCGACTTGCGACGATCTCTTCTGCTGCCGGCCCTTGAAAATGCGGCCTTGTCGCGCGCGCTCGTTTAATTGTGCGAGCTTTTTACGTACCTTTTCCGCGAAAACTCGCCGCTGTTACGAAACGTTGCGCAAATGCTGCAGAGAGGAAGTGCGCGCCAAAACAGTCTGTTAGTGCTATGCCACGTCCATCGAGAGCCGCGCGATCGGATGCGACTGTAACGCACGGACAAGATGGCGGGTGCCGCAATGCCGTTAGATGTCCCGACGCTATTCATGATTTCGACCTGCGTGACCGCGGTCCTGGGTCTCTTCCTGCTGTTCGCCTGGATCCAGGATCGCAGCATCCGGGCGCTTGCCTGGTGGAGCGCGGGCTATCTCGTCGGCGCGTTGGCGGCTGCGTTATGGAGCATGCACGAAACCATCGCGCGCGCCGTGACGCTGGACGTGGTCTACGCGCTCCTGTTCCTGGCTTGCGGCATCATCTGGAACGGCGCGCGCATGTTCCATGCCCGGCCGGTGCTGCCGGCTTTCATGTTTGGCGGCGCGATCATGTGGCTGATCGTCTGCCAGAGCCCGGTCGTCCACGAATCGGACCAGTATCGCATCATGCTCGGCTCGCTGGTCATCGGCACCTATACTTTGCTCACGGCGTTCGAACTGTGGCGCGAGCGCGGCGAGCAGCTGTTCTCACGTTGGCCGGCGGTCGGGGTCCTGACCATCCATGGCGTGCTGTTTCTGCTGCCGATCCCGTTGGTCGTGCTGCTGCCGGCCCACAGCGGCATCGCGCTCGCCAGCGGATGGTATCCAATTCTGTCCCTGGAGACGCTGCTGTTCGCCATCGGCACGGCCTTCATCATCCTGGTCATGGCCAAGGAGCGCTCGGACCAGATTCACCGCGTCGCCGCCTCTACCGACGCGCTCACCGGCGTCTCCAATCGCCGTGGCTTTACGGATGAAGCCGAGCGGCTCATCCGCAAGGCGGCCTGGAAGAAGCAGCCGGTCACCGTGCTGATGTTCGATCTCGACCACTTCAAATCGATCAACGACCGGTTTGGTCACGCGACCGGGGACGAGGCCTTACGCGTGTTCGCCATGACGGCCACGCTCTGCCTGCGCGCGACCGACCTGTTCGGGCGGCTGGGCGGGGAGGAATTCGCCGCGATCCTGCCGGGCGACCTGACTGTGGGCTCGACCGCGGCCGAGCGCGTGCGAACGGCGTTCGAAGAGGCCGGCCGCCAGATCGCTGGACAGAAGATCGGCGTCACCGTCAGCATCGGTGCAGCCACCGCCCACGATTTGCCGTGCGAGCTTTCCGCGCTGCTCGCCCGCGCCGACGGCGCCCTCTACCGCGCCAAAGAGGCGGGCCGCAACCGGCTCGAGGCGGACGCCGCATCGATCCCACCCGTCGCGCCCACGCCTCAACTGGCGCCTGCCGGCGCCGAGGCGAGGACGAGCGAGCACGGATCGCGCGCCGAAGATTGGCCGCTGATACGCGAGCCGGTCGCGGCCGCCGTAGCCCCTTAGAGCGATCGAAAAAGGGTCGGCCCGGACTTGGTCCGGGCTGAATTCCGGTTTTTAAAAAAAGATCATGCTTCAACAATGGGCTAGATCGGGAGGACAGTTGCTCTAGCCGGGACGGCAACGGCCCGTTTACCAGGCCGGTTTAGGCTCGACCCTATGCTGCCGTCGCGTACCGTCCATCAGCTCGAAGCCGATCTCGTAGCGTTGCGTACCGCCGCCGAGCGGGCCGGGACCGCGCTTGCCTGCCTGTTCTCGTCATCGGACGAGTTCGAGGCCGCGGTCATCAAGGCGCGGCGCGATGCCGGCGCCTTCGCGCCCAAACGCAGGCGCTATTCCGCGCGCGTCGCGCTCGTGACCTTCCTCCTTGCTGCTGTCTTCCTGATGCTGTGAAGACAGGCCGTAGCCGGGATGAGCGCGAAGCGCGAAATCCGGGAGCGGCCTCTCATCTTCTGAGGCTATAAGGACCGCAGCACGCATAGGCGCAGCAATATGCGGGGACGGCGCCGGACGAAGCAATTTCGCGTCGAGAATGTCTAGGCCGTGGCAGGGCTCATAGCAAAGCCGGACAAGCGGCACGGGCCGCCACCCCCGTTCGTTTGCTACGCGCCGGTCGGTGCCACAGTGCCCCCTCGGCCGGCCGGCGTACCCGCGCGTGCAGCCGGAACCTCCTCGCCCCCATCGCGCTTGATAGAGCATTAACGGGTGTAGTCATGAGCACAGTAGACGACCTCAGTCGCGCTGCCGAATGCCTCCTGTTGGCAATCGAAACCGCCGAGCCGCACGAACAGCGCGGCATGCTGGAACTGGCGCAGGTGTGGCTCCAAAGATCGGAGCGGACCAAGAACGGCAGCACCAGCGCCCGAGACGTACCGAAGCCGCAGAGACCCACTCAGTTACCGACTAGAGAGGGCTCCCGGAGGAAAAAGCGTCGGCGCGCCGATGTGGCTCGTGCAGTTGGCGCACGGGGCGCCGAACGACCATGGCCGAGGAAGACAAAGCGGCCCCGTTAGAGAGAGAGCAGGTTATCTCGCTCATCGCCAAGCACGCGAAGCAACTCGCGGGGCTCGCGAAAGAACAGGGCTGCTCGACCCTTTGCTACCTCCTACAGGCGGCCGTTGAGCAAGCTGAAAAGGATGCAGCCGCGCCGCGTGGGAACGGGGAAAGCGCCGTCTCTTAGAGACGGTCGGACGGGTTACACCAGCCCGGAACGCCGCGCGCGGTCGAAGCCACGTGCGCCACGAGCGCTAAGTACGCTCATCCTTCACGAAACGCGTGGGCACGGCGCGATCGAACCGCATCATGAGTTGATGGCGAGGCGCCCCGCGCCTTTGCTCACCTACGAGGCGGCGGAAAAGAAAAGGGCGCTCCGCAACGAGCGCCCTTCTTGAGGTGGTCGCGTTGCCGCGACGTGGGAGGAAGAGTCTACGCGGAGTAGTACATGTCGAACTCGACCGGATGCGGCGTGTGCTCGAAGCGGATCACCTCCTGCATCTTGAGCTCGATGTAGCTGTCGATGAAGTCGTCATCGAACACGCCGCCGGCCTTGAGGAACTCGCGGTCCTTGTCGAGATAGCCGAGCGCCTCGCGCAGTGATCCGCACACGGTCGGAATCTGCTTCAATTCCGCCGGCGGCAGATCGTACAAGTCCTTGTCGATCGCCGGTCCCGGATCGAGCTTGTTCTTGATGCCGTCGAGTCCGGCCATGAGCATGGCCGCGAAGGCGAGATACGGGTTGGCGCACGGATCCGGATAACGCACTTCCACCCGCTTGGCCTTGGCCGAAGAGGCGAGCGGGATGCGGCAGCCGGCTGAGCGGTTGCGCACCGAGTAGGCGAGCAGCACCGGCGCCTCGAATCCCGGCACCAGGCGCTTGTAGGAATTCGTCGTCGGATTGGCGAAGGCGTTGATGGTGCGCGCGTGCTTGAGGATGCCGGCGATGTATTGCAGGGCCGTATCCGAGAGGTCGGCATACTTGTTGCCGCCGAACGTGGGCTTGCCGCCCTTCCAGATCGACTGGTGGCAGTGCATGCCGGAGCCGTTGTCGCCGTAGATCGGCTTCGGCATGAAGGTGGCGGTCTTGCCGTAGATCTGGGCGACCTGGTGGATGCAATACTTGTAGATCTGCATCTGGTCGGCCATCTGCACCATCGGGGCGAACTTCATGCCGAGCTCGTGCTGGGCCGAGCCGACCTCATGGTGGTGCTTCTCCACCGTGACGCCCATGCGCTTCATCGCGCTGAGCATCTCCGAGCGCATGTCCTGGGCGGTGTCCTGCGGCGGCACCGGAAAGTAGCCCTTCTTGAAGCCGATGTGGTGGCCGAGGTTGCCGCCTTCGTACGCCGTGTCGGTGTTGATCGGCAGCTCGACCGAGTCGAGCCGCGCCATGACGTTGTACGGATCGGCCTTGTAGCGGACGTCGTCGAACACGAAGAACTCGGCTTCCGGGCCGAAGTAGACGGTGTCGCCGACCCCCCAGGCCTTGACCAGGCCTTCCGCCTTGCGGGCGATCGAGCGCGGGTCGCGGTTGTAAGGCTCTCCGGTCGTCGGCTCGAGCGTGTCGCAGACCAGCACCAGCGTGGTCTCGGCATAGAACGGATCGATGCAGGCTGAATTCGGGTCCGGCATCAGGTTCATGTCGGATTCGTGGATCGCCTTCCACCCGGCGATCGAGGAGCCATCGAACATGATCCCTTCGGCGAAGGTGTCCTCTTCGATCGTCGAGATGTCGACCGTAACGTGCTGCCACTTGCCACGCGGGTCGGTAAACCGGAAGTCGACGAATTTCACGTCGTTGTCCTTGACCATTTTCAGGACGTCTTTGGCCGTCGTCATTCACTTCCCCTTTGTTGGAAACTGCACCACAGCGCGCGGGCCGGGCAGGGTTTAGGGCAGATTTCAGATGGCATCCAGTCCGGATTCGCCGGTCCGGATGCGAATTGCCTCTTCGATGTTGGAGACGAAGATCTTTCCATCGCCGATGCGGCCGGTTTGCGCGGCGCGGCGGATCGCCTCGACGGCCTTTTCGACCATGTCGTCGCCCAGCACAATCTCGATTTTCACCTTGGGAAGAAAATCCACGACGTATTCGGCCCCGCGATAGAGCTCCGTATGGCCCTTTTGGCGACCAAAGCCTTTGGCCTCGGTGACGGTGATGCCTTGCAATCCGACCTCTTGCAGCGCCTCCTTCACCTCGTCGAGCTTGAAGGGCTTGATGATCGCCTCGACTTTCTTCATTGCGTTTCGGCCTCCCTCATTTTCGCTTAGCCCACGCCCACCCATCCGGTGCGGCGTTAGCAGGGTCCGTGCCAAGCGGCTGCACCGAGCAAACGATTGCAACACCAATAGAAAATGGCGGGACCGGCATCCTTGACGCAAGCCTCGACAAGGTGGTGCCCACGACTTGGGCGGCTTGCCTATAGCATAGGCAGATCGGACGTGGCCTTGGAATCAGCCGCGAAGTGAACGTCAGAAGGATGAAGTGAACGTCCGAACAGGGACACCGGCAGGTCGCCCGGGTTAGCTTGGCGATCCGCTGTTCGGGACAGGCGGTTCGCTAATCCGCACGGGCCGATTTGCATGTTCGAGCTCCTCAGCCCCGCCGAAATGGCCGAGGCCGACCGTCTCACGATTGCGGACGGGACGCCCGGCATCACGCTCATGGCGAACGCCGGGCGCGCGGTGGCAGAAACCGTGACGGCGCGGCATCCGCCGGGAACTAGGGTCGTGGTGGTTGCCGGGCCGGGAAATAACGGCGGCGATGGTTTCGTCGCGGCGCGGGTTCTGGCCGAGCGCGGCTATCGGGTGGGCGTGCTTCTCGCCGGCGAGCGCGGCAAGCTCAAGGGCGATGCGGCCGAGGCGGCACGGCAATGGACCGGCTCTACCGAGGCGGCGGATCCGGGTGCCATGGCGGGCGCCGGCGTGATCATCGATGCCTTGTTCGGAGCCGGACTCGACCGTGCCGTCGCGGGCCTGCCGCGCGCCATGATCGAGGCGATGAACGCTTGCGATGTGCCGATCTTGGCGGTCGACCTGCCCAGCGGAGTGAACGGCGCGAGCGGCGAGATCATGGGCGCGGCGGTAACGGCGGTCGAGACGGTCACCTTCTTCCGCCGCAAGCCGGGCCACGTGCTGCTGCCGGGACGTCTATGTTGCGGCAAGGTCCGTGTCGCCGACATCGGCATCCGCGCCGCCGTCCTCGCGCGTGTGCGCCCGCAGGTCTTTGCCAACCAACCCGAGCTTTGGGCAGCGCTCTTTCCTCGTCCGCGCGTCGACGCGCACAAGTATAGCCGCGGCCATGCGGTGGTGGTGTCGGGAGGGCTTTCGCACAGCGGCGCTGCGCGGCTGGCCGCCCGCGGCGCCTTGCGGGCCGGCGCCGGCCTCGTGACCATTGCCAGCCCGCGTGACGCGCTCGGCGTCAACGCGGCCGCCAATCTCGCCGTCATGGTGCGGCCAGTGGACGGACCCGAGGAGCTCACCCGGTTCCTGGCCGACCGCCGCCTCAACGCGGTGGTGCTCGGACCGGGCGGCGGGGTGGGCCAGCCCATGCGTGAGCTCGTCGAGGTGGCGCTCGGCGGCGAGCGCTCCGTCGTGCTCGATGCCGACGCGCTGACGAGCTTTGCCGACGCTTCGGATCTGCTGGTAGAGGCCATTGCGGCGAGACCCGGCGTGGTGCTCACGCCACATGAGGGGGAGTTCGCGCGCCTGTTCCAAACGTGTGCGGGAACGGTCGACGCGACTTCCAAAATAGAAAAGGCAAGGTCGGCAGCCCGGTACACCGGCGCGACCGTTCTGCTGAAGGGGCCGGATACCGTAGTGGCAACGCCCGACGGCCGTGCAGCGGTTGCCGACAACGCGCCGCCGTGGCTGGCCACCGCCGGATCCGGCGATGTGCTGGCCGGGTTCGTGGCGGGGCTGCTGGCGCACGGCATGCCGACCTTTGAAGCCGCCTGCGCGGCGGTCTGGCTGCACGGCGAAGCTGCGACCGAGATCGGTCCCGGCCTGATCTCCGAAGATCTGCCGGAGGCGTTGCCGCGAGTGTATCGGCGTTTGCTGGAGCGGATCGGGTCGGCATGAGCATGAAGGTTGCTTTAAACCGACCGCCATCCGGTCTAAATGTTCATCCCGCTCCAAATCCGCGATGTGAGGGCGTTGCCGATGGCGCAAGTGTCCAGAAAGCCTGCTGAGCCGCCGTCTCCGGCTGCGGCGCGGGAGGCGCGCGAGCGCGATCTCATCAACATCGTGCAGGGGCTGGTGGCCGAGCTGCGCGGGCAGCGGGCAACGCCGGTCGAGGTTTCGCTGTCGAGCCGGCTCGACCGCGATCTCGGCATTGACAGCCTCGGCCGCACCGAACTGGTCGTCCGGCTCGAGCGCGCATTCGCGCTGCGCCTGTCGACCCAGGTGATCGGTGAGGCCGAGACGGTGCGCGACCTGCTGGCAGCACTGGGCGAGGCCACCGCGCAACCGCATCTCGTGCCGGCGCCGCCGCCGACACGCGCCGAGCTGCCGGCGACCGGTGGCACGCCAAGCGAGGCGCGCACCCTGGTGGAGGTGCTCGAATGGCACGTGGCGCAGCATCCCGATCGCCTGCACGTCACCCTGTTCCAGGATGATCTCTCGAGCCTCGGCACGTTGACGTACCGCGAGCTTCAGGACGCGGCCCGTCGCGTCGCCGCCGGGCTGATCGAGCGCGACATCCTGCCGGGCGACCGCATCGCCCTGATGCTGCCCACGAGCCTCGAATTCTTCATCGCCTTTTTCGCCATTCTTTACGCCGGCGCGGTGCCGGTGCCGATCTATCCGCCGGCGCGGCCGTCGCAGATCGAAGACCACCTGCGCCGTCAGGCCGGCATCCTGCGCAATGCCGGCGCGCGCATCCTGGTCACCGTTCCGGAAGGCTTGCGCCTGGCCGGGCTGCTCAGCGGCCAGGTCGACACGCTCGAGGCGGTGGAGACGGTGGAGCGGCTTGAGGCCGACCCGTCCCGCACCGCCTTGCCGCCGGTCACCGACGGCTCCGCCACGGCCTTCATCCAGTACACGTCGGGGAGCACCGGCGATCCCAAAGGCGTGGTGCTCAGCCATGCCAACCTGCTGGCCAACGTGCGGGCGATGATCCACGTCCTCGAGGCGACACCGGCCGACGTCTTCGTCAGCTGGCTGCCGCTTTATCACGACCTCGGGCTGATCGGCGCCTGGATGGGGACGCTCTACTGCGGCGTCCCGCTCTACGTGACCTCGCCGCTGAGCTTCCTGGTGCGTCCGGCGTGCTGGCTCAAAGCGATCCATCACTTCCGCGGGACGTTGTCGGCGGCGCCCAACTTTGCCTACGAGCTCTGCCTCAACAAGATACCCGACGCCGAACTGGAGGGCCTCGACCTCAGCTCCTGGCGCGTAGTCGCCAACGGCGCGGAGCCAATCGGCATCCACACCATGCGCCGGTTCATCGAGAAATTCTCAGCCTATGGGTTCCGGTCGACCGCCATGTCGCCGGTCTACGGCCTGGCCGAGAATTCGGTCGGGCTGGCGTTCCCGCCGCTCGGGCGCGGGCCCGTCGTCGAGCGGATCGACCGCGACGCCTTGATGACGCGCGGCCGGGCCGAGCTGGCGCGGCCCGACGACCCGAACGCGCTCGAGGTCGTCGCCTGCGGGCAGCCGTTGCCGGACAACGAGGTCCGCATCGTCGACGAGACCGGGCACGAGGTCGGCGAGCGGATCGAGGGACGGCTCGAGTTCCGTGGGCCGTCAATGACCTCGGGCTATTTCCGCAACGAGGCGAAATCGCGCGAGCTGTTCCACGACGGCTGGGTCAACAGCGGCGACCGCGCCTATATGGCCGGCGGCGACATCTTCATTACCGGGCGCGTCAAGGACATCATCATCCGCGCCGGCCGCAACATTTATCCGCACGAAGTCGAGGCGGCGGTCGGCGAGCTCCCCGGCATGCGCAAGGGCGGGGTGGCGGTGTTCGGCACCCGGGACGAGGCATCCGGCACCGAGCGGCTGGTGGTCCTGGCGGAGACGCGCGAGACCGACGCCGCGGCGCGCGAGGCGTTGCGGCAGCGCGCCAATGACGTGGCCGCGAGCATTCTCGGCGAACCGGCCGACGAAATCGTGCTGGTTGCCCCGCGCGCCGTGCCGAAGACGTCGAGCGGCAAGGTTCGCCGCAGCTCGGCCAAGGAGCTCTACGAGCGCGGCCAGCTCGGCATGCGGCAGAGCGCCATGTGGTGGCAGCTGGCGCGCCTGTGGCTCTCCGGGATTGGTCCCCGCCTCGCCCGGTTTGGCCGGCTTCTCGGCAATCTGTTCTATGCCGCCTGGTGGTGGACCGTGGTGGTGATCACCTGCCTGATCGGGTGGCTCATGGTGCTGGTGCTGCCACGGCTGTCGTGGCGTTGGGCAGTGGTTCGGACGCTCGCGCGTTTCCTGCTGTTTGCGACAGGCATTCCGATCTCGACGAAGGGCCTCGAGCGGGTGCCGCGCGGCAATGCCATGCTGCTGTTCAACCATGCGAGCTATACGGACCCGCTGGTGCTTGCCGCCGTGCTTCCGGGCGAGCCGGCCTTTGTCGGCAAACGCGAGTTCGCCAGCCAGCTGGTGGCCGGGACCTTGCTGCGCCGCCTCGGCGCCCTGTTCGTCGAGCGCTACGATCTGGCGGCCGGCTTGGCCGATACGCAGGCGGCGACCGATCTGGCGCGGCAGGGCCGCGTGATCGTGTTCTTTCCCGAGGGGACGTTCACCCGCCGAACCGGCCTGTCGGAATTCTTCCTCGGCGCCTTCAAGGTCGCGAGCGATGCAGGGCTCACGGTGTTCCCGGGCGCCGTCCGCGGTACCCGCACCATGCTGCGCGGCGATCAATGGCTGCCGCGCCGGTCGGCGATCACGATCGACGTCGGCGAGCCGATCAAGCCCGGCGGCACCGATTTCGCCGCTGTCCTGGCGCTGCGCGACCAGGCGCGCGCCGCCATGCTTGCCCGTTGCGGCGAGCCCGACCTCGGCGTGCTCATCAAGCCGCCAGCGAAAGCGTGACTCACGCCACCTCGAACCAGGCGGCCATGCCGGAGTCCCGCCCCAGGATACGGCCATTGATCAGCCACTTGCCGGGATTGTCGGCGACGAAGGCGATGCGCGTGGTCTGGCGCGCCGCCGCCACGATGGTGTCGAGCCAGTACGGCTTCCAACCGTCGTCGAGATTGTCGAGCAGGCGGGCGTGATGCCCGTGCAGGTGAAGGGCGGCCGCGTCGTCGGTGCGGTTGACGCAGGCGATCACGACCGGGCGCCCGCGCTTGGTCGAGAACAGCGGCGGCCCATAGCGTCCCAACGCTGCGGCGGCGGCCTCAGTCCACGGCCGCGCGGCTTTGTCGATCGGCAGGTCCAGCCGCAACGCGCTGCGCAAATCGATGCGCGCCGGCAGCCCGTTGGCCGGGAGGGGCTTCGGTTCGGGCAGGGGAGCAGTGCGCAGCGGCGGGTCGGCGTCGTAGATGAAGCGGACGAGCGGCATCTCGGCGCTCTCACGGGCGACGAAGGCGGAGGCCGTCGCGCCGGGTGCCAGCACCATGTCGACGAACAGGTCGAGCCGATTCCCCGGGCCGAGGCCCACGCGATTGTCGCGCGCGGCGAACGGTTCCGCCGGCTGGCCGTCGATCGCCATCACGGTCGCGCGGTGCCGGTCGAGCCGGAGCGACAGGGGCCGGATATGGGATGCATTGATCAATCGCAGCCGAAGCCGCTCGTTCGCCCTGACCGGCACGTCGAGCGATGGTGTGCCGTTCACGCTGGGAGTCCGGCCTTCATCGGCAAGGTCCCGATTGCTGCCGGCAGCCGGTTCGCTTGAGCCAAGCGGGCGTGGCGGATCCGCGAGGACGAGCAGCACGTCACGGTCGACCTGGACCGGCACGATCTCCTCGACGACGAGCGCGCCATGGAGCCCGGCCGGCTCGGAGGCAGGCGCGTGGTACCAGAACGTGCCGGCATCCGGAGCCACAAAGCGATAATCGAAGCTTGCACCGGGCGGGACGGGCGGCTGGGTGAGGTGGGGCACGCCATCCATCGCATTGGGGACGCGCACGCCATGCCAATGCAGGCTCGTATCCGAACTGAGCTCGTTGATCAGGCGGAGCCTGATCTCTTCGCCGCGTTTGACCCGCAACACGGGGCCTGGCGAGGCGCCGTCGTAACCGGAAAGGCTCGCAGCGTGGCTTCCTACCGGGACGAGACCAGCGCGCAGCAAGCGGAAGCCGTTGTTATCCGCGGCGCTTCGTGCCTGTCCGCGTGTTCGCGCGGGCAGCATGATCAACGTCGCCGCGATCCCCGCCACCAGGCGGCGACGCGTCGTCGCGGCGATCGGCATTGGACCTTCCCTCGCGTGGATCGAACGACAGCAGACGCGATCAATGCGGCGATGATAGGCCTGCTGCTCGCCGGTTGTCGCCGCCCCGGCGTGCGGGTCGGACATCGTGTGGCACAATGCCCATGGAGCGCCTATTTCTATGGTGCGCCGCGACGGCACCTGCTATAAGCCGCGCCGCCCGGAGGATTGGGTTTGCCCCTTGCGGGCGTGGCGGAACTGGTAGACGCGCTGGATTTAGGTTCCAGTGACGAAAGTCGTGGGGGTTCGAGTCCCTCCGCCCGCACCACCGCCTGGCCGGCCGCGACGCAACCCCGGTCCTCATGACTGCGATTTAAACACGAGAGACGACGAACCGAGATGCAGGTCACCGAAACCCTCAACGAAGGACTGCGGCGCGAATTCCGCGTCGTGGTCGCGGCCGCGGACCTCGATGCCAAGGTCAACGAGCGTCTCGGCGAGCTCAAGGATCGCGTCCGCCTCAACGGGTTTCGTCCCGGCAAGGTCCCGGTCCAGCACTTGAAGCGGGTCTACGGACGCGCCGTGATGGCGGAGGCGATCGAGGCCGCGGTCCAGGAGATCAATGCCAAGATCGTCAACGACCATTTGAGCGGCCACAAGCTTGCCGGCGAGCCCAAGGTCAAGCTGCCGGACGCGGAGGACGACGTCAAAGAAGTGGTCGCCGGCCACGCGGACCTCAATTATTCGGTCGCCCTCGAAGTCCTGCCGAAGATCGACCTCGGCGATTTCAAGGATCTCAAGCTGGAAAAACTCGTGACCGAAGTCGCCGACCAGGAAGTGGACGAGGGCGTGCAGCGCATTGCCGTGGCCAATCGGCCTTACGGGGCCAAGCCCGAGGGCACCAAGGCAGAAGACGGAGACCGCGTCGTGGTCTCGTTCAAAGGGACGATCGACGGGCAGCCGTTCGACGGGGGATCGGCGGACGACGTCCCGATCGTGCTCGGCTCGAAGCAATTTCTGCCCGGCTTCGAGGAGCAGCTGGTCGGCATGATGGCGGGCGAGACGCGCACCATCACGGTGACGTTTCCCGACGCCTATCCGAGCGAGGCCCTGAAGGGGAAGACCGCACAGTTCGAAGTCTCGGCGAAGTCCCTCGAGCGTTCGAGCGAGGTCGCGATCGACGACGAGTTCGCCAAGTCGCTGGGCCTGGAGTCGCTCGCCAAGCTCAAGGACGCCGTCAAGGATCAGATTAGCCGCGAGTATGCGACGGTAACGCGCCGTCGGCTCAAGCGCACGCTGCTCGACCGGCTCGACGAGCGCCACAAGTTCGACCTGCCGCCGACCATGGTGGAAGAGGAATTCAACAACGTCTGGAAGACGATCGTCGACGACCTCCAATCGCAGGGGCGCACCTTCGCGGACGAGGGCACGAGCGAGGAGAAGGCGAGGGAGGAGTATCGCAAGATTGCCGAGCGACGCGTGCGTCTCGGCCTCGTCCTCTCCGAGATCGGCGAGCGCAACGGAATCAAGGTGAGCGACGAGGAGGTCAGCCGCGCGGTGGCCGAGCGGGCGCGCCAGTTTCCTGGCCAGGAACAACGGGTGTGGGAGCTCTACCGCAAGAACCCGAACGCGCTCGCCAGCCTGCGCGCGCCGATCTTCGAGGACAAGGTAGTCGACTTTTTGGTGGAGCTCGCGCAGGTGACGGAAAAGACCGTTCCGCGCGAGGAGCTGTATAAAGAGGATGAGGCGGAACCGGCTGCCGCCCAAACCTAGCGCGTTCCGTTACGCCCAGTTCGGGATGGTCGAGAACCTTGAGCAGTGATTTTTGGTTGGTGTTGCCATACCGGGCGCGTGCTCCATATCGGCACCAGTGAATTCGCTTGGAGGCCGCCGGGCTTCGAGGAGGCGAGATGAAGGATCCGGTCGACACTTACATGCAGCTCGTTCCGATGGTGGTCGAGCAGACCAATCGGGGCGAGCGCGCCTATGACATCTATTCGCGTCTGTTGAAGGAGCGGATCGTCTTCATCACCGGTCCAATCGAGGACCACACGGCGTCGCTGGTGGTGGCGCAGCTCCTGTTCCTCGAGGCCGAGAACCCGAAGAAAGAGATTTCGATGTACATCAATTCGCCGGGCGGCGTCGTGACCTCCGGTATGGCGATCTACGACACGATGCAGTTCGTGCGGCCGCCGGTCTCGACCTTGTGCATCGGCCAAGCGGCGTCCATGGGCTCGCTCCTGCTGGCGGCCGGCGCCAAGGATATGCGCTTTGCGCTGCCCAATGCGCGCATCATGCTGCACCAGCCGTCCGGCGGCTTCCAGGGTCAGGCCACCGACATCATGCTGCACGCGCAGGAAATCTTGAATTTGAAGAAGCGCCTCAATGAAATTTACGTGAAGCACACCGGCCAGGCGCTGAAGAAGATCGAGGATGCGCTCGAGCGCGACTATTTCCTCACCGCGGAAGCCGCCAAGGAGTGGGGTGTGATCGATAAAGTCGTTGAGAAGCGGCCGGAGGAAGCCCCCGCCAAATCGTGACGCTCGGCACTCGCCGAGGGTGTGCTTTCGGAACTGTGGTGAAGCCGACCGAATCAGTATCGGCTGGGCGTTCGGGCCCGCCTCGTGGCACGGCAGTTGCCTGTTCGGGCCGACAGGAGGGACTTACAGCCTGATAAGGAATGGCTATTAGACTGGCACATTTATCGTTAATAGATTCTTGATTGTCCTTGCCCTACCGTGCTTCGCTAGGGTGAGCATGGAGTGCGGCCCGAGATCGGGCCGAGAGTATGGACGCGGCGCTACGCTTTCTTAGCGTCGATCGGATGACTATGACGGAGATGACGGCGACCGGCCACCGGCAGCCGTCGGAGAGTGCGATCGAGGTGCCACGATGAGCAAGGTCGGCAGCGATTCGAAGAACACGCTCTATTGCTCGTTCTGCGGCAAGAGCCAGCACGAGGTGCGCAAGCTCATCGCCGGTCCGACGGTGTTCATTTGCGACGAGTGCGTGGAATTGTGCATGGACATCATCCGCGAGGAGAACAAGTCCTCGCTGGTGAAGTCGCGCGACGGCATCCCGACTCCCAAGGAAATCCGCAAGGTTCTCGATGACTACGTGATCGGTCAGGATCACGCGAAAAAGGTGCTGTCGGTCGCCGTCCACAATCACTACAAGCGGCTCAATCACCAGACCAAGCACAACGACGTCGAGCTCGCGAAATCGAACATCCTGCTGATCGGTCCGACCGG
>JBJMSU010000147.1:0-13229 GCA_045801465.1 Xanthobacteraceae bacterium | reverse complement strand
GAACTGCGCCTGGAATCGGTTCCGTCGGCACGTTCGCGTCAGGTCGCCACATCGTGATGCCGTTCATACCTCGAAAACTGGATAATGTGGGGATAGTTTAATTCAACGAATACATGGCTTTCGCATAAGTTTAGCATCCGGTTGATGACATCAGCGACATCGGCGGCCTTGCAGTGAAGCTTTGTCAATGAAGGTCGAGCCCAACGTCGGGCATGAGCCGTAAGAGAGTCGAAGGAGAACTAGATGGCCGGCGGAGACAGCGTCGAGAAACTTGAGGATGTGATCGTGCGTTCCGCCGAACAGGTTGCCGGCCAGATCCGCGCGGCCAAGGATGCGATCGCCACCGTCATCTTCGGCCAGGACCGGGTGATTGAAAACACCCTGGTCACCATCCTGTCAGGGGGCCACGCACTTCTCATCGGCGTGCCCGGACTGGCCAAGACCAAGCTGGTCGAGACGCTCGGCATCACCCTTGGTCTGGATGCCAAGCGCATCCAGTTCACGCCTGACCTGATGCCATCGGATATCCTGGGCGCTGAGGTGCTCGATGAGAGTAGTTCCGGAAAGCGCTCATTCCGCTTCATCTCCGGTCCGGTGTTCGCGCAGCTCCTGATGGCCGACGAAATCAACCGGGCCAGCCCGCGCACCCAGTCGGCGCTGCTGCAGGCGATGCAGGAGCAGCACGTGACCGTCGCCGGACTGCGCCATGACCTGCCGAGACCGTTTCACGTCCTCGCCACCCAAAATCCGCTGGAGCAGGAAGGGACATATCCGCTCCCCGAAGCGCAGCTCGACCGTTTTCTGATGGAGATCGATGTCGACTATCCCGACCGCGAGGCGGAGCGGCGCATCCTGTTCGAGACCACGGGCGCCGAGGAAGTGCGGCCGAAAGCCGCCATGACCGCCGAGGATCTCATCGCCGCGCAGCGGCTGGTGCGCCGGCTGCCGGTCGGGGAATCGGTGGTCGAGGCGATCCTCGCGTTTGTGCGCTCGGCCCGGCCCGGCCCGGAAGGCGGCGACGCGGCGAAGTCGATCGCCTGGGGACCCGGACCGCGCGCGAGCCAGGCGCTGATGCTGGCGGTGCGTGCGCGTGCGCTGTTGGAAGGACGTTTCGCGCCATCCGTCGACGACGTCCTCGATCTTGCGACACCCGTGCTCAAGCACCGCATGGCGCTCACCTTCGCGGCGCGCGCCGACGGCGAGACCATCGAGGCGGTGATCACTCGTCTCAAGACACGCATCGGGTGAGTCGATGGCGCAGGCGCTAAGCGCGCGCGAGCAGGAAACCGGGTCGACGCGGCGAGCCGTCGGCGAAGCGCATTCGCTCGCCGCCACGATTCCGCGCCTGATTCTGGAGGCGCGTCGCGTGGCGGCGACGGTCATCCACGGCCTGCATGGGCGGCGGCGCGCCGGCTCCGGCGAGAATTTCTGGCAATACCGGCGCTTCGTGTCGGGCGAGCCGGCCCATCGGGTCGATTGGCGCCGCTCCGCCCGCGATGAGCACCTCTATGTCCGCGAGCAGGAGTGGGAAGCGGCGCACACGGTGTGGATCTGGCCCGATCGCTCGGCCTCGATGATGTTCACCTCGTCCGCGGCGTGGGAAACGAAGCTCGACCGTGCCCTCGTTGTCGCCTTTGCACTGTCCGAAGTTCTGGTCGAGGGCGGCGAACGCATCGGGGTTCCCGGCGTCATGCGGCCGACCGCGGGCCGCGATGTCATCGAACGCATGGCCGAGGCGCTGGTGCATGACCCGACCGAGCGCACCAGCCTGCCGCCCTCGTTCGCGCCGTCCCCGCTTGCCGAAATCGTCGTCCTGTCGGACCTGTGGAGCCCGATCGCCGAGGTCCACGCCACCATCGCGCAGCTCTCGGCGACCGGTGCCCACGGCCACGTGGTTCAAATCGTCGATCCCGCCGAGGAAACCTTCCCGTATTCCGGACGGATCGAGTTCTTCGAGCCGGAGGGCGCCGGCGTCATCACGGCCGGGCGCGCGGAAACGTGGCGCGCCGAATACGAGACGAGGGTCGAGCGCCACCGCGCCGAGATTCGCGCGGAAACCGACCGGCTGGGCTGGTCGTTCGCGATCCACCGCACCGATCGCCCCGCCACCGACCTCTTGCTCTGGCTGCACAACAGCATGGGCGCCGGCCCGCGCGGCACCGGCATCAATCGCTGGCATCACGTTCCCCTGAGCGGGGAGGTCGCATGATCGGCCTTCCGCTCGCCTTCGCCGAGCCGCTGGTGCTGCTGGGTCTCCTGAGCCTTCCGGCCCTGTGGTGGCTGTTGCGGCTGATCCCGCCGCGGCCGCGGCGCATCAACTTTCCGCCGACGCGACTTCTGTTCGACATCGCCCCCAAGGAGGAGACGCCGTCGCGCACGCCCTGGTGGCTGTTGCTGCTGCGCCTGGCGCTGGCCGCGCTCTTGATCATCGCCGCAGCCGGACCGCTGTGGAACCCGCCGATCGCAACCTCGTCGGCGGCGGCACCGCTGGCGCTGCTGATCGATGACGGCTGGTCCGCCGCCGCCACCTGGGACAAGCGTATGAACACGGCCGGCGATCTCATTGCCCGCGCGGAGAGCAACAAGACCGGCGTCGCCATCGTGCCGCTGTCGGAAACCGGGCGCGACATTTCGCTCGAGACGCCGGGTGGTGCGCGCGTTCGCCTCGAGCAGATGCGGCCGAAGCCGCACACGATCGAGCGCGTCGACGCGCTGCCGATGCTGACGCGCTTTGTTGCCGCCACGCCCGACGTCGAGGTGTTCTGGCTCTCCGATGGTGTCGATCTCGGACGCAGCAGCGAATTCGTCGAGGGACTTCAGCAGGCGCTCAGCGGGCGTGCCATCACGGTGGTCGACGGCGGCGTCGAGCCGGCGCGCGCGCTGGCGGCGGCCGAAAACACAGCCGGCGCCCTTACGGTGAAAGTCTTGCGCGCCGCCGACGGCGCCGCCGAGGGTGTCGTTCGCGCGCTCGACCTCAAAGGCCTGCCGCTCGGCGATGCGCGATTCACGTTCAAGCCGGGGGATCGCGAAACTGCCGCCACGTTCGACCTGCCGGTGGAAATCCGCAACGACATCGCCCGTCTCGATATTGCGGCCGAGCGCTCGGCGGGAGCCGTCCAACTGCTCGACAAGAGATGGCGGCGGCGCACTATCGGGATCGTCTCGGGATCCACCAGCGAAACCGCACAGCCGCTGCTCGCCTCGACCTACTATCTTGCGCGCGCCCTCGGTCCATTCGCCGACGTGCGGATCACCGAACGCAGCTCTCCCACCGAGGCGGTGCGGCAGTTTCTCGACCAGAATCTCCCGATGCTGATCCTTGCCGACGTCGGCACGGTGGCGGGCGAGACGCGTGACCGCTTGGCACGCTGGATCGATGACGGCGGCGTGCTGGTGCGCTTTGCCGGACCGCGGCTTGCCGCTTCCGAGGACGATCTGGTGCCGGTGAAGCTCAGACGCGGCGGCCGTATCCTTGGCGGCAGCTTGAGCTGGGATCAGCCGCAGGCCCTCGCTGCCTTCTCCCGCGAGAGCCCATTCGCCACGATGCCCGTGCCCAATGACGTGACGGTCACGCGCCAAGTGCTGGCGGAGCCGGATTCGGGGTTGAGCGAGCGCACCTGGGCGACGCTGGTTGACGGCACGCCGCTGGTGACCGCCACCCGCCGCGGCAAGGGCGTGCTGGTCCTGTTCCACGTCACCGCGGATACGCGCTGGTCCAACCTGCCGCTGTCCGGAGCCTTCGTCGACATGCTCAAGCATATCGTCGAGCTCGCCGGCTCGGGTGCCGTCAGCGAAGCCGGCGCCGCCGGACCGCGGGCGCAACGCGAGGTCGTCCCGCCGAGTCGCGTGCTCGATGGATTCGGCGTCTTCATCCCGCCGCCGCCGACCGCACGCCCGGTGCCGACGAATTTCGTCGCCCGCGCGACCGCCGACCATCCGCCCGGGTTCTACGGCCCGCCGGACGGGTTGCTCGCGGTGAATACGCTGAGCCCGTCGGATCGCCTCAACCCGGTCGACTTCGGCCCGCTGCGTGCCCGGCGCGAAGCCTACCGGCTGGGGGAGCCGCAGGACCTCAGGGCTCCCTTGTTCCTCGGCGCGCTCGGCCTTCTGGTGCTCGACGCCCTCGTCGTGTTCTCGCTGGCCGGCGGTATTCGCCGTCTCCTGCCGCGGCGCCGCATGGCGGCGGTACTCTTGATCGCGGCAGCCTTGGCGGCGCTGCCGATGGGTTCGCCGCGGTCGGCGCCAGCCGATGATCAGATGGCGATGAAGTCGACCACCGAAACCCGCCTCGCCTATGTGGTCACCGGCGACGCCGAGGTGGATGCCATCAGCAAAGCCGGGCTCCAGGGCCTGACTATGTTCCTGGCCCAACGTACGGCGCTCGAGGCGGGCGAGCCGGTTGGCCTCGATATCGGACGCGACGAGCTTGCCTTCTATCCTCTGATCTACTGGCCGATCGTCCCGGGTGTGGCGCAGCCGTCGGCCGAAGCGCTGGCGCGGGTCGATGCGTATATGAAGCAGGGCGGCACCGTGCTGTTCGATACGCGCGACGCGATCGCGGCGCCGCCCGGGACCGGTGGAGATACCCGCGGCCCAGGCATGCTGGGGCTGCGTCGGATCCTCTCCTCGCTCGATATCCCGGAGCTCGAGCCGGTGCCGCGCGACCACGTGCTCACCAAGACGTTCTTCCTGCTGAAGGACTTTCCCGGCCGCTACACGTCCGGGCAGCTCTGGGTCGAAGCGCTGCCGGCCGAGAGCGAGGAAGAGGAGACGCAGCGGCCGGCGCGCGCCGGTGACGGCGTCTCTTCGCTCCTGATCACGTCCAACGATTTTGCCGGCGCCTGGGCGATGCGGCCCGACAATCAGCCGATGTTGCCATTGGTGCCGGGCGAACCGCGCCAGCGCGAATTTGCCTTCCGTGCCGGCGTCAACATCGTGATGTACACGCTGACCGGCAATTACAAGGCTGACCAGGTGCACGTTCCCGCGCTGCTCGAGCGGCTCGGCCAGTAGGAGCCAGGATGGGTCTCGGTATTTCGTTCGCTCCGCTGGTGTCGCCGCCTGTGCTGTGGACGGCGGTTGCCGTCGCCGTCATCGTCGCTGCGCTGTTGATCGTGGTGCGCAGCCGCGGCGCGTGGGTGCGCGCGGTGGCGTTGACGTTCCTGGCGCTCGCGCTCGCCAATCCATCCTTGACGCGCGAGGATCGCGAGGCGCTGCCCTCGGTCGCGGCCATCGTGCTCGACAGAAGTCCCAGTCAGGCCTTCGGCGATCGCCAGCAGCAGACCGAAGCCGCCCGCGCGGCCCTCACCGAACGGCTCGGCCGCATCAACAATCTCGAAGTACGGGTGATCGAGGCCGGCCAGTCGGACGGCGAAACCGACGGCACGCGCCTGTTCTCGGCGCTCTCCGCCGGCCTTGCCGACGTGCCGCCCGACCGTGTTGCCGGTGCGATTTTGGTGACCGACGGCCGCGTGCACGACGTCCCGGCGGAGGTAGCGGCGCTCGGCTTCGCCGCACCGGTGCACGCGCTCATCACCGGCCAGGCAGACGAACGCGATCGGCGCGTCGCCCTGATTACCGCCCCGCGCTTCGGCATCGTCGGCCAGTCGCAAACCGTCGTGTTCCGGGTGGAGGATTCCGGAGAGCGCCGCGGCACCGCCCGCATCAGGGTCAGCCGCGACGGCGAGCTGCTCGAGGAGCGGAACGTCACCGCAGGCGAGCAGGTGCGCGTCCAGGTGCCAATCCCGCATGCCGGCCCCAACATCGTCGAGATCGAGGCCTCGGAGCTCGCCGGCGAACTGACCACGGTCAACAATCGTGCTGTCGTCTCCATCGACGGCGTGCGCGACAAGCTGCGCGTGCTGCTCGTCTCCGGCGAGCCGCATTCGGGCGAGCGCACATGGCGCAATCTCCTGAAGTCGGACGCCAGCGTCGACCTCGTCCACTTCACCATCCTGCGGCCGCCGGAGAAGCAGGACGGCACACCGATCAACGAGCTCTCGCTGATCGCCTTCCCGACGCGCGAGCTGTTCCAGCAGAAGATCAACGAGTTCCAGCTCATCATCTTCGACCGTTATGCCCGGCAGGGCGTGCTGCCCATCATCTATTTTGACAACATCACCCGCTACGTGCGCGACGGCGGCGCCGTGCTGGTGGCTGCGGGTCCCGATTATGCGAGCCAGACCAGCATCTGGCGCACTCCGCTCGATGCGATCCTGCCGGCGGAGCCGAGCGGCCGCACCACCGAGCAGCCGTTCCATGCCCGTCTCACCGATCTCGGCAAGCGCCACCCGGTGACGCGCGGGCTCGAAGGTGCCGGCAGCGATCCGCCGCACTGGAGCCGGTTCTTCCGCCTGGTCGATACCCGCGAGGCGCGGGGCACCGCCGTGATGGACGGCCCCGACGGCAAGCCGCTGCTCGTGCTCTCGCGCGAGGGCGAGGGGCGCGTCGCGCTCCTGCTGTCGGATCATATCTGGCTGTGGGCGCGCGGTTATGAAGGCGGCGGGCCGCATCTCGACCTGCTGCGGCGGCTGTCGCATTGGCTGATGAAGCAGCCGGACCTGGAAGAGGAAGCGCTG
Source organism: Xanthobacteraceae bacterium (assembly GCA_045801465.1). Classification (GTDB taxonomy): domain Bacteria; phylum Pseudomonadota; class Alphaproteobacteria; order Rhizobiales; family Xanthobacteraceae; genus DATFWC01. The sequence continues at coordinate 6,651 of JBJMSU010000147.1, read as the reverse complement.
CGGCTCTCCGTGCAGGGCAAGCAGCTTCTGGTGCGGCGTCAGACCATGGGCGAGAGCATCGACGACGTGACGCTGACCACGCCGTCGGGCGCAGCCCAGACGTTGACGCTCAAGCCCAACGAGCCGGGACTGTGGCTCGGCAGCGTCGAGGCCAACGAACTCGGCCTGTGGCGCGCCACCGACGGCAAGCTCACGGCACTCATCAATGTGGGACCGGCCAACCCGCGCGAGTTCGCCGAGGTCACGTCGACCACCGAGGTGCTCGGCGCGCTGACGAACGCGACGGGCGGCGATGCGCGCCGGCTCGCCGGCCGCACCGGCGTCAGCGTTCCGCGCGTGCTCGCGGTGCGGTCGACCGACACCTACAAGGGCGACGACTGGATCGGCGTCAAGATGCGCGACGCCAGCGTCGTGCGCGGCATCGGCGTGCTGCCGCTGTTCGCCGGCCTGATCGGCCTGTTGCTGCTGATCGGCAGCCTTGCCGCCACCTGGGCGCGCGAAGGCCGCTGATGGAGAAATCGTAAGGTGGGCAAAGGCGCGTGATCTCGGAGCTGCATGGTGGGCGAGCGATCGTCACAACGATCGCGAGGGAAATTCGCGATCGCGCCGTCCCTCGCCGCTTTTGGCGGCTCGCCCACCGCCAGCGTTGCCGCGGGCGAATTTGCCGACCCTACAGGTCTAAACCGGCACCCGCACGGTCGCCCGCAGACCCCCGAGCGGGCTGTCGGAAAGCATGATGTCGCCGCCATGCGAGCGGGCGATATCGCGCGCGATCGCCAGGCCGAGGCCGGTGCCGCCCTCGTCCTGATTGCGCGCATCGTCGAGCCGGAAGAACGGCTTGAACACCTCGTCGCGCATCTTGTGCGGGATGCCGGGGCCGTCGTCGTCGACCGTGATGGTGAGATAGCGATGATCGCGGTGGCCGGTGATCGCGATCGACGGCGCAAACCGCGCGGCGTTGGAGACAAGATTGGCGAGGCAGCGCTTGAACGCAGCCGGCCGCACCGTGACGATCGGCACGCCGTGGAACACGACGCTCGCCTTGTGGCCATGGCGCTCGGCGTCGCCGCGCAATTCCTCCAGGAACATGGCCATATCGGTCGGCGCCGAGGGCTCGCCGGAGTCGCCGCGCGCGAAGGCCAGATAGGCCTCGATCATGCGCGCCATCTCGTCCACGTCCTTCTTGAGCGCAGCGACTTCCGGGCCGTCGTCGAGCAGGGCAAGCTCGAGCTTGAACCGGGTGAGCAGCGTGCGCAGGTCATGCGAGACGCCGGCCAGCATGGCGGTGCGCTGCTCGAGCGTGCGTTCGACGCGGCGCTTCATCTCGATGAAGGCGTGGGCGGCGCGGCGAACCTCGCGGGCGCCGCGCGGCCGAAAGTCCGGCACCTCGCGCCCCTTGCCGAAGCTCTCGGCGGCGTCCGCCAGCGCCAGGATCGGGCGGATCTGGTTGCGCAGGAACAGGATGGCGACCCCCAGCAGGATCACGGAGGTGCCCACCATCCACACCAGGAAGATATGAGAATTGGACGCATAGGCGGCGTTGCGGCGCGCGAACACGCGCATCACCGTGTCGTCGAGCTGAATGCGTATCTCGACCAGGGAGGAGCGTCCCACCGTGTCGATCCAGAACGGCCGCCGGATTTGGCGGCTGATTTCCCGCGACAGGGCCTGATCGAGCAGGGAGAAAAACGGCTTGGGTCCGGGGGGTGGGAGATCCGTGCCGGGCACGAAATCGATATTGAGGCCTAACCGGTCCTGGGCGATGCGTTGAACTTTCGCCTCGTTGGCGTCCTTCGTCGCCTCGTCGACGTCCTGCGGATAGCTGCGGTAGAAGTCGATCAGGGCTGCAATGTCCTGCGTCACCGCCGCCGAGAGCCGGTACGTCACTGTGTTCCAGTGGCGCTCCATGAACACGAAGGCGACCACCGACTGCAGGATCACCATCGGGGTGACGATGATGAGCAGCGCCCGGGCATAGAGCCCCGTCGGCATGAAGCTCTTGAGCCACAGGTTGAAGCGATCCCAGGCGCCGAGCAGCCGGGCTCCGGCCGATCGCAGCGTCAATCCGAGATCGAGCGCGCTCATGTGGCGACCACCAGTCGATAGCCGACGCCGCGCACCGTCTGCACGATCATCGGATTGGCGGGATCGCGTTCGATCTTGCGGCGCAGGCGATTGACCTGAACATCCACGGCCCGCTCGTTGATGGAACCGCCGTCGCCGGCCAGCGCGAGCCGCGGCACCGTCTCGCCCGGGCTCGCCGCCAGCACGCGCAGCATCTCGCGCTCGCGGTCGGTGAGGTGCATGACACCCTCGCCGCGGCGCAACTCGCCGCGCCCAAGATGAAAGACGAACTCCCCGAAGCGCACCGATTCGCGCGGCGGCGTTGGCACCGGACGGCTGTGCTTGAGGATGTTGGCCACCCGCAAGGACAGTTCGCGCGGCTCGAACGGTTTGGCCACGTAATCGTCGGCGCCGATCTCCAGGCCTTCGATGCGGCTATCGGCTTCCGAGCGCGCGGTCAGCATCACGATCGGCACCATCGATGATTCACGGATGGCCCGCGCGAGATCGAAACCCGATTCCCCCGGCATCATGACATCGAGAATCAGCAAGTCGAATTTGAGACCATCGAGCTTGGCGCGCGCCTCCGCGGCGGTTTCCGCGGTAGTGACGCGGTAGCCTTCGCTGTTGAGATAGCGCGACAGCAGGTTGCGGATGCGCCGGTCGTCGTCGACGATCAGGAGGTGGGGGGCATTGTCGGCGGGCGTGAGCGGAGCGGCGACCATGGCGCTCAGCTCAGGAGCGACTGCGCCAGGCGCGGTCGGCCCGCGCGATCAGGCGCAGCACGTCGTCCCGTCCATCCGGATCGAGCAGGGCGGCGAGAAACCGGCGCGCCGCGTCGTGCGCGCCCGGGCCGAGGTCGGCCAGCGCCCGCACAATCCGCGCGGTTTGCAGCCCGGCGAGCTTCATGGCCAGGGCTTCGCCTTTCGCGGTGACGTAAAGAAGGCGCTGGCGCCGGTCGTTCTCGCCTTCCTTCTGCACCACGTAGCCCTGCTCGATGAGCTGCTTGAGGACGCGGCCGAGCGACTGCTTGGTGATCTTCAGGACGACCAGGAGATCGGCCACCTTCATGCCCGGGTTGCGGTTGACGAAATGCAGGACGCGGTGGTGGGCCCGCCCGAAGGCGAATCGCGCAAGCACTTCGTCGGGATCGCTGACGAAGTCGCGGTAGGCAAAGAACAAGAGCTCGATCAGGTCCCAGATCGGCTCGTCCAGGGCACGCGCCGATTCGGACCCGGACGGGGGCGCGCGGTCGGTCGAAACAATTATGTCAGCCATGTTGACATATTTGGGTTCGATTGTTACTCAATAGGGCGGATCGGCGAAAGGATATTCCCGCGCAGGCGAGTTGTCCCGGGTGCGGTGTTGCGCCGGTCCCCTGAGGCGTTGTCATACTGGCAACATTATCGGGACTTGGCCGAGGACGCAAAACCGGCAGTCTGCCTCTTCTGTGGGCGGCGATGCCGCCGAGGAGCGAAATGCGATGACGCAGTCCTACGACAAGATCGACGGAGTGATCTGGTATGACGGCAAGCTCGTCCGCTGGGGCGATGCCAACCTCCACGTGCTGACCCATGGGCTGCATTACGCCAGCTGCGTGTTCGAAGGCGAGCGCGCCTATGGCGGCAAAATCTTCAAAGGCACCGAGCACTCCGAACGGCTGAAGGCGTCCGCGCGTATCCTCGACTTCGAGATTCCCTATTCGGTCGCTGAGATCGACGCGGCCAAGCAGCTGGTCGTCGAGAAGAACGGCAAACCGAATGCCTATGTCCGTCCGGTCGCATGGCGCGGCTCGGAGATGATGGGCGTCTCGGCGCAGAACAACACCATTCATCTTGCCATCGCGGCCTGGGAATGGCCGAGCTACTTCGATCCGGCCGAGCGCCTCAAAGGCATCCGCCTCGACCTCGCCGACTATCGGCGGCCCGATCCGAGGACGGCGCCGTGCCTCGCCAAGGCGGCGGGCCTCTATATGATCTGCACCATCTCCAAGCACGTCGCCGAGCGCAAAGGCTACGCCGACGCCATGATGCTCGACTGGGAGGGCCGCGTTGCCGAATGCACCGGCGCCAATATCTTCTTCATCAAGGACGGCACCATCCATACGCCCATCGCCGACTGCTTCCTCGACGGCATCACCCGGCGTACGGCCATCGATCTCGCCAAGCGGCGCGGCATCGACGTGGTCGAGCGCCGCATCATGCCGGACGAGCTCACGGGTTTCTCCGAGTGCTTCATCACCGGCACGGCCGCGGAGGTGACGCCGGTGTCCGAGATCGCCACTTGGCGATTCACGCCAGGCGCCATCACCAAGCAGCTGATGGACGACTACACCGCCGAGGTGAGCCCCAAGGGCAAGGCTGCCGCGGCGTGACTGCGCCGCGGCTTGTGGCGTGATAGGATCGCGGTCAGCAGGAGTGTGACATGGCCGGCGCACCGCAACGCAAGCCGCCGCGCTTGTCGGTCGAGCTGTTCCGTGGGTTTGTGGACGGCAGGCCCGACGAGGAGCACTGGGAGCTCATCGATGGTGTTGCCATCATGATGGCGCCCCCCACGGTCGCGCATCAATGCATCGCAAGCAACCTCCAGCGCGTCCTCTATGCCGCATTGGAACGTCATGCCCCGACGTTAAGCGTGTTTCAGCGCACAGGTGTCAATCTCGCGCCAGCGGTCGAGTACTACGATCCGGAGCCGGATGTCGTCGTCATCGACAGCGAGGTCGCCGAACTTCCCGGCGAGCGCTATGCCAACCGCTTTTATCTCGTGGCCGAGATCGTATCGTCGAGCGATCGCGTCGATGTTGCAAAGAAACGCGCCGTCTACATGCTGCATGAGAGCTGCCGATGCATCCTGACCGTGCAGCAGGATCGTTGCGAGGTGCGCGTCGACCTGCGCGCGGAAAATGGTTGGACAGAGCAAGTCCTCACCAAACCCGATGATCTGCTTGAGCTTCCAGACTTCGGCCTGCGCTGCCGGATCGCGGATCTCTATCGGGGAACCGCCATTCAGCCGAGTAAGTCTCAGCGCTGACGGTCATCGCCGAAGCTCTGGCCTGGGCGCGTTGCGCTATCGACCGCTTCGAAGCATTCGGTCCTAACGAGCGGCTCACGCAAATGCCGGCATGACCTCGGCGGCGAACAGCCGCAGCGAGTTCATCGCTTCGGTGAAATCAAGGTCGGCGAAATTCACCTGCAGCGAAGCGTGCTCGAACGGACCGATCGTTTCGCTGACGCGCGCGATGATGTCCCTGATCTCGGCAGGCGTGCCGATCCAGGCGCCGCCCGATTCGATCTGGCTTTCCACCGTGAATCCCTTCATCTTGGCAATCGCCTTGTCGTAGTCGCGGTAGTCCTTCGAGGCCGGTCCGGTAACCCAGTCGCCTGCCGCCTCGCCGAGCGCGCGGAAATAGGTCTCGAACGGCTTGCGCGCGATGTCGCGCGCGAGTCGCGGATCGCGGTGGCAGAACATATGGAACGCCACCATCACGTCGCCGTCGCCGGGATGCCCGGCCTCCTTCCAGCTTCGCCGATAGAGCTCGAGCAGCCCGCGCAACGGGCCGATCGGGATCACCATCAGGGCATGGCCGGCGCGGCCGGCGAACTCGAAGGTGTTCGGTGTCTGCGTCGCCGCGATGTAAAACGGCGGTCGCGGCTTCTGGGTCGGGCGCGGCAGCGACGTGACGTCGGCGAACGAGTGGAAGGCGCCGCGGTGGGTGGCATGCTCGGTGGTGAGCAGCAGCTCGACCTGCTCCAGCCCTTCGCGAAAGCGGGCATAGGATTCGTCCGGCGAGATGCCGAAGCGGCGGAACTCGTGCGGCAGGAACGCGCGTGCCAGACCGACGTCGAGGCGGCCGCCGGAGATCGCGTCGAGCATCGCGATCTCGCCGGCAAGCTTGAGCGGATGATTGAACACCGGCAACAGGGCGCCGGTCACCAGCCGCATGTTCTTCGTGCGCTGCGACAGCGCCGACAGGAAGACGACCGGATTGGGCGTGTAGCCGCCGTACGGCTCGAAGTAGTGCTCGACGGTGCGTGCGTGAGTGAAGCCGAGCGCGTCGGCTTCTTGCGCCAGCGCGAGCGATTCGGCGAAATAGTCCTTGGCGCTCTTCTGCCCGGGCCCGACGCTGGGAAAAAATTGCACGCCGAACTGCATCGGTCAGGGACCGGGAGGCGGCGCCACTTGCTTCACCTCTCCCCGGCGGGGAGAGGTCGACTTGCGAGCGCAGCGTAAGCGAGGCGAAGCAAGTCGGGTGAGGGGGCGTTGGTGCACGCTATCGAATTTCATTCCCCTCACCCCAACCCACACCCCGCCGGGGAGAGGGAGCGCGCCGAGTTCTCGGCGACGGCGGTGTGTAGACCGGACAGCGTTACTCAGTAGCGCGCCACGAATGTCGTCATCTTGCTCATGTCGGGATAGAGCACGCCGACCGCGCCCTTGAGCGCCGAGCGCGGGTTGTACCAGATCGCGCCGTCGCGGGTGATCTCGATCTTCGGCAGGTCGCCGCGTTGCACGGTCGGATAGAAGGTGAACTTCTCCATGACCGGATCGAACTTGATGATCGCTCCGCCCATCGCCCCGTCGGCGATC
>JBJMSU010000242.1:0-25622 GCA_045801465.1 Xanthobacteraceae bacterium | reverse complement strand
GGGCTGGCACTGGAGACGCCTCTGGGTGTGCTGATACCGCGCGGTTTTCGACAGGCGAAAGCCCCGGCTGCCGCGCGGCGAGGCCGGGGCTTTCTCAACGCCACGCAGTCGCTATTGCGAAGCCGCGAGGCCGGCTTGCTGCACGACTTTGCCCCAGCGGACGATCTCCGATTTCACGAAGTCCTGCAGCGCCTCGATGGATGGATTGTCCATCGGCAGCATGCCGCCGGTGACGATCTGATCCTTGATGTCCTGCATCTCCACGGCGCTCTTCGCCTCCGCGTGGAGCTTGTCGAGGATCGGCCGCGGCGTCTTGGCGGGCGCGACCAGCATCTGCCAGGACGCGGCATCGAAGCCCGGCACGGTCTCGGCGACCGGCGGGATCTCCGGGAACGTGGCGAGGCGAGTCTTGGTCGAGATGGCGATCGCACGCACCTTGCCGGCTTTCAGCATGCCGACCGCCGGTCCCAGATCGATGAAGGTCAGCGGGATGTGTCCGGCCACCACGTCGTTTAACAGCGGCAGGCTGCCGCGATAGGGCACGTGGTTCATCTCGATGCCGGTCATGCTCTTCAGGAGTTCGGCATAGAGGTGGTGCGGCGTGCCGGGACCGGCCGATCCGAACGAGAGCTCGCCGGGTTTTTCCTTTGCCAGCCGGATCAAGTCGCTCACGCTATGCACCGGAAGCGAGGGATTGACGATCAACGCGAACGGCGTCTGCGCCACCAGCGCGAGCGGTACGAAATCGGCCGCCGGGTCGTAGGGGAGGTTCTTGTAGATCGACACGGCGACCGCCATTGTCGGGCTCGGCGCCATCAATAAGGTGTAGCCGTCGGGAGCGGCTTTGGCGGCGAGACCGGCCCCGGTGGTGCTGCCGGCGCCGGGCTTGTTCTCGATCAGGAACGACCTGCCGAACTTCTGTTCGAGCTTCTGCGCCACCATGCGGGCGAGCATGTCGGTGCCGCCGCCGGCCGCGAACGGCACCACGATGGTAACGGGCCGCACGGGGTAGTCCTGCGCGTCCGCGTCGGGGCACGACGCCACCGCGCCAAGCGCGATCAGCGCGCAGACACTCAACCCTCGCATGCGGCGCTCCTCATTCCGAGCCGGCCAATCCGGCTTGGCGCACGATCTTGCCCCAACGGACGATTTCCTTTTGCACGAAGTCTTTCAGCTCCTCCGGTCGGGGCGATTCCACCGGCACCAGCCCGAGCCGGGTGAACTCGTCTTGCATCGCGCGATCCTGCGCCATGAGGCGGAGTTCCGACGCGAGCCGCAAGACGATGTCCGGCGGCGTCTTGCCGGGCGCGACCAGCATGAACCAGGAGGCGGCATCGAAATCCGTCACGCCGAGCTCGGCGAGCGGACGCACGCCCGGCAGCACTTCGATGCGTTGCGCCATGGAAAGACCGATGGGGCGCAGCTTGCCGGCCTGAATCAACGGCAGGGCGATCGGGATCGGGCTGAACGTCATCGGGATGTGACCGCCGGCCACATCGCTGATCGCCGGCTGCATGCCCTTATAGGGCACGTGGGTCAGCTCGACCCCGAGCGCGGCTTTGAGCATTTCGCCGCCGAGGTGCTGCGCAGTGCCCGGCCCGGCCGAGCCGAAATGGAGCCCGCCGGGCGTCGTCTTGGCAAGGCGGGCGATGTCCGCGACCGACTCCACCGGCAGCGCGGCGTTGACCACCAGCACCTCCGGCACGTACGCAATCAGCGCGACGGGGACGAGGTCGACCGTCGGGTCATAGGACAGGTTCTTGAACAGCGTGACGTTGGTCGCCATGGTGGAGCTCGTCGCCACCATGAGCGTGTAGCCGTCGGGATTGGCGCGCGTGAGGGAGACGGCGCCGACCACCGAGCTCGCGCCGGGCCGGTTCTCCACCACGAACGGCTTGCCGAATCGCTGCTCCAGGCGCGTTGCAATCAGCCGCGCGAACAGGCTGTACAGCCCGCCGGGCGCCGCCGGCGCCACGATGGTGACGGTGCGATTGGGATAGTCCTGGGCGCGCCCGGCGATCGGCCCTTGGCCGACGGCCACCACGGCCGCCAGGGCCGTCAAACAACCGAGCCTCATCGGCGCGACCTCGCCCGCGCGAACATGCTTGCGCGACCGGACGGCCGGCCGCGCGCTGTTCGGGTGTGAGGCTTGCTCACATTGCCTTCGGGCTCGCACGCTTCAGGACGACCTTGGCCGTCCCGCCGCCCGATGCCGTCGGATTGGTGAGCTGCATCTCATCGCCCGAGATCGTGTATGTGCGCTTTTGCGACGTTCCCACCCAATTGGCGAACGTGGCGCCCTCGATCTGCAGCGTCATCGATTTGTCACCCTCGTTGGTCGTATAGGTGCCGAAATAGCCGATGCTGCCGCGGGCGATTTGCTGGCTCTCCTCAGGCGTGGCCGTTTCGCGATTGTTGGATGCGACTTTCGGCAGATCCGGCCGCGTGACCACGATGGCGAACCGGCCGCTGCCGTCGAACACCTGCGTGCCTTTTGGATTGCTTCCGTAGGGCTCGCTCTTCTTGTCACCCTGCTCGACCGTGATCGACACGATGGTCCACGCGCCGACCAGGTTCTTGTCCGCCTGCGCCGATGCCGGGCCGGCCGGCATGGCAACGCCAAAGGCCAATAGCGACATCGCTGCCGCCGCGCGCCCAAATAGATGTCGCATGGTTTCCTCCCTGCGGTCTTGTTGACCACTGTTCGGGCGAGTCGCCCCCGAGCACGAGGCCGTGCTCGGCACGACCATAGCACGTTCGAATGGCCGCCACAGTGACGCCGCGCGCCAGTTGCTCCGCGGGGCGTTTTCTTGACAGATCGCCGCCGGATCACCATAAAGCCAATGGCGCGGGCCGTTCGAGGTCCCGCGCCCTTTATTGTCGGCTGCAGGGCGGCCGTCACCAACAGCGAAATCGACTGAAAGAAGCCGGTCCGGACAAACGTCCAGGATCGGAACGAACACGAGGGCAATCAGATGTTCGCAGTCATCAAGACCGGCGGGAAGCAGTACCGGGTCGCGGCCGAAGACGTCATCACCGTCGACAAGGTCAAGGGCGAGCCCGGCGAGATCATCGAATTCGGCGAGGTGCTCCTCCTCGGCGGCGACAGCGTCGAGGTCGGCAGCCCGACGGTGGGCGGCGCCAGCGTGGCCGGCGAGGTCGTCGACCAGGCCCGCGGCCCGAAAGTCATCGCCTTCAAGAAGCGCCGGCGGCAGAACTCGCGTCGCAAGCGCGGCCATCGCCAGGAGTTCACGGTGGTGCGCATCACCGAGATCCTCACCGACGGGCGAAAGCCGACGGCACGTCCCCAGGCGGAAGCAGGCGCGCAGCCCTCGCAGGCGGCGCCCGCTGGAGGCGATGCCGAGCCGGCCGCGGCGACGGCCACCGAAGCCGCACCCAAAAAGCCTGCCGCAAGGCGGAAGGCGAAGCCGAAGGACTCGGAGAGCGAATAGCCGGCGGATGAGCAGGGTTGACGATTTCGGAGATGATTTCGTCACGGGAATCTGCTAGACAATAAGAGACGAAGGATTGGGCCATGGCTCACAAGAAAGCAGGCGGATCATCGCGTAACGGCCGCGACTCGGCAGGCCGCCGCCTCGGCGTGAAACTTTATGGCGGCGAGGCCTGTCTCGCCGGCAACATCCTTGTGCGCCAGCGCGGCACCAAATGGCACGCCGGCCACAATGTCGGGGTCGGGAAGGATCACACGCTGTTTGCACTCATTAACGGACGCGTCGAGTTCAAGACCAAAGCCAAAGGCCGCACCTACGTATCTGTAGCTCCGATGACGGAGGCGGCGGCCGAGTAAGACGGTGGACATACGAGATCCGCCGGCATCCAGTCGAACCGGCGGACCCGAACGGGTTCCAAGAGGGGGAGACGGGATGCCGGCTCCCCCTCATCGCTTTTTCAAAGAGAGGAGCCCGTGCCATGACGTTGTTGGAGGAAATTTCCCCGGAAATTTTACGGGAATCCAGTACCCCCGTCCTCGAGACCGAGCGGCTCGTCTTGCGCGCCCCGCGTCTCGAGGACGCAAAAGCCATCGCTCGGCTGGCGAATGATCGCCGCATTGCCGAGAACACGACCCGTATTCCCCATCCCTATCGGATCGCCGATGCCGAAGCGTTCATCGGGCAGGTCAACGCGGGTGACGGGGAGCTCGCGCTCCTCATCACCCGCGACGGCGAGCCGATCGGCGCCTGCGGCCTTGCGCAGCTCGAGGGTCCGGCGCCGGACCTCGGCTATTGGCTCGGCGCGCCGTATTGGGGCAACGGCTATGCCACGGAAGCCGCGCGCGCCCTGATCGATCACGCCTTCACGGCGCTCGGTTGTCAGGTCCTGCAGGCCGGCGCGCGCGTGACCAATCCGGCGTCGCGCCGCGTGCTGGAGAAATGCGGATTTCAATGGACCGGCGTCGGTCTCTATCGCATCCGCGCCCTGAACTCCTCCGCGCCCATCGACCGCTTCCGACTCGACCGCGGCATCTGGACCTCGCTCAAGAGCTGGGGCCGTGTGAAGCGGGTCGTGTGAGCGCGAAGACCGATGGCCTTCATCGTCGGGGATGGGAGCACGCGCCTTGTGCTCCCCTGTTCTTCACGGCGTCGACCATCTCGGAGATTCATCGTCGAGGATGCGATGACGTTCGTGACGTGCCGCGCGCGCCCAACGGCGAGCTTGCGATACTGCAAGCGAGCTCTCCTGTTTATTGGCGTGGCGCGCTCGGTGATCGAGCGATGAACGCACGCCGCATTGCCGGCATCGAGGTGTCGGACTCCCGGCAATTTCGCCCATTGATCTGGATCGAGGTGATGTCGGTTCGACATTGACAGGATCGACGATAAGGAGCACGTTTGCAGTCGCTACGCGGATGGCCATCGTGCTCCGCGGCCAGACAAGAGGAGGTGGTTAATGACGCCACCGGGTCAGCCGAGCCGCGATGATCGCCGCGGCATAGTTCGGGCTGCGGCGTAGCGGAAATTTCACGGACGACGCGCCGGGAACGACCACTTGGGCCGCATCAGTGAGGCAAGGCCCGCCATGGTCCTTCCCGGCGTCGTTTTTTAGCTCGTTCTTCTCAATCGCAGCGAAGGTGAACTGGTGCGGCCCGTGCGCCGGCCCGCATCGCTGTCAAATTTTTTGCGACAATCCCGATCCTTTCCTTTGAACCGACCTCCTCCGAGGCCGACCAACGACGGGGCAGGCTCGCTGGTCGTTGCCTGAAGGAGGATCAGCCGTGTACCGTCTTCTAATCAACGTCGCCGCTCTGGCGTCCACCTGCTGGATCGGGATGAGCCACGCGCTCGCCGAGCACCGCATGGCGCTGGTCATCGGCAATTCAAACTACGCCACCGTCACGGCGTTGCCCAACCCGGCCAGCGACGCCAGGGCAATGGCGAAATTCCTGAACTCCGCCGGTTTCCAGGTGCTGCAGGCGCCCGACCTGTCGCAAACCGAGATGCGCCGGACCATCGGCGACTTCGCCAGCATGGTGGCCGATAAGGGGCCGGACACGGTGGCGCTGGTGTTCTATGCCGGTCACGGCCTGCAGGTCGACGGCGAGAACTATCTCGTCCCGGTCGATGCCAAGATCCAGCGGGAAGCCGACGTGCCGCTGCAGGCGATGCGGCTTGCCGACCTGATGAACGCGCTCGCCTCGGTTCCGAGCAAGACCCGGATCGTCATCCTCGATGCCTGCCGCAACAATCCGTTTTCGGAGATCAACAAGACGACCGGCCGCGGGCTCGCCATCGTTGATGCTCCGACCGGCTCGCTGGTCTCGTATTCGACTGCGCCCGGCACCGAAGCGCAGGACGGCGACGGGGCCAATAGCCCCTACACATCGGCGCTGCTGAACATCGGGCAGAAATCAGACCTGCCCATCGAGCAGATGCTCAAGCTGGTGCGGCTCGCCGTGAACGACGCCACCAACCGGCAGCAGATCCCCTGGGAAAGCTCCTCGTTGACCAGCGATTTCGCGTTCTTCCCGAGCGGAGCGCAAGTTCTCATGCCGAACGCAGGACAGCCGACCACGCCGGCCACTGCCCGCACGGAGACGCGTTCGGTCGAAGCCTGGCAGAAGGAACTCAAGTCGCGCAACCCGCGCGAGGCCTATGAGATCGTGATCCGCGAGGACAAGGTCGAAGCCTATCAGGCCTATCTCGAGCTCTATCCGTCGCAGTCGATGGCGCCCGTGGTTCGCACCATCGTCGAGCGTCGGCGCGAGATGATCGCCTGGTACACCGCGGTGACGATCAACACGGTGGCGTCGTACGAGAGTTTTGTCGCCGCTTTCGCCAGCAGCGACTTTGCCGGGACCGCCACCCGGCTCATCACGCGCGCCGCGATGCGGTCGGTGTCCAATGCGACCTCGGCCTTCGCGGCCGTCGGCCCGACCTGCCCCTGCAGCCTGCCGCCGGCGCCGCCCGCGCCGCGGACCAAGCGCGCCGACGTGGCACCGACGCGTGCCGATGCGGGCGCGAGTACTGCTCCTGCCGGCGGTCCGGCCACGAAGGTCGTCACCGGCGTTGCGGTTGCGAGCAAACCTCCCGTGATCGAGGTCTATGACGATCCACCGCCGGTGCGCGTGCGCGTCCGCGATTGGCCACGCCGCAAGCACGTCGACGACGACAAGCCCAAGCGCCCGGAGTCCCGGCCCGAGCGCCCGTCGCGCCAGGTCGACAAGGTGACAAAGCCTCCCAAGCCCTTGCGCACCTATCCGACCCGAACCGTTACGCCAAACACCACCGTCGTCCCGCGGACCACGACCGGCATGGTCCCGCGCCCGATGATCAATCGCGGCCCGATGTTCAGCCGCCCCATGCCCATGGGCCCGCGTTTCGGCGGCGGGATGATGGGACGCTTCCGCTGACCGTGTCCCGGGCGCAGCGCAGCACGTCGTGGGGCGCTGCAGACCCGGGATCGCCCGGAACTCTGAACCGCCAACCGGTCCCGAACGCTCAGCGTTTCGAACGATCCCGGACCAGCGGTGCACCCGCTGCGCGCTTTCGCGCTTGCGCTGCACCGCATCCGGGAAACATCTAAATGGCGCCGCTGATTGCCCTGCCCACCGACGCACGCTACTTGAGCGGCATGAAATTTCTCGACGAAGCCAAGATCTATATCCGCTCGGGTGATGGCGGGAACGGGTGCGTCTCGTTCCGGCGCGAGAAATTCATCGAGTTCGGTGGCCCCAACGGCGGGGACGGCGGCAAGGGCGGCGATGTCGTTGCCGAGGCAGTCGAGGGGCTCAATACCCTGATCGACTATCGCTACCAGCAGCACTTCAAGGCGAGGCGTGGCGGCAGCGGCATGGGCAAGGATCGCCACGGCGCCAACGGCGCCGACGTGGTGCTCAAGGTGCCGGTGGGCACGCAGATCTTCGAGGAAGATGGCGAGACGCTCACTGCCGATCTCGCCGAAATCGGCGAGCGCGTCGTCCTGGCCAGAGGCGGCAATGGCGGTTTCGGCAATGCGCATTTCAAATCGTCGACCAACCGCGCGCCGCGCCACGCCAACCCGGGCCAGCCGGGCGAAGAGCGCACCATCCGGCTGCGCCTCAAGCTCATCGCCGATGCCGGCCTTGTCGGTCTTCCCAACGCCGGAAAGTCGACGTTCCTGGCGGCCGTGAGCGCGGCCAAGCCGAAGATCGCCGACTACCCGTTCACCACGCTGCATCCGCAGCTCGGCGTGGTCCGCATCGATGGTCGCGAATTCGTGCTCGCCGACATTCCCGGCCTGATCGCCGGTGCCCACGAAGGCGCCGGCCTCGGCGACCGCTTCCTCGGTCATATCGAGCGCTGTCGCGTGCTCATCCATCTCGTCGACGCCACCGGTCCGCATGCCGGCGAGGCCTATAACGTCGTGCGCGGAGAACTCGAAACCTATGGCCACGAGCTCGCCAGCAAACCGGAGATCATTGCGCTCTCCAAGGCCGACGCGCTGACGGAAGACGAGATCGAAACCCAAGTGGCGCGGGTGAAGCGGGCCGCAAAAAAGACGCCCCTCGTGCTGTCCGCCCATTCCGGCGCGGGCGTCGCGACCGCGCTGCGCCGCGCCCTCGCCGTCATCGACGAGACCCGCGCCGCGGCGGAACGACCGACGGCTTCCGCCGAGGCCTGGCGCCCCTAAGTGGATTTGCTCCCGCAGAGCTGGTAGTCTGCTAGCAGATCGGTGATCGGGAGCTAGCATCATGGCGCGGCAATTGAACATCCGCAGCGACGAAGCCTATGAGCTCGCCTCCGAGCTGGCACGGAAAACCGGGCGTACGCGTGCCGACGTGGTGCTCGCGGCGCTGTTGACTTATCGGCAAGCCAAGACCGGCCGAAAATTGACGCGCAAGCAACGCGCCTTCGTGGACGAGCTCATGGCACTGGCGCGCCGCAGCGCGGCGGCGGCCGGACCGAAGGCGACGTCCGATCATTCCCATCTTTATGACGAGCGTGGGCTACCCAGGTGATCGCTGTGGACACTTCTGCGGTTGCGGCGATTGCCTTTGCCGAGCCACAAGCGCGCGCCTTCGCCGAAATCATCGGCACGGAACGGTGCCTGATCGGCTGGCCAACCGTGCTCGAGTGTCACATGGTTCTGCAATCGGTGCCGTCGCGCCGCGGGCTTGACGTGCTTGAACTCCTGTTGAAGGCACCGCGTTTGCGTATCGTTGCTTTCAATGCACGATTGTTCAATGAGGCACGCCGTGCATTCGACCGGTTTGGTCGGGGGCGCCATCGCGCGAAGTTGAATTTCGGCGACTGCATGGCCTATGCGGTAGCAAAGGCAAACGACATTCCCCTGCTCTACAAAGGCGAGGATTTCCGCCTCACCGACGTTCGTCCCGCCGCCCTATGAACACGCCACGCCTTGCCGATTTCCGCCGCATCGTCATCAAGGTCGGCTCGTCCCTCATCGTCGACGCCAAGGCCGGCGCGCTCAATGAGGCATGGCTCGCCTCGCTCACCGAAGACATCGCGGAGCTGCATCGCGAAACGCGCGACGTTCTGATCGTCTCGTCGGGCGCGATCGCGCTCGGCCGCAGCCGGCTCAAGCTGCCGGTCGGTCCGCTCAAGCTCGAAGACAGCCAGGCCGCGGCCGCGGTCGGCCAGATCGCGCTCGCGCGCACCTGGGCCGAGGCGCTCGGGCGCCACGGCATCACCGCCGGCCAGGTGCTGCTCACGCTCGGCGACACCGAGGAGCGCCGTCGCTATCTCAACGCGCGCTCGACAATTGCCAGGCTGCTGGACTGGGGTGCGGTGCCGGTGATCAACGAGAACGACACGGTCGCGACGAACGAGATCCGCTACGGTGACAACGACCGGCTGGCCGCGCGCGTCGCCACCATGACCAGCGCCGATCTCCTGGTGCTCCTGTCCGATGTCGATGGGCTGTACGATGCCCCTCCCGGCGATGACCGTGACGCCAAGCTCGTGCCGGTGGTTGCCCGCATCACGCCGGAGATCGAAGCCATGGCCGGCGCCGCCGGCTCCGATCTCTCCCGCGGCGGCATGCGCACCAAGATCGAGGCCGGGAAGATCGCCACCCAGGCCGGCACCCATATGGTCATTTCCTCGGGCCGCCTCACTCATCCGCTGACAGCGATCGCGGGCGGGGAATGCACCTGGTTCATCACGCCGGCCAATCCAGTCACCGCACGCAAGAGATGGATCGCCGGCTCGCTCGAGCCGAAGGGAACCTTGTTCATCGACGCCGGCGCCGTGGCGGCGCTCAAGAGCGGCAAGAGCCTGCTTCCCGCCGGGGTTCGGCGCATCGAGGGCGAGTTTTGCCGTGGCGACGCCGTCGTCATCCGCGGCCCGGACGGCGAGATCGCGCGCGGCCTGACCGCCTACGATGCTGAGGATGCGGCAAAAATCATCGGCAAGTCCTCGTCCGACATCCTGCTCATCCTCGGCTTCGCTGGCCGCGTCGAGATGGTGCATCGCGACGATCTCGTGATGGGGCGCGAGTAGCCGCAAGGCCGGTGCGGCGGCGGCATCACACAAACGACGTATTCGTTATCGACACAATTGGCCTAAGATGCGGGGCGGCCGGCGCGGCGCGACGGCCCCGAAACACTTGCCTGATCTCACGCAAAGAGGGCTTCTCGTGTCAATTCGGCGTGCTGCGCGAAGCCTTGTCGTCCTTGTCCCTGTGGGCGCGGCGTTCTTTTCCGCCGGCGGGCCGGGGCACGCCGGCGCACAAGGCAAGCTTGAGGCGCGCTATGTCGCCTCGCTCGCCGGCGTCCCGATCGGCAAAGGCCAATGGGTCATCGACGTGGCGGACGACCAGTACACCGCGACCGCCAGCGGCAAGACCACCGGGCTCATGCAGGTCTTCGCCGCCGGGTTGGGCTCGGCCGCCGGACGCGGCACCGTGAACGGCGGCAAGCCGGTGTCCTCCAGCTATGCCGCCACCATCGCATCCGACAAGAAGACCGACGAAGTGCGAATGGCGGTCAGCAGCGGCAACGTGAAGGAATATTCGGCCGAGCCCGCATGGCCGCAGACCCCGGATCGGGTGCCGGTGACCGAGACCCATCGCCGCGGCATCGTCGATCCGATGTCGGCAATCCTCATGGCCGTCGCCGGCAGCGGCGATTCGGTGAGGCCGGAAGCGTGCCAGCGCACGCTGGCGATCTTCGACGGCCGCGGGCGCTTCGATCTCATCCTCTCGTTCAAGCGCATGGATCACGTCAGATCCGTCAAGGGCTACGAGGGATCGGTGGTGGTGTGCGCCGTGCGGTATCACCCGATTTCCGGCCATCGGCCCAATCGGGCCGCCATCAAGTACCTGATCGAGCAGCGCGATATGGAGATGGCACTGGCGCCGGTTGCGGGCACGCGGGTTCTCGTGCCCTACCGCGTTTCGGTCCCGACGGCGCTCGGGCCGGCCGTGCTGGAGGCTGTCGATTTCGTCACCGGTCCGCAGACCGGGCGTGCCAGCCCGGCGGCCACCAACGCCAGGACATTTTAGCGCAGGGTCCGGCAAGGGCCGCCGGTTCGGTTCAGAACATTGCGCTACCGACGAATTCTGCGCATGTTCCCGGCAATCGGAGCAGGCTCCAGCCTTGCGGCTAAGTCGCCCGCTGAGTTGACTCCCTTCTGAAACTATGATCGTCCGCCGCGTTAACCCTTCTCTCTCGGCCGGCCAAGCAAGATTCCTGAATGTTACCTGTTCTAGTGGCGTTGAGCCGTGCAGTCGCCATATGTCGGGGTGAACGAACTCCGAAACAGGCCGAGTCAGCGATTCGGCCGCGATTCGTTCAAGACTCGTTCTATCGGTTAAGAACGAGCCGCTCTGGCGTCGCATTGTGGTACAGACTCCCACGCTGACAGGTCGCTCATCGCTGATGGCCGTCTCTTTTTCTGCGCCCCACAATCGCGATGCGCGCGCGCGCGGCGTCGGCGTGACCGCCGTGCTGGGCCCGACCAATACCGGCAAGACCCATCTGGCGATCGAGCGCATGCTCGCGCACTCCTCCGGCATGATCGGACTGCCGCTGCGGCTGCTCGCCCGCGAGGTCTACAACAAGGTTATCGACAAGGTCGGCGCAGACGCGGCCGCGCTCATTACCGGCGAGGAAAAGATCAAGCCGGCCAGCCCGAGATTCTGGGTGTGCACGGTCGAAGCCATGCCGCGCGATCTCGATGTCGCATTCGTTGCCGTCGATGAGATTCAGGTGGGCGCCGACCTCGAGCGCGGCCACGTCTTCACCGACCGCATGTTGAACCGGCGCGGTCGCGAGGAGACGCTGGTCCTGGGCGCCGCCACGGTGCGGCCGATGGTCGAGCGGCTCCTGCCCGGCGCCCACATCTTGAGCCGGCCGCGTTTGTCGCGCCTCACCTTCGCGGGCGAGAAGAAGATCACGCGGCTGCAGCCCCGCTCCGCCATCGTCGCCTTCTCGGCCGAAGAGGTTTACGCCGTCGCCGAATTGATCCGTCGCCAGCGCGGCGGCACGGCCGTCGTGCTCGGGGCCTTGAGCCCGCGCACCCGCAACGCGCAGGTGGCCCTGTATCAATCGGGAGATGTCGATTACCTGGTGGCGACCGATGCCATCGGCATGGGATTAAATCTCGATGTCGAGCACGTGGCATTCGCCTCCGATCGCAAGTTCGACGGCTATCAGTTCCGGCGGCTCAAGCCGGTAGAGTTCGCGCAGATCGCGGGCCGCGCCGGACGCGCCACCCGCGATGGCACGTTCGGCACGACCGGGCGTTGCGCGCCGTTCGAATCCGAGCTCGTCCAGGCGCTCGAGAGTCACAGTTTCGAGCCGATCAAGGTTCTGCAATGGCGCAACACGGTGTTCGACTTCTCTTCGCTCGGCGCGCTGCAGGCCTCGTTGGCCACAAGCCCGAAGGAGCAGGGGCTGACGCGCGCCCCCATTGCCGAAGACATTCTCGTGCTCGAGCACGCGGCGCGCGATGACGATGTGCGTAAGGTGGCGCGGACGCCGGCCGACGTCGAGCGGTTGTGGGAAGTCTGCCAAGTGCCGGACTACCGAAAGATCGCGCCGGCGACCCATGCGGAACTCGTCACCACCCTCTATGGTTTCCTGATGCGGGAGGGTAGAATTCCAACCGACTGGTTCTCCCGCCAGGTGGCGCAGGCCGATCGCACCGACGGCGATATCGATACGTTATCGACCAGAATCGCCCACATCAGGACGTGGACATTTGCGGCAAACCGCCCCGACTGGCTCGCCGATCCCGAACACTGGCAGAGCGTCGCACGGGGCATCGAGGACAAGCTGTCGGATGCTCTTCACGAGCGTCTCACCGAGCGTTTCGTCGACCGCCGCACCAGCGTGCTGATGCGGCGCCTGAGAGAGAAGACGATGCTGGAAACCGAGATTGCGAAGTCCGGCGAGGTTGTCGTCGAGGGCCACATCATCGGCCGCCTCGGTGGATTTCAGTTCATGGCCGATCCGGCCGCCGGCGGCCCGGAGGCCAAGGCATTGCGCGCCACCGCGCAAAAGGCGCTGGCCGGCGAAATCGACACCCGGGCCGCCCGGCTGGCGCACGCCGCCGACGATCAATTCGTGCTCGCCTCCGATGGAACGATCCGCTGGGTCGGCGAACCGGTCGGCAAGCTCGTTGCCGGCGACGACATGCTCGCGCCCCGCATGCGCATCATCGCCGACGAGCAGCTCACCGGCGCGTCGCGCGAGGCGGTGCAGTCGCGGCTCGATCTGTGGCTCAAGGCGCATATCGAGAAGCTGCTGGGGCCTTTGCTCACGCTGTCACGCGCCGAGGACGTAACCGGCATTGCGCGCGGCGTGGCGTTTCAGCTCCTCGAGTCTCTCGGCGTGATCGAGCGCCACCGAGTGGCCGAGGAGGTCAAGGGGCTCGACCAGGCGGCGCGCGCGTCGCTGCGCAAGTATGGCGTGCGCTTCGGCACCTATCACGTGTATCTGCCGGCGCTGCTGAAGCCCGGGCCGCGCGCATTGGCGGCGCAACTGTGGGCGCTCAAGCGCGGCGACGGTGAGCTCAAAGGGCTCGACGAGGTGCGCGCGCTCGCCGCCAGCGGGCGGACCTCGTTCGCCGTGGACAAGGATGTGCACAAGGCGCTGTATCGTGTCGTCGGCTATCGCGTGTGCGGCGAGCGTGCGGTCCGCGTGGACATTCTCGAGCGCCTGGCGGACCTGATCCGGCCGGCGCTCTCCTGGCGGGCCGGCGCGGCCGGCGACAAGCCTCCCGGCGCCGTCGACGGCTCGGGCTTCATCGTCACGGGCGCCATGACGTCGCTCACCGGATCCTCGGGCGACGACTTCTCCTCGATCCTGCGCTCGCTTGGCTACCGCTTGGAGAAGCGGCCGAAGCCGGCCGAACCTGCGCCCACCACGCCCGCGGAAATGCCGGCGCCGGAGCGCGGTGCGGAAACGGTATCGGCCGCCGAAGCTGCCGCACTGGCCTCGGAAGCCGCCATGATGCCGGCCGAAGCTCCGGAGCCCGCTCCCGAGCCTGTCGCTGCGGAACCGCCGGCACCCGAGCCACCGGCGGTGCAAGCAGCTGACGACGCAGCTCCGGCGGACTCGGTTGCCGAAGTGAAGGTCGCGTCGGATCAGGACCATGCGGTTGCCGAGCCACCCGCGCTGCAGGAACCACCGGCGCCACAGGAGCCGCCGGCGCTGCAGGAGCCGCCGGTGCTGCCGGAGGCGGATGAAGCACGGGCCGAATCCGGCGCCGCCGTCGAGACGCCGGCGAATGCCCACGCCACGCACGCACAGGCGCCAGCCGCCACGGAAGAAGAAGCTCTGATCGAGGTGTGGCGGCCGTCGCGGCCCAGCGAGCGGCGTGGGGAGCGCCGGCCGCATCGCGGGAGCCGTACGGTCGAAGGCCGGGGACCGCGGCGCGAGGCCGCGCCCTCGCCGGCCGCGGGGCCCCAGCCGGTTACGGCTGGGGAGGCTTCGTCAGCACCGTCCAGGGAAAGCAGCGCGCCGGAACGGACGGAGCCGAGGCCGCCGCGGGAGCGCCGGCCGCATGACCGCCCTGACCGGCCGCCGCCTGCCCGGCCGACGCAGGCTGAACGTGGCCGTCCCGACCGCAAACGCGACCATGACCGCCGGCGCGAGCGTGACCGCGACCGTCCGGACCGCGATCCGGAGTTGCGCGCCGCCTTCATCAAAGGGCAAGGACCGCGCAAGGAGCGCCGCGACAGGGAGCCGGATCCAAACTCGCCGTTCGCCAAGCTGGCGGCGCTAAAGGAGCAGCTCGAGGCGAAGACCAGGGCCGGCGAATAGGACGGGCGAGTTGCGAATGGCGAATAGCGAATGGGGAAGAAAGAGGCGCCGCGAGTTCCCGTCCTACGCTCATCGCTACTCACGACTTGCCATTCGCCACTCGCTATTCGCAATCCGCTATGGGTGAAGACCGCCAGCGCATCGACAAATGGCTGTGGCACGCGAGGGTGGTGCGCACGCGCAGTGCTGCGGCGGCGCTCGCCGCCTCCGGCCATGTCCGGGTCAATGGACGGCGCATCGATGCCGCCAGTCGGGCGGTGCGCGCGGGGGACGTAGTCACCGTCGCCCTCGACCGAACCGTGCGGGTCATGAAGGTGTTGAACTTTGCCGATCGCCGCGGCGGGTCGGACGCCGCACGGGGGCTTTATGAAGATTTGGTCCCGGAGGCCCGGGCGGAACCCTTAACGGATTCTTTACCGGAGCGGGACCGCGGTACTGGCCGCCCGACCAAGCGCGACCGACGCGAGCTTGACCGGCTGCGGGGCTTGGACGAGGCCGATTGAACGCTGGATTGTTGTTTCGATGCACCACACGGGGTGATTGTCGATGATGGAACTTAAGTCCGTTTGTCGCGTTGACGCGGTTGTTAACTGGTTTGAGTAATTTTACGTGCGAAAAGGGCGAAAAAGACCCTTTTGTATCGTCCTAAAGCTTTGATTCCGGACTAAATTGTGGTATAGAAGTTTTCGTGGCCGATAATTATATCACCCGAGCGGCTCCCCGTGGGGAGCATTGTTTTTTCGGGTGGTTCTCCCGGGGAAACGTCATCTGGAGGGCGTGAATTCCACGCGTGTGCTGTGGCAGGAAAATCGCGTCAGAGCTTGAAGAAAAGCAGCAAGAAGAGCACCGCCGGCAGCAGCCGTAGGACCTCTCACGTTTCACGGGACGCCGTCCGTCGCGCGGCTCCCAAAACGAAATCGCTCGGTCGCTCCCGGCCGAACGGTAAAAAGGTAACGCGCAGAATGACCCATGCCAAGAAGACGGTCGCCCGCATCGCCCCGAAGAAGGCGGTCGAGCGGGTCGTGCCGAAGAAAGTCGTCGATAATGACGCCTTGAAGAAGGCCACTCAGCGCCAGGGCTTCAAGACCAACGAGTTCATCGTGTACCCGGCCCACGGCGTGGGCCAGATCACCTCCATCGAAGAGCAGGAGGTCGCGGGCTACAAGCTTGAGTTGTTCGTCATCAATTTCGTCAAGGACAAGATGACGTTGCGGGTTCCCATCGCCAAGGTCGCTTCGGTCGGCATGCGCAAGCTGGCAGAGCCGGGAATTGTCCGCCGCGCGTTGGAGACGCTCAAGGGCCGCGCCCGCATCAAGCGGACCATGTGGTCGCGCCGCGCCCAGGAGTACGAGGCCAAGATCAACTCGGGCGATATCGTCGCCATCGCCGAGGTGGTGCGCGACCTCTATCGTTCCGACAGCCAGCCCGAGCAGTCGTACTCGGAGCGCCAGCTCTACGAGGCTGCGCTCGACCGGCTGTCGCGCGAGATCGCCGCGGTGCAGCGCATCACCGAGACCGAAGCCGTCAAGGAAATCGAGGCGGCGCTCGCCAAGGGCCCGCGCCGCGGTCCCAAGCCGGAAGGCGAGGAGATGGTCGATAAGGCGGCCTGAAGCAAACCGCCAGGACGGAACGCAAGGCCCGGTCTTTACGACCGGGCCTTTTGCTTTGGACTGGTGTTGCGCGAAGCACGAAATCCGGGGAGCGGTCCGCCCTGTGACGGCGCCGTTCACAACGGCAGATCGGGGCGGCTCTCGGTGCGCATCGACAGATACGCCTCCTCCAGGTCGAGCTCGCGCTCGAGCCGGCGGCGCGACTCGTCGGTGAGGCGTCCCTCGCGCAGAAGCTGGTGCAGGAGCTCGCGTTCGGTCTCGATCAGCTTCAACCGCAATTCTACCTCCTCTTTGGCGCTCTCGCCGTCGTGCGCGGTCGGCAGTTGCTGCAGCCGGCGGTCATAGCGTGTTCGCAACTGCTGCAGGACATCCTCGGAGAGATTGCATTGGTCGGCGAGTTCCTCCAGGCGCTTGCGCGCACGGTCGAGTGCATCCTGGCGCGCAACGTGCTCGGCGTGCGCTTGTCGCGCGCGCTCCTCGACCCCGCCGTGCGCCAAGCCGAGCGCACGCATCACGACCGGCAGGAGCAAGCCAAGGCCGACCAACGTGGCGACGATGACGCCGAACGTGATGAACAGAATGAGGTCGCGGTGGGGAAATGGCTGACCATTGGCCAACGTGAGCGGGATCGCCAGTGCGGCAGCGAGCGAGACGACGCCGCGCACGCCCGTATAGGCGAGCGCGAACGGCCATTCCCAGGACGGCGCCGGATCGCGCCGCGCCAGCGATGGGATGAGCCAGCGTGGCAAGTAGGTTGCCGGATAAATCCAGATGAATCGCGCCGCCACCACGACCACCGTGGTCACCGCCGTGGCGAACAGAACCTCGCGCAGGGAAAACTCGCCCATGCGTTCGAACAGGGTGCGGGCCTGCAAGCCGGTCACCAGGAAGACCAAGCCCTCGACCAGGTAGATGATCAGGTCCCAGAAGAAGATGCCTTGCAGCCGCGTCCCGGCCGGGATGAGCAGCGGCCCGTTCCAGCTGACATAGAGACCGGCCGCGACGGTCGCCAGCACGCCCGATCCGCCGAGGTGCTCCGGGACCCAATAGGCGACATAGGGCGTCATCAACGACAGCGTGATCTCGACGCGCGGATCGCTGACCCACCGGCGTAGATGCAGGCTCAGCCAGCCGATCCCGATTCCATAGGCGATCTCGCCGATGACGATCAAAACGAAGGTCGCCGTGGCCTCGGGAAGCGAGAATGCACCCGTGCTGATGGCGACGACGGTAAAACGATAGAGGATCAAGGCGGTGGCGTCGTTGACGAGACCTTCGCCTTCCAGAATGACGAGGATGCGGCGGGGCAGGTTCAGGCGCCGCGCGATGGCGAGCGGGGCGATCACGTCCGGCGGCGCCACGATGGCGCCGAGCAGAAATCCCACCGGCCACGGCAGGCCAAGGAGCCAATGGGCGGTGGCGGCAACCGCACAGGTGGTGAACACCACGCAGCCGACGGCGAGCAGCGCGATCGGCCGCAGGTTGAAGCGGAATTCGCGCCAGCTCATGGATACGCCGGCGGAATAGATCAGCGGCGGCAGCAGGACCAGGAGCACGAATTCGGGCGCCAGCTCGATGCGCGGCAGTCCGGGAACGAGCGCGAGCGCAATGCCGGCAATGACGAGCAGAATGGACGGTGCGGTGTCGAGCCGCCGCGCCACGATCGCCACCACCACCAGGACGGCGAGCAGCAGCAGCATCGTCTCGATGGTGGCGGTCATCACTCGTGCCCCGCTTCCGGGTCAGATCGCGCTGGCGGCGATGTTCACGGTGAGCGCCAGCAGCGCGGCATTGAACACGAACGAGACGATGCCGTGCGCCGCAACGGTCCGGCGGATGGCCTTCGACGTGATGGCCACGTCGGAGGTCTGCGCCGCCATGCCGATGACGAAGGAGAAGTACACAAAGTCCCAGTAGTCGGGCGGCTCGTCGCCGGGGAATGCCAGCCCGCCGCGATGCTTCCGGTGCTCGGCATGGTACTCGTGCGCGTAATGGAGCGCGAAGATTGTGTGGATGAAGGCCCACGACAGCACGATGGTGATCGTCGCCAGTACCAGGCGAATGGGCTCGCGGGTGGCGCCCGGGGTGGTGCCGAGCTCGACGATGATGGCGGCGATGCTCGCCAGCGCGGCGGCGACGGTCAGCACCAGGATGGCGACGCGGCCCTCGTCCTGCAGCGCGGACTGCCGGCGAATGTGCTGGAGGTCGGCGCGCGCCATGACGCCCAAGGCGGCCGCGAGATAGAGCGCGATGCCGGTGTCCCAGCCGATCAGCATGCGGGTGGTGAGCTGCCATTCCCCCGGCAGCGCCGCAATGACGATGAGGCCGATCAGGGCGCACAGGAACAGCCGCGGACGGGCACGCACGATGCGCACCGCGCGCGGCAAAGGCCGGCGGTGTTGATGGGAGGGCTCGTTCATGCCTCTATTCCAGCCGCAAACGCGGCCAAGCTCAAGCGGTCTCGCCGGGCAGCTTGACCCAAGCGCCTGCGCGAGAAGTAAATCGCCCCATGTCGCCGGTCGAACGCCCCGCTTCCATTCGCTTGCTCCGCTGGGCGCTGGCGGTCGCCGTCGTGCTGATGCTGCTGCCTTATCTGCTGGTGCTCGTGTATCTCGTCGTGCCGCCGGTCTCGACCCCGATGCTGTGGCGCTGGGTGACGCGGCAGCGGGTCGAGCGCGTGTGGGTGCCGCTCGAGCAGATGACACCGGCGCTTCCGCTCGCCGTCATCGTCGCCGAAGACGCCCGCTTCTGCCAGCATCGCGGCGTTGATCTGGGGGCGTTGCGCGATGCGATCGAAGACGCCGATGACTTCACCGAGGCGCGTGGCGCGTCGACCATCACTCAACAGACGGCCAAGAACCTGTTCCTGTGGTCGGGTCGCAGCTTCGTGCGCAAGGCGCTGGAATTTCCCCTGGCCTTGTGGACCGACCTGGTGATGTCCAAGCGGCGCATCATGGAGATCTATCTCAACGTCGCCGAATGGGGCCCGAACGGCGAGTTCGGCGCCCAGGCCGGGGCCCGCTCGGCGTTCGGCAAGAGCGTGCGCGACCTGAGCCCTCGAGAAGCGGCTTTGCTGGCCTCGATCCTGCCCAATCCGAAACGACGGAGCGCGCGCCAGCCCGGCGCCGTCGTGCAGCGCCTCGCCGGCATCTATGCCGCCCGCGCGGCTCGCTCGCCCCAGCTCGGCGCATGCGTGAAGCCTCGCAAGAACTAGCCTTCTCGTGCGTGATCCACTATAAGCCCGGGTTGCCCATCACGTCCGGGCGCCTGGCGCCAGACGATCAAGGAGAAGCCATGGCTGTCCCGAAGCGAAAAACCTCGCCGTCGAAACGCGGCATGCGGCGCTCCGCCGACGCATTGAAGAGGCCGACCTACGTCGAAGACAAGGATTCGGGCGAGCTGCGCCGGCCCCATCATATCGACCTGAAGACCGGCATGTACAAAGGCCGCCAGGTCTTCAAGCCGAAGTCGGAAGTGTGACCGTGCGGAGCGTGTCTGGATCCGCAACGGGTCGGACATGCTTCATACGATAGCGAGGAGGCAAGCCCGTGTTCCTGATCGGGATTCCCCTGCTGATCATCCCGTTCGCGATCTACAACATGATCGCGTTTCTCACCCCTGGCGTCGGCTGGACGGACCCGCTCGCCACCATCCAGATGATGTCGGGAGCAAGATGGGTCATCACAGCCCAGGACGCACTGCTTACGTTCGCCATCCTGCTTCTATTCATCGAGATCTTCAAAGCATCGCGCTCGAGCGCCAGTCGCGGCATCATCGACCATATGCTGTCGATGGCGTTGTTCGTCGTCATGTTGATCGAATTCCTGCTCATTGCGCAGGCGGCGACCTCGACCTTCTTCCTGCTCATGATGATCAGCTTGGTCGACACGATCGGCGGGTTTGCCATCACGGCGCGGGCGGCGCGCCGCGACGTCGCGATCGAAGAGGCGATGGTCCCGGCGGACCGGGGCTAGTGCCGCCGATTTGAAGTTCCTACCGTGCCTGCGGCAAGCTCGTTTACGAACTTCAAATCGACAGCGGCACTCGAGTCATAGACTTGCCAGTGCCCCCGAACCCGAAGTTCGCATATTCTTGCCGCGAGTCCGATTGCGAAGTTGGGGTTCAAAGGGGCACTAGAATCATAGGTTGCTAGTGTCCCTTTTGATTCCGAAGTTCGCATCAGAGCGTGCTGCAAAGTTTTGCGAACTTCGGAATCGGGACACCAGTGCCCCTTTGCTTCCGAAGTTCGTGTCAGAGGGTGCTGCGATGTATCACGAACTTCGGAAGGGGGGCGCTTGCATGTCCCATTCCGTTGGAATCGGGACATGACGCGCGATTTCCACCTGCCCGGCCGCTCGCCGGCGATCGCGTGCGACGCAATGGCGGCGACGTCGCATCAGGTGGCGACGCAAGCCGCCATCGAGGCCTTGCGCGCGGGCGGTACCGCAGCGGACGCAGCCGTCACCGCTGTTGCGGTGCTCAGCGTCGTCGAGCCGCACATGACCGGCATTGGCGGCGATTGCTTCTGCATCGTTGCCAAGCCGGATGCGCCGATCTGGGGCTACAACGGCTCCGGGCGCGCCGCCAGCGCACTCGGAGTGAAGCCGCTGGCCAGCGATGAGCCGGGTTATCTCGCCGGCAATTCCGTGCACGCCGTGACCGTTCCGGGGGCGATCGAAGCATGGGCGGCGATCCTCGAGGCGCACGGCCGTTTCGGGCTCGATCGCGCTCTGGCGCCGGCGATCCATTATGCCGAGCATGGTTTTCCCGTTGCTCCCCGTGTCGCCCACGATTGGGCGCTCGAAACCGAGCGCCTGCGCGGCGATCCAGGCGCCGCCCGCCACTATCTCCCGCACGGACGCGCGCCGGCGGTCGGCGACGTGATCCGCCTGCCGGCGCTGGCGGCAACGCTGAAGGAGATCGCCGCGCGGGGTCCGCGCGCCTTCTATGACGGGCCCATCGCCGAGGACATCGTGGCGACCGTCAAGGCGCGCGGCTCGTTTCTCAGCCCTGACGATCTGTCCCGCCATTGCGGCGATGTGGTCGAGCCGATCGCCACCAATTATCGCGGCCTCGACGTCCTCGAGCTGCCGCCGAGCGGCCAGGGGCTCACCGCGCTGGTCCTGCTCAACGTGCTGGAGAATTTCGATCTCGCCGCGCTCGATCCGCTCGGGCCCGAGCGTTTTCATCTTGCCCTTGAGGCGGCGCGCCTCGCCTTTGCGGTGCGCGACCGACACCTGGCGGAGCCGTCGTTCATGCGCGCCGCGGTTCCGGCGCTGCTCGACAAGGCCATGGCCCGCCAACTGGCGAACCGGATCGACCGCTCGTGCCGGATCGCCGCCACGGCCGCGCCGGCGCTCGACAGCGACACCGTCTACCTCACGGTGGTCGATCGCGACCGCATGGCAGTGTCGCTGATCAACTCGCTGTTCTCCCATTTCGGCGTCGGCATCTGCACCGAAAAGACCGGCATCGTTCTGCACAACCGTGGCGCCTGCTTCGTGCTCGATTCCGCGCATCCGAACTGCATCGGGCCGGGCAAGCGGCCGATGCACACGATCATCCCGGCCATGGCCATGCGCGATGGTCGCTGCGCCATGTCGTTCGGCGTCATGGGCGCCCACTACCAGCCGATGGGCCATGCCCAGGTCGTGACCAACATGGTGGACTACGGCATGGACGTTCAGGCGGCGATCGATGCTCCCCGCGCGTTCTTCGTCGGCGCGATGAGCGTCGTCGAGCGGGGCGTCCCGCGCTCAACGATTGCTGGGCTCGAGCAGCGCGGTCATGAAGTCGTGGTCTCACCGCAGCCCTGGGGCGGCGGGCAGGCGATCCAGATCGACTGGGATCGCGGCGTGCTGATCGGCGGATCCGATCCGCGCAAGGACGGCTGTGCGCTGGGGTATTGAACGGCGAATAGCGAATGGCGAATAGCGCAGCAAAGAGGCGCTTTTTCGCTATTCGCTATTCGCCACTCGCCATTCATCGCTACACCGATCGGCGGAGCTTGCGACCGGCCTGCAGGGGTGCACCCGTGAGCGCAGCCGTGTAGACCGCGACCGCGTCTGCCGGCGCGGCACGGCGGCGCATCCGCAGCTGCGGCACCCCGCGATCGACCGCGATGAGATGTGCCACGAACGTTGCGCTTGGATAATGGTAACCGCGGCAGGCAATCGAATCGACCAAATGGAGGGGAACGAGCGCCCGGGGGCCTTCGCTGGGGACATGCGAATTCGCCGCCGCGGTCGGGCCATCCGGGGCACCGCTGGGCGGGACCAGATCCTGGCCGGAGCCTGTGGCTTTCGCCTGCATGCCCGCCTCCGTGTGTCATATTGGGACACGTTGCGCCGTCGCGTCTACCCATTCGCAAGCGGCGTGCCCGGCACACCTGCTGACCGAGAGCATGATCCGGAAAAAGCCCGCCCCGGACCTGATCCGAGCTGGGCACCCGTTTCCGAAAAGATCATGCTCTAACAAGAAGCTAGAGCGGGACGGCGCTTGGAAGAAAGCCATCCCGCTTTGCTAACCGCGGGGGGCGAACAACAGTTTCCCGAATCTTCAAAATTCGTCCATATGATGCGTGGCCCTAGCGACGCTCGATTCGCTTGAGGGGTTCCGATCGTGTCCAGCAACAATCCGACCAAGCCTCTGTTCCAAACGCCGGGGATGGATCGTCGTCATGTCGCGGCGGAGCAGGACGCTTCGGGCAATGCCCTGGGCGTCGCTTCGTCCGAAACCGCCGAGATTCTGGCTTCGATCGGAGAAGCCGCCTATCGCTGGGACATCGGCACCGACGAGCTTGCCTGGAGTCCCAATGTCGGCGGCATGCTCGCGGTCGACCGCGCGGCAATCGCAACCGGCCGTCTTTACGCGGCCTTGCTCGACCGTGACAACATGCAGACGCGGTTCGATGCCGTGATGCATTCGGTGCAGCGCGACGACGGAAGGGGCGTTCCCTATCAGACCGAGTATTGCCTGCGATTAGGTTCCGAGCCGCACAGCAAGACCTGGATCGAGGACACCGGCCGCTGGTTCGCGGCTGCCGATGGGCGCCCGAGCCGTGCGCAGGGTGTGATCCGGATCGTCAATGAACGACATGCCCAGCAGGAGCGGCTCTCGTTTCTGTCCCGCTTCGACGCCCTCACCGGCGAGATGAACCGATGGCACCTGACCGAGGTGCTCGGGGACGCGCTGCGTGATGCGATCCGCTTTCGTTCGTCGTGCGGCTTCCTCCTGGTGGCCATCGACGATTTGGCCCGCATCAATGAGGCGTATGGCTTCGATGCGGCCGACGAGGTGATCGCCGCCGTCGCCAAGCGCATCCGTTCCCGAATGCGCGGCGGAGATTCGCTCGGGCGCTTCTCCGGCAACAAATTCGGCATCGTGTTGAACAATTGCACGCCCGAGGACATGGCGGGCGCGGCCGATCGCCTGCTCGCCGAAGTGCGCGACGAGGTGGTGCGGACCTCCACCTCGCTGGTGGCGGTGACGGCGACCATCGGCGGTGTGACCGCCCCACGCCACGCGCGCACCGTGCACGAGATCCTGGCGCGCGCGCAGGAATCGCTCGATGCCGCCAAGGCGGTGCGGCCCGGATCATTCTCGGCGTACCGGCCGAGCATCGAGCGCGACGAGAAGCGGCGAGACAACGCGCGGGCGACCGACGATATCGTCGCTGCACTCAACGAGCGCCGCGTTCTCCTCGCCTTCGAGCCCGTGGTCGACGCGACGTCGCGCCGGCCCGCCTTTCATGAATGCCTCATGCGCCTGCGGCGCCCCGATGGCGGCGTACTCGCGGCCGAGCACGTCATTCCTCTGGCCGAACGTCTCGGCCTCATCCGCCTGATCGACTATCGCGTGGTGGAGCTCGTCGTGGCCGAGCTCGTTGCGGCGCCCGATCTCAACGTCAGTCTCAACGTATCGCCTGCTTCGACCTTCGATCCGGAATGGTGCGAGAACTTCGCCGCTCAGCTGCGCCGCCACGACGGCATTGCGCGGCGTATCGCGCTCGAGATCACCGAAACGGCGGCGTTCCAGCATATCAACGATGCGATCGGCTTCGTGCGGCGCGTCAAGGATCTGGGGTGCCGCATCGCCATCGACGATTTCGGCGCCGGCCATACCTCCTACCGCAACCTGCGCAAGCTGGGCGTCGATATCGTCAAGATCGACGGCTCGTTCGTTCAGAACCTGGCGCGCTCGGCGGATGACCGCCTGTTCGTGCGCACCATCGTGGAGCTGGCGAAAGGGCTGGGCTTGGCCACGGTCGCCGAATGGGTGCAGGACGAGGAGACCGCGGCGATGCTGACCGGATGGGGCTGCGATTACCTGCAGGGGGCGCTCGTCGGCGCGGCTTCGCTGCAACGGCCGCATGCGCATGGCACGCCATCGGCCGCCACCGGTAGCGCCATCCGGCCTTGAAAGTCATTGCTTCGCCCGGCGAGCCGGACGGTCAATCCCTGGTGCTGGTCAAAAGGTCGAGGCGGCGCTGCATGTCGCCGAGCTGACGCTTGAGCTCGTCGATCTCGCTGCTGGACTGCTCCGACGCTCCGCCCTCGGTCAGGCTGTCGAGCCGCTTCTGCATCTCGTTGAGCCGCCGTTTGAGCTCGTCGATTTCCGAGGCCGGCTTTGTTTCCGACTCCGCGGCCGCGCCTTCGCGTCGTGCGAACGGTGCAAACATGGCGAAGGCGCGCTCGAACATTTCCATGTTGCGGCGGACCTGGTCCTCGAGCGCGCCGAAGCCGCCCACGCCGAAAGCCTGCGCCATCTGGTTGCGGAACTTTTCCTGCTCGCGCGTCAGCGAGTCGATCGAAACTTCGAGATAGCGTGGCACCAGCATCTGCATGCTGTCGCCATAGAAGCGGATGAGCTGCCGCAGGAAGGTGATCGGCAGCAGGTTCTGCCCGCCTTCCTTGTTCTCCTGCTCGAAGATGATCTGGGTCAGCACCGAGCGGGTGATGTCCTCGCCGGTCTTGGCGTCGTAAACCACAAAGTCCTCGCCGCTCTTCACCATGGTGGCAAGGTCTTCGAGCGTCACGTAGGTGCTGGTGCCGGTATTGTAGAGCCGCCGGTTGGCGTACTTCTTGATCTTGACCGGTTCTGCGGACTTGCTCGCTGTGCTCATTCGCTCGTGCCCTGGTGAGGATGGCGCTGAAACCCCGAAAGGACCTTTTGCGCGGTAACTCGTGCCAGCATAAGCACTTTTGAATGAACCGGGCTACCGTTTTGTGCAAGGCGGCATATCTCCCAAAAAAGGCCGATGGGCCTTCGCGGTAGATCATGGT